>JAGRLL010000023.1:4927-8349 GCA_020441855.1 Nitratireductor sp.
CGCAAATATGCGCAGCTCATCGGCTACGCGTCGAACGACATCGCGCCCGGCGATCATGTCCACACGCACAATGTCGAATTCCGCAACACCGCCACAGACTACGAGTTCTCGACCGACCTTCGCCCCGTGAAGATGGTGCCGGAGGCGGAGCGCGACACGTTCATGGGCTATCGCCGCGCCAACGGAAAGGTCGGCACACGCAACTATATTGGCATCATTACCTCGGTGAACTGCTCGGCGACGGCCGCACGCATGATCGCGGAAGCGTTCGGACCGGAGGAACTGGCGCATTATCCCAATGTCGACGGTGTCGTCGCCTTCGTCCACGGCACCGGATGCGGCATGGCCGGTTCCGGCGAGGGCTTCGAGACCCTGCAACGCGTCATGTGGGGTTATGCCGGCCATCCCAACCACGCCGCCACGCTGATGGTCGGTCTAGGCTGCGAGATGAACCAGATCGACTGGCTGATCGAGGCGCACGGACTGGAACGCGGCCCGACCTTCCAGACCATGAACATCCAGGATGTCGCCGGACTGCGCCGCACAGTCGAACTCGGGATCGAGAAAGTCCGCGCCATGCTGCCCGAAGCCAACAAGGCGAGGCGCGAACCCTGCCCGGCTTCCGAACTGATTGTCGGCCTGCAATGCGGTGGTTCCGACGCCTGGTCCGGCATCACCGCCAATCCGGCACTGGGTTATGCCTGCGACCTGATCGCCGCGCAGGGCGGCGCGGGCGTGCTGGCCGAAACGCCGGAGATCTACGGCGCCGAGCATCTGCTGACCCGCAGGGCGAAAGACCGAAAGACCGGCGAGCACCTGATCGAGCGGATTCGCTGGTGGGAAGATTACACGGCCCGCAACAGCGGTTCGATGGACAACAACCCCTCGCCGGGAAACAAGCGCGGCGGCCTGACCACCATTCTGGAAAAGTCGCTCGGTGCGGCCGCCAAGGGCGGAACTTCGCCACTCAATGGCGTTTACAAGTACGGCGAGCCGATCCGCGAGAAAGGTTTCATCTTCATGGATTCGCCGGGTTACGATCCTGCATCGGTCACCGGACAGATCGCGTCAGGCTGCAATCTGATTGCGTTTACCACCGGTCGCGGCTCCGCCTTCGGCTCCAAACCCGCGCCCTGCATCAAGATCGCGACCAACACCGAAATGTATCTGCGCATGAGCGAAGACATGGACGTGAACGCCGGCGACATGCTCCTCGACGGCGTGACGCTGGAGCAAAAGGGCAAGGAAATATACGACTTGCTGCTACGCGTCGCGTCCGGGGAAGAATCGAAATCCGAGGCTCAGGGTTTGGGCGATTACGAATTCGTGCCCTGGCAGATCGGCGCGGTGATGTAGCAAACCCGGAAAGAGCGGATTTAGCTCCTCCATCAGGATTCGAACCGGGAAAAACAGGCGGCGCGCACGATTTCTTCGCCCGGCCGCTACACGCCGAGATAGCGGTCCCTGACCTTGTCCGAAAGCTCGCCCGGCGTGCCCTGCCACGCATTGACACCCTTTTCGAGGATAACACAGCGATCCGCAACCCGGGTCAGTTCGGATAGCGTCTTGTCGACCACGAGGATCGACAGGCCCGATTGCTTCAACTGGCGGATCGCAGCCCAGATTTCCTGGCGTACGACCGGCGCAAGGCCCTCCGTCGCTTCGTCCAGCACCAGCAGCTTCGGATTGGTCATCAGGGCGCGGCCGATTGCCAGCATCTGCTGTTCGCCGCCCGAAAGCGTGCTGGCGCGCTGATGCCGCCTTTCCTCCAGTCGCGGAAACAGTTGCGCAACCTGCTTGAAGTCCCATTCGCCTGGCCGCGCCGCAGCACTCAGATTCTCGGCAACGGAAAGGTTCGGGAAGCAGCGCCTTCCTTCCGGCACGAGACCGACGCCGAGCCGCGCGGTGCGATGCGAGGGCAGGCGTACGATATCCTGGTCCAGAAACCGGATTGAACCTCTGGTATTGGTGAGCATGCGGCAGAGCGAATGGATCGTCGTGGTCTTGCCCATGCCGTTGCGGCCCATGAGCGCCACCACCTCGCCCTCACCGACCGAGAACGTCACGCCAAACAGCGCTTGCGAAGCACCGTAAAACGCCTTGAGGTCGGCGATTTCCAGCAGCGCGCTCATGCCTCTTCCTCGCCGAGATAGGCGCGCCGCACTTCCTCGTTCGATCGGATTTCGGCGACGCTGCCGGTCGCAATAACTCTGCCATAGACCAGCACGGAGATGCGGTCTGCCAATGCAAACACCGCATCCATGTCGTGCTCGACCAGCAGGATCGGCGCTTCGGCGCGCAGATCATCGAGAAACCCGGTCAATTGCTTCGACCCCTCCGGCCCCATGCCCGCCATGGGCTCGTCGAGCAGAAAGGCCCTGGGCCTGAGCGCCAGCGCCACCGCGATTTCCAGCTGGCGCTTTTCTCCATGCGACAGGTCCGAGGTGCGTGTACGTGCCCTGTCGACGAGACCGACACGCGCCAGATGCGACATTGCCGGCTCGACCAGTGAAAGGTCCGAAAGCGCCGGTCGAAAGAAGCGGTAGATGCGCCCGCTCGCCGCTTGCGCCGCGAGAACCACGTTTTGCAGGGCGGTGAATTCCGGCGCCAGTGAGGAAATCTGGAAGGTCCGGGCCAACCCGAGCCTTGCGCGCTCGGCGACACTCAACCCGCCTATCTCGCGTCCCTCGAAGCGAATGGAACCGGAATCGTGGCGGATTGCGCCGGTGATCTGGTTGATGAGCGTCGACTTGCCCGCCCCGTTCGGCCCGATCAACGCATGGATCTCGCCTGATACGAGATCGATGCTGACATTGTCGCTCGCTGCGAGCGCGCCAAAGCGTTTGGACAGGTTTTCCACGGTGAGGACGGGCTCAGCCATGCCTCGCACTCCCTGCAAGGACGCCCAAAACGCCGCCGCGCGCGTACAGGACGACCGCGAGCAGCAGCAGGCCGAGCGGCAATTGCCAATATTCGGTGACGCCGCCCAGATTGTGCTCCAGCACGATATAAAGTGCAGCCCCCGCGACCGGCCCGAAGATGCGCCCGACGCCGCCAAGAATGACGAACACCATGATTTCGCCGGACGTGTGCCAGTTGAGCATTGACGGGCTAACGAACCGGTTGAGATCGGCGTAAAGCGCGCCGGCAAGGGCGGTGATCGCACCGGAAATCACGAAAGCGGTAAGCCTTATGCCAAACGGTGCGATGCCGACGGCGGCGAGCCTCGTTGGATTCTGGCGCGCCGCCTGCAAGGCGAGCCCGAACCGCGAACGTATCAGAAAGAAGGACACCGCCAGCACGATGATCAGCACCACGTAACAAATGCCGAAAAAGTGCATCGGGTTGAGTGTGTTGAGGCCGGGAAAGCTGTCGCGCACATAGATCGACAGCCCGTCCTCGCCGCCATAGGCGGGCCAGGA
>JAGRLL010000229.1 GCA_020441855.1 Nitratireductor sp.
CATCGAGGTCGCGGTGAAGGCGGCGCCGAACAGCCAATGTCCGCCGATGATGCCGATGAAGGTCAGCGGCACCGGCGTCAGGATCACCAGCGGCACCTTGAACGAGCCGAACTGACCCACGACCAGGATGTAGATGCCCAGAAGCGCCACGCCGAAGGCCGCCCCCATGTCGCGGAAGGTGACCCAGGTGACCTCCCACTCCCCGTCCCAGAGCAGGGTCGGGTGGGATTCGTCCTCGGGCTGGCCATGCAGCGAGATCACCGGCTTCGGCAGATCGCTCCAGTCCTGGGCATCGATCGCCTTCTGCACCGCCAGCATCCCGTAGAGCGGCGCCTCGAAGGTGCCGGCCAGCTCGGCGGTGACCATCTCGGCGGCGCGGCCGTTGTGGCGGAAGATCGGGAAGGAGGCGCGTTCCTCGGAGACCTCGACCACGTCGCCCAGTTCGACGACGCTGCGGTCGCCCGGCAGGACGTTGGCCGGGATCGGCGTGGTCAGGAAATCCTCGTCCAGGATCCGCGCGCCGATGGGACGCTCGAGCCGGATCGGAATCGGCTGGCGCCCGCCGCCGCGATGCGAATAGCCCACCGTCCGGCCCTGGTTCAGGATCGCGATGGTGTCGAGCACGTCCGCCTCCTGGACCCGGAAGAACTCGGCATCGTCGGTCGAGACCGTGGTGCGCAGCAGCCGGGCCGGCTCGCCATAGGAATTGTCGACATCGACCACGAAGGGCACGGCGCGGAACGCCTCCTCGACGCGCGCGGCCACGGCGCGGCGGGTTTCGGGGTCGGGCCCGTAGATCTCGGCCAGCAATGTCGCCAGAACCGGCGGGCCGGGGGGCGGCTCGACCACCTTCAGGCTCGCGCCCGAGCTTTCCTGCAGTGCCGCCAGCCGCTCGCGAATATCCAGCGCGATCTGATGGCTGGACCGGTCGCGGTGATCCTTTGCCACCAGGTTGATCGCCACGTCGCCCTGTTCGGGCAGCGCCCGCAGATAGGAATGGCGCACCAGCCCGTTGAAGTTGAACGGCGCCGCGGTGCCGGCATGGGTCTGGACAGACAGCACCTCGGGCAGGTCGAGCACGATGGCCGCGACCTGCTGGGCGATGGCGTCAGTGGCCTCGACGGAGGACCCTTCGGGCAGGTCGATGACCACCGACAGCTCGGACTTGTTGTCGAAGGGCAGCAGCTTGACCGTGACATGCTTGGTGTAGAACAGGCTGAGCGAGCCGAGCGTCAGGACGCCGACGACGATCAGGAACAGCCAGCTACGCCCCTTGGAGGCGAGCACGGGCCGTGCGGCCGTGGCGTAGACCTTGCCAAGGAATCCGCCATGCGAGCCCTCGTCATGGGAGGGGATGGCCGCCTTGCCGGCGGTCTTCATCATCAGCCACGGCGTGACCATGACGGCGATGAAGAAGGAGAAGATCATCGCGGCCGAGGCATTGGCTGGAATCGGGCTCATATACGGGCCCATCATGCCGGAGACGAACAGCATCGGCAGCAGGGCGGCGACGACGGTGAGGGTCGCGACGATGGTCGGGTTGCCCACTTCGGCGACGGCCTGGATCGCGGCCGTGCGGCGGTCGCGGCCATCCTTCATGGCCCAGTGGCGCGCGATGTTCTCGATCACGACGATGGCGTCGTCGACGAGGATGCCGATGGAGAAGATCAGCGCGAACAGAGAAACGCGGTTCAGCGTGTAGCCCATCAGCCGGGAGGCAAACAGGGTGAGCAGGATCGTGACCGGAATGACGACGGCGACGACGACAGCCTCGCGCCAGCCGATGGCGACCCATACCAGCGCGATGATCGACAGCGTGGCGAGACCGAGGTGGAACAGAAGCTCGTTGGCCTTCTCGTTGGCCGTTTCGCCGTAATCGCGGGTGATCTCGACCTCGACGTTCCCGGGGATGAGCTTACCTTCCTGAAGGTGGACGCGATGCAGGATCTTTTCGGCAACAGTGACGGCGTTGGAGCCGGCGCGCTTGGCCACGGCGAGCGTAATCGCGGGAACGCGCTCGACCTTGCCGTCGTGCCTTGAGACGGTCGAGACGAGGGCATCGCTCATGTCGTCGGCAAAATGGACATCGGCGACATCGCGTACATAGACAGGCCGTCCGTCGCGCGCGGTGAGCAGCAGGTTGGCGATCTCCGCCGGCGTCGACAGCGTTTCACCGGCGATGATGTCGATCTGTTCGCCCCAATGCCCTTCGCGGCTGTCGCGGACCTTGCCGGAATTGAAGGCGCGGTTCGCGCCGGAAACCTTGCCGGCCAGCTGCTGAAGCGTAACCCCGAAGAGGGCAAGCTTGTCGGGATCGGGCGCAATGCGGATGACCTCTCCGGTCTCGCCGACGAGATAGGTCAGGCCGACATCGTCTATCTTGGCGATCTCGGTCCGCAGTTCGCGCGCGATGCGGGTAAGGTCGTTGGCGGTGACATGCTCGGCATCGCCGGGCTTCGGCGTGAGCGTGAGCGCGACGATGGCGACGTCGTCGATGCCGCGGCCGACGATCCGGGGCTCCTGTATGCCGACCGGAATGCGATCGAGGTTGGCGCGCACCTTGTCGTGAACGCGCAGCACGGCGGCGTCGGACGAGGTGCCGACGATGAAGCGGGCCGTGACCATGACGTAATCGTCGCTCGTCTGCGAATAGACGTGCTCGACCCCGTCGATGCCGCGCACGATGGTTTCGAGCGGCTCGGTGATCAGCTTGCCGGCATCGGCTGCCTTGAGGCCGGGCGCCTGGACGTGGATGTCGACCATCGGAACGGAAATCTGGGGCTCTTCCTCGCGCGGCAGCGTCGACAGCGCGACGAGCCCGAAGACGAAGGCGGCCATCAGGAAGAGCGGAGTGAGCGGCGAGGAAATGAACGCGCGCGTCAGTCCGCCTGCAATTCCCAGGCTGGTTTCTGAATTTTCAGGCTTCATGGCAGGACGACCGTATCTCCGGGGGCAAGGCCGGTCAGGATTTCGACCAGATCGGCGCCATTGCGTGTCATGGACTTGCCGACGACGACGGCGCGTTCAACCTCGCCTGCGGCGGTTTCGACCTTGACGAAATCGATGCCGGAACGCGTGGTGATTGCGGCCGAGGGCACCAGCAGGGCGGTGCGTTCGCCGACCGGAACCTCGACAAGGACGCGCGCGTCGACGAAGTCGGTGTCGAGCGCATCAACCTCCACATCGGCGACGATGCGTCCGTTCTCGATCTGCGGATAGATCTTGGCGAGCCGACCGGATTCATGCAGGCCCTCGGAAGAAATCTGGATCTCGGCGCCTTCCTTCAGGCTGGAGGCGTGGCGCTCCGGAATGGCGAGGCGCAGGTAAAAGCCGCCGCCGCCGATCGTGGCGACCGATTCGCCGGCCATGATGACCGCGCCGCGCGTGACGGGCACGGTTATGACCTTGCCGTCGACAGGGGCAAGCACGTTGCCTTCCGCCGTCTGCTGTTGCAGCACGGAGCGCTCCGCCTCGATGGCGGCGATCTGGTTGCGGGCGACATCGACCTCGGTGCGCAACTGGTCGAGGCGCTGGACCGTGGTGACCCCGCGTTCGAGCAGTTTCTGGGCGCGGTCGAGTTCGGCCTGCGCGGTCTCAAGCTGGGACTGCCCGGCACGCAGCTTGGCGTCGGTCGCCGCGATCTGGAAATCGATCTTGTCGTCGTGGACCTTGGCGATCTTCTGGCCGGCGGTAACGGGGTCACCCTCGCTCACCAGCATTTCGACGACCACGCCGCCGATGCGCGCGCGTGCCGGCACGGTGTCGCGCGCCTCGACGCGGCCATAGACAGCCTTGAATTCGGTAATGGTGGTCGGCGCAAGGTTGAGCGACCCGGCGGAAACGGGTGCCGCGGAAACACCGGCGACGGCAAAAGCCGCCGCCAGTGCTACCATCGAGGTAAGCGTGCGCGCCATCAGAATGCGCAGCCCGGCTTGACGCCGAACGCCTTGAAGATCATGGCGGCCGGGCAGAAACCCGTGAAGGCCGACTGGATCATATTGGCGCCGATAAACACGGTGAACCAGACGAAGTAGGGTGAAACCCACTGCGTCAGGGCCAGGGAAACCAGTACCATGACACCTGCGAAGGCGAGGACGGAACGATCGAGCGACATGTTAGTTCTCCATGAATATTAGCAAGTGCTGATATACGGATTTTCCGCCGGATTACAAGATGGCATTTCCCAATAATAACCCGCTTGGCGGTTCGATGCGCGAAAAAGGCCGCGAAGGTTATCGATTTGAGTCGCCTTGCGGTCTTGCGACACTCAGGCGCGGGCATCTTCCAGCACCATGGTCGCGCCCTTTTCGGCGATCATCATGGTCGGCGAATTGGTGTTGCCCGAAGTGATCGTAGGCATGACCGATGCGTCGACGACGCGCAGGCCCGCGACGCCGCGCACGCGAAGCCGGGCGTCGAGCACGGCATCCCGGTCGCTGTCGGCGCCCATTCGGGCAGTGCCGACGGGATGGAAGATGGTCGTGCCCAGATCGCCTGCCGCCGTCACCATGTCTTCATCGGAGCTGACGTGGGCGCCAGGCTTTATCTCCTCGGGCGAATAGGGTGCGAGCGCCTGCTGGGCGGCGATCCTTCGCACCCATTTCAGGGCGTCCACCGCGACCTGGCGGTCGGCCTCCGTCGAGAGGTAATTCGGTCGGATCGCCGGGTGCCCGCCCGCCGCGGGTCCGCAAACGTGGACGGAACCACGGCTTGTCGGGCGCAGATTGCATACCGAGGCGGTGAAGGCGGGGAAGG
>JAGRLL010000230.1 GCA_020441855.1 Nitratireductor sp.
CCGCCTTCGACAATGAGGCGAGCGCAACGAACCACGCCTTCGGCATGTCGGTCGGCAGACCGACGGGTATACCGGAAATCTTGGGCGTCGTGGTGAAGGCATGGCCGGGATTTTCGAATTCCGGTGCGGTGCAATTGATGCAGGGATAATTGCCGTCGAGGCAGGAGCCGATACCGTTCCACGGCCGCAGATTGCAGTCGGCGCGTGCCTGCGTGCCCTTGCAGCCGAGATTCTCCATCATGCAACCCAGATCGCAAAGCCGCTCGGCGCTCGCCTTGTATTCGTAGAATTCGTTGCGCCCGCAGCCGTGATGGACGAGGTGCTGGGTATAGGCGATGGGCCGCGCATATTCGTCGAGCTCGGCGCGGCTGAAATGCCCTCTGGAGAGTTGATGCAGCGTCTCGGTGAACCAGTCGGGGTGGATCGGACAGCCGGCAATGTTGACGACCGGCAGGCCATTCCTGGAGCGGAACGCCTCGCCGAGCAGACCGCCGGGCTTTCGCCCGTCATACGAAAGCCCGCAGGCCTCGACCTCGTTATCGCCCGCTGCGGTGATACCACCGAACGCCGCGCAGGAACCGACGGCGACGACCGTGCCGGCTTGCTCCGCCAGCGCTTCAACCCAGTCCATGACCGGGCGGTCGGTGCCGGCCATCATGTGGAAGCGTCCGGTGCTGTTCGGCCCTCGCATCACCGCCCCTTCGAGGCAGAGAAAGTCGAGTTGCTGTTCGCCAGACACAACGCGTTCCAGCAGCGCGAGATAGTCCGCACCGCTGCCGACGCTGATCGAGGGATGCCACAACACCTCGATCCCCGCCGCGTCGAACGCGGTGTACAAATCGGGGCCTTCCGCGCCGAGCAGCGACAGCGAACAGCCGCCGCAGCCGCCCGATTGCAGCCAGAGCAGCGTCTTGCGCTTTCTGCCCTCAGCCGCGCGCATTGGCCGAAGCCCCAGTCATGTCGGGTATCGTGAGCGTGAACTTCGCGCCGCTTGCGGGCAGGTTCGCCACCGTCAGGTCGCCGCCCTGCTTCATCGCCATCGAATAGCTGACATAAAGCCCGAGCCCCGTGCCGGTGCCGATCGGCTTGGTGGTGAAGAACGGCTCGAAGATCTTGTCGAGATGGGCCGCGGGAATGCCGGTGCCGTTATCGGCGACCGTGACCACCACATCGCCACCCCGCCGTGCGCAGGCAATCGCAATTTCACCATCGGTTCGCGCGGCCAGCGCATCGGAAGCGTTCTGCACCAGATTGACGACAATCTGGTGCAATTGGCCCTTGCGCCCTTTCATCTCCAGATGGTCGGGCATGTCGAAGCGCACGCGCGGCTTCTCGCGCTGCGTCTTGATCACCCAGTCGGCCGCGGTGCGGATCAGCCGGACCACATCGAATTCTTCCTCCGATTCCTGCTGGTTGGAGGAAAAGCGGCGAAGGTCCTGCACGATGTCGCTGACGCGCTCGACACCTTCCAGCGTACCGTCCACCAGCGGCTCGATATCGGCGAGCAGCCGGTCGATCTTCAGGTCCTTGCGAAGCGCCTGCATCTCGTCATAGCTGCGTCCCGGCGCGCATTTCTTCAGATATTCGACGATCGTCGCGCCATAACGCTTCAGCGCGTGCATGTTGCCGTAGACGAAGCTGATCGGATTGTTCAGTTCATGCGCCACGCCGGCGACCAGCCGGCCGAGCGCTGCCATTTTTTCCGACACCAGAAGCTGCTGCTGCGTCTGCGACAATTGCTTGTGCGCCACATCCAGTTCGCGATAGGCGCGCTGCAACTCGCCGACAGGCCGGCCGACAATGACCATGCCGTCGATCCGCCCGCTTGGGCCCGTGCGCGGCGAGCAATTGACCGAGATCGCCGACAATTCCTCGCTGCGCGCGGCAAGCGACAATTCGCACTGGGAAATGGTCTCCCCGGCCTTCAACCGGCCCATGAAGCTCGCGATTTCCGCATGCGCCTCGGGCTGGAAGATCGAGGCGAGCGCCGCGCCGCGCAGACTGGAATCGGCGATGCCCGTCAGCCCTTCCAGCGCCCTGTTGACCTGCTGGATGACACCGTTCTCGTCGCAGACGATGACCACATCGGCCATCGATTCCAGCACCGAGCCGATGAAGGCATAGGCCTCCTCCAGCCTTGTGTTCTTGGTCTCAAGCTCCGCCTGCGAATGGACGAGCTCGGTATAGACCTCGTCCATCTTCTGGATGACGTCGATCCACATCTCGTCGCCGCCATCTCCCAGGGAATTGACACCAAGCGAATTGACTCCGGGCGAATTGACTCCGGACGTGTTGATTCCGGGCGAGTTTTCGCCGCGCCGGCCGAGCGCGACGGAAGATGGCGATCGTGTCATGAGCCCTGCCATCGCATGCGCCTCAAGCGACACCCGCCGCGCGGCGCGCCGGCATCGGCCTGACCTTTTCCAGCCCGTAACGTTCCAGCTTGCCACGCAGGCCGACGCGCGACAGGCCCAGTTCGCGCGCCGCCTTCGACTTGTTCCAGCGGTGGCGGATCAGCGTTTCCTGGATGATGCGCGCTTCCAGCATCTCGATCTTGTCTTTCAGCGTTCCGTCGGCGGAAGCGATATCGCCGAGCGCGACATCGTCTTCCTCGCCCCCGGCCATGCAATTGGCTTGCGCCAGCAGAATATGCCGGGAAAGCCGCTCCGCGCCAAGCTCGGCGCCCTCCTCGCCCGTGACCAGCATCTGCTGGATCTCGTTCTGCAACTCGCGCACATTGCCGGGCCAGGCGTAATTCTGCATGCAGCTCAGCGCCTCCCGTGTGAAGCCGGGCACGCGCTTGCCCAATTGCTCCATCGAGCGCGCCAGCAATGCGCGGGCAAGCACGGGAATATCCTCGCGCCGCTCCTTCAGGTCGACCATGCGGATGACCATGCCGGCAAGACGGTAATAAAGATCGGCGCGGAACCGGCCCGAGCGCACTTCCAGTTCCAGATCCTTGTTGGTCGCCGCGATCACCCGCACGTCGACCTTGCGCGTCCTGGTGTTGCCGACAGGCCGGATTTCCCCCTCTTGCAGCACGCGCAGCAATTTCACCTGAAAAGCCGGCGACACCTCGCCGATCTCGTCGAGGAA
>JAGRLL010000024.1 GCA_020441855.1 Nitratireductor sp.
TGCGCCGATGATGGATTGGACGGACAGTTCAGAAAATGTCATAAAACCAAGGCATTACGGATTTTGATTTTTGAATGTTGTACTTTGGTTGTATTTTTGCCTCGGGAATTTGAGCTGTGACTAGTCTCGGAGTGTAGTTTCTTACGGTGGCCAGAACGGGACAATCTCAGCCAACCCATCCTACCAAAAGGCGGCATCCAGACGGCCATCTCGGCCATCATGAGGTATTCCGACGGCGGCGCCAAGCGGCGCCCATGAACGCCGCTTGCGCATGGCGATGGAGTAGTGCCGGATCTTCACGCTGATGGAACTGCGATCCACTACAGTGCTTTTGCTGCGGATCAGCCAGAGCGCGACAGAAAAAACCTCCACCAAGCTGCAAAGATATTGATGTTCACCCTACGTTTTTTCGCTTATCGAGAACATGAAGGCGAGCATGACGAACATCATCGTCGCGGCTATGATGATCGCAATGTAGCAACGGGTCTCCGACCAAGCTCAACAATTCAGTCTTTTCCGCGAACCCATTTCGTGCTGCCCGGCGTCATTGATTTGAACTTTGGGATTGATGCTGCTGTGACAACAAGTAGTGCAGTGTCTTCTGGAAGCTGTCGCTTCATCTTGTGATAAAGCTGTGACTGAGATTGTTCCGCTCTGATAAGGAAAAGCCCCGGCGACAGGGTGCGTGCATCGCCTTCCAGTTCTTCGGGGGCGGATTCCGGATCGCAGTACACGACGAACAATTTTAGAGACTCAGACATCTGCAATACCTCACGGGTCCAGCTCTGTTTACAAGTGTTGCGGTAGCATTCCCCTGCCAAAGTGTCCGTATTTATTCGCCGGATCGCTGGAGCTGTTGAAGTAGCAAGAGGAAAATCAATAAGGCGCCCCGCCAATCATCAACTACCACAAATGGCGAATGCCTCGCCGTTGAAGTGTTGGTACGATTGACGAGGTGCGGCGAGGCCACGACGTGAAGGATCGAATGAAGGAAATCAAGCCTGGGTTACTCAATGAACATGACCATGTCGGTATGGTCGCACAGCTTTCGACCGAGCTGTGGCGGAAGCTCGAATGGGCCTGCAGCGAGATAGTGACCCTTGACGCACGGCAAGTCCTGTCGCGGGCCGGCGATCTCATTACGCAAAGCGCTTTGCTTCTGGATGGCGTTATGGTGCGCTATGTCTCCGGCGTCAATGTCGCTTCGGAAAAACGACTCGTTGTGGCCCTTCAGGTGCCGGGCGATTTTGTCGATTTGCACGCCTTTCCCCTGCAGCGGCTCGATCACGATGTGCGTAGTCTTACGGCCTCGCGTCTAGCGCTGTTTCCGCATGGAGCGCTCGGGGAGATAATAGCCGCCAGCGCGGAAGATGCGCGTGCGCTTTGGCGGTTGACGATGATCGACGCCGCCATCCACCGACACTGGACGTATCGCAGCGGGCTTCTCAGGGCGATGGCAGGCATGGCAGACTTCGTATGCGAGATGGACCTGCGAATGCAGATGTGCGGCCGAGTGGAGGGCGACCGTGTACTGCTGGGAGTGATGCAGACCGATCTCGCGGAGATCGCCGGTTTGTCGACCGTGCATGTCAGCCGGGTCATCAAGGACCTTCGCGATGCTGGCCTTTGCACAATTCGCGATGGATATGCCGAAATCCATGACAGGGAAGCTCTGCGCCGTGTCGCCGGGTTCGACCCGGGTTATCTTTATTTATCTGTTCCTCCCGCGGGGGATTGATCAGGGCGGGAACTGAAAACCGTAGCGATCCAGGAAGAGCCCTGGCACTGGTAAAGTCGGTGTTTCGGGCGCGCGGTGGTGAGCGCATCAACCAACCGCGCGCTAACCTGGCGAGCGGACAGGCGCGTCTCGGTCGGACCGGTGTAACCGACGACAAGGCAATCGCCATCGGCGGCAAGATCGCGGGCAACGCAGGCGATGGTGCGTTCGAGGGCGACAGGTTCCAGATAATAAAGAACTTCCGACAGAATGATCAGGTCCCAGGTTCCGCCGGGCCAATCTTCAGGCACCGCGCCCACCTCGAATGCTGCGTTCGTGATGCCACGCCGGCGCGCTCGATCAATGGCGGTCGGCGCGAAGTCGATCCCCAATAGATGATCGCACCGCAAGGCGATGCCGGCGCTCATCACGCCGATTGAGCACCCTATCTCCAGAGCGTTCCGATAGCGCTCGCGAGGCAGAAGGTGCAGGCAACGCCTGTATTTGTCGGCCTCATAGGCGCTGGTCTCGTAATCCCAGGGATCGCCGTTATCCCGATAGAGTTGTTCGAAGGCGGCGGCGTCGCGGGTCATGAGGGGATGAATATCTCATCGGAAAGTACGAAGTACTCCGCCAATTCCGTCGCCATCGTGAAGCCGTCGGGATCATCCTTGATCAAATTTGTCATCTGCGAAGCGTGGGCGGCCACGGCCTGCGACTTCTGCGCGCGGTACTTTTCCGAGGGGAAACGCTTGAGACCAGTATGATCCGCATTGGGCACTGGTTCCTGGACGCGCCCCCAAACTGGACAGGCAAAAAGACGTATCCCGTCGCGATCGAACGAAATCTGTTTGGCAAGCCGCCAAACGCGCTGATGGTCCGGGTGCGGGTCGCCATTCCAGGTTGTCCAGATCGCGGAAGTCTTTTCCAGCACGGGTGCCAACAGGTGCATGCCCTCGTTAAAATCGTCCACGCAATCGGGAGCCGCCATATCGGGGTAACCGAGCCAGATCGGTGAGGCTTTCCCGCGTGTAAGGATGCTGACGGCGAGCTTAACCTCGCTCAAACGAAGCTTGGAAAGGACGTCCGGCGGGTGACTGGCGGAATTGGGGTGCGACCACGCGCCATCGGTGACGATCGCGATATGAACCTGCCGGCCGGCTTCTACCGCCGCTGCGATTGCGGCACCCATTGCCAGCGACTCATCATCGGGGTGAGGAACCAGCACGAGGATTTCTCCCGGACCGGCCAAGTCGTCCAATGATGTCACCGGCGCGGTGGTCGACCGCCTAGCGATATCCGTGAGGGCAATCATGTGGCGTCCCAGAATTCGCCGACCGGAGTGTCCATCCGGCATAGCGTTCGAGCTACCTGCTGCAATTTGCCGTCGAGATCTGCTTGTCGAAGGAAGAAGGACAAATCGCGCCGGATTCTTTCGACCGCTTGCCCGGTGCTAAAGGAACGCGTGCCGAGGGCGCGATCCGCGATCGCCATTCCGTTCAGGCACGCATCCTCAACGGCCTCCCGCGCCGCGAGGCTGAGTGCCACCGCGACGTGGTCTGCTCCTGCTGCCTCAACTTGAGCGGCTGCATCCTCTATGATCAGCCGTGCACCGTGCGCGAGACTGGCAATACGGGCCACCCGGTGCAGCTGTGCTTCGCCAGCACTGTCTCCAAAGGAAGCCACGCCTTTGCGCACGGCCTCTGCCAAGGCCTCCAGGCCGCCGACATGAAGCGCTGCGTAGCGCCAGACACCGCCCTGGAAGTGGGGTTCGCGTTCGTAATCTCCAGGCTTGCCGATGCCTATCGCCTGTACGCCTTCGAAATCATAAGTGCCGGAGGCGGTCGCGCGCATTCCGGACGTATCCCAGCCGGACTCGTCTGCGCGGGCGTTCTCGTCGACATGCGCGAACACAAGTTGGGTACCCTTAGGCGTGCCGGCGGTTACCACCGCTCGGCTCACAACTCCGAGACCCGAGGCAAAGCGCTTGCTTCCCGCCAGACGAAACCTCTCGCCAACTGCACCGACCACACGCACGGGGGTAGGGCCGTCCGCGCCCCACACGCCAAATATCGCGCCCGCCGCCGCCTCTGCCTTGCACAGTCTGCGTTGGTCCGGGCTTCCGTAAAGAGTGATCAGACGCACGGCATTCATGTGCCCCTCCGTCAACCGCCCGACCGAAAGGTTTGCCCGGCCGATCCTTCGCAACAGCGTGACCGCCTCCTTAGGCCCGATGTCGGGATGACACAGCCGGGAAAGCTCACCCGACGCGCTCAACAAAGCCATATCGGGTGCAAGATCACGTCGACCCGCATCCGCATCGGCCGCATTGCTTGCGATGCGGGCAAACAGTTGCGTTTCGGTAAGCGCACTTTCTGTATTGGCAAGGGCCAGTCTCATGCCGACCTCCTTTCGGGAAGGGAGGTCAAACCGGCGACAGCTGCCGTGAGAAAAGGCAATTCGCGGGTCAGATCAGACAATCTTAACCGTACGCGTTGCAAGTCCGGTCGCTTTTCGACCTCCTTCCATTCTTGCTCGAACCCCGCGCTATCGGCACAGCGTTTTCTCAAGGCACCGCGCAGCCTGGCTCTCAGGAGGGTTTGTCGGGACGGCTCCAGCAATTCGTCGACAAGCGGGTCGGGTTCGGTGATCCGCGCACGGAGTGCGCCTGCCATACCTCCCGAAGTTCGTCCCCTGAGACGGCAGGCGGTGTTCACCTGAGCGCGAGCCGAATGGCGGATCCGCCAGCCGCGTTTTTCGGCGATGGCGACGAAGGCCCGGTCCTCACCCAGCTGCAAGTCGGGTATGCCGCCGACATCGTGATAGAGGCCCATCCGGAATGCGAGGCTTGCTCCCGCTGCATTCAGATGGGTCGGTGCCGGATCGTGGGGTACAGGATCGAGCAGGGTGCGTGCGGCGATCGTAAGGGCCATATACTCGCCCTCGATGGCGCCCCGCCTGCCGATCGTGGCGGGCAGTTGGGCGAATTCTTCGGGATCGGGCTGAACTGTGCCGCATATCAGGTCTGCGCCGTTCAGTTCCGCGAAGTTGGCATCAACCCAATCGCCGGCGACACAGCTGTCTGCGTCACTGGTCATCACAACGGCCCCATCCGCCAACCGACGCTCACAGGCTGCGATCGCCAGCCGCCGCGCACGGCCGACGCCGCTCCCTTGGGGCGGTTCCGCTTCGTTTATTAAAATCCCGGACGAGCCAGTTGCGCGAAACCACGCTTCGGCAAGGGCAAAGGTCTCGTCGGTCGAGCCATTCACCGCGACGACGATGCCGCCGCGTCCCCTAAGGCTGGCAGAAGTGGTATTGAGGCAGGCCAGAAGCCGCCTTGCCTCATTTCGTGCCGGAATGGTGACCGCGACCGGCCAGGAGTGGGTGCCCCCGAAGTCGTGGACCACCGCCTTGCCGAAGGTTTTGCTCATGCGGATCGCTCCCAGTAACGCAGTTTGCCGCAAGCGTCGAGAAAGCCTTCGGCGGCGCTGGGATCGTCAAGGATATGAATGCCTTCATCCAGGTCGGAATTCACGGCCGCTGGCCAGAACTGCTCTTGAGCAGCCTCGGTCATGATAATGAACTTCTTGTGCGCGTGAGCATCGGCCAAAAACGTCTTGGCGACGTGCATCCCTGCCAGCTTGTCGGCGCCCTCCGCCGAAGCGATGATCGCTACGGCATCGTAAAGCACCGAGGGCGCGCCATCGAGCTTCTGATCGGCCTCGATCTTCCGCCCCCGGTTGGAGGTCACGCCGCCAACCTTTTCGGCCACGATCTCGACCACGGCGCCGGCCTTCTCCGCCGCATCCTTCAGTGCGTCAAACAGTTTGGCTTCAATCCCATCGGTCAGGAGTACGCCAAGTTTGCGACCCGCAAAGCTGTCGGGTGCGTTGGCAAGAATGCTGAGAGCCGGCGAGGGGGCCGTTTCAATGACCTCCTTCGCCGGAGTGGCGTCGGCAGGCAGTTCCTCCATGCCCAGGCCTTCGGCCACCTTGCTGGCCAAGTCGTTGTCGATGTTCGGAAGGTGCGAAACCATCCGTTCGCGGATCGCCGGGTTCTCCACTTTCGACAGTTCGAAAATCAACGCGTCTGCGATGTGATCCTGTTCTATCTCCGTCTGGCTGAGGTAGAACTGTCGGGCCTGGCTGTAGTGGTCGGCGAAGCTTTCGGATCGCACGCGTCTCTTGGCGCCGCCTTCCTCCGCCTCAAAGGAGCGGAAACCTTTTTCGGGGTTTTCGCGCGGACCAAGCCCATGACTGTTGGGCTCGTAATTGGCGCGCCCGACGGGGTTGTGCATCGCCATGTGCCCGTCCTGCTGCAAATGCCCGAAAGGACATTTCGGCGCGTTGATCGGAATATGGTTGAAGTTGGGACTTCCCAGACGCTTGAGCTGCGTGTCGAGGTAGGAAAAGTTGCGCCCCTGCAATAGCGGGTCGTTCGAGTGGTCGATCCCCGGCACGATGTTGCCGGTCTGAAAGGCCACCTGCTCCGTCTCGGCAAAGAAGTTGTCGACCATCCGGTTCAAAGTCATGGTGCCGACGATTCTGACCGGAACATCTTCTTCCGGGATCAGCTTCGTCGCGTCCAACACGTCGAAGGGGAAAGCGTCGGCGAAATCATCGTCGAAGACCTGCACACCCAGGTCCCATTGCGGGTAGTCGCCCATCCGGATCGCGTCCCACAAGTCACGACGGTGAAAATCAGGGTCGGCGCCGTTGATCTTTACTGCTTCGTCCCAAAGGACCGACTGCATCCCCTGCTTGGGTTTCCAATGAAACTTGACGAATGTCGACTTGCCATCGGCATCGACCAGGCGGAAGGTGTGAACGCCAAAACCCTCCATAAACCGGAACGAGCGCGGGATCGTGCGATCGGACATGATCCACATCACCATGTGCATGGATTCCGGCATCAAAGAGATGAAATCCCAGAAATTGTCATGCGCGGTCTGGGCCTGGGGAAAGGCGCGATCCGGTTCCTGTTTGGCGGCGTGGATCAGGTCGGGAAATTTGATTGCATCCTGGATGAAGAAGACGGGAATATTATTCCCCACCAGATCCCAGTTCCCTTCCTTGGTATAGAATTTAACTGCGAAGCCTCGCACGTCGCGTGCCAGATCCGCCGACCCCTTGTTACCTGCCACAGTGGAGAAACGGACAAAGACGTCGGTCTTTTCGCCCACGCGCTGAAAGATGTCGGCGCGGGTGAGGTCGGCGAGGGAATCCGTGAGCTCGAAAACACCATGCGCACCGTATCCGCGCGCATGAACCACCCGCTCGGGAATGCGCTCATGGTCAAAATGGAAGAGCTTTTCGCGGAACGCCTGATCTTCAAGCAGATGTGGACCACGGGTGCCGATCTTCAAAGTGTTCTGATCGTCCGAAATCGGCATCCCGACCTGGGTGGTCATCGTCTCGTAGTTCTCGCCTGCCGTCTGGTGGGTTTCACCGCCTTGGCCCTTGTACGTGATGTCTTCTTTTGCGGTCATATCGCGATCCTTTCGCTAATTTTGGTTTGAGATTTCGACGTCGGTGCCGACGAAAGTTCGAGAAGCGACGCCCATCGGTTAACCACCGAAGAGAGACGAAACTCCGCTCGCGCCCGAGCCAAAGGTTCAGCCGGATCGGCCGCCTGCCATTTCAATATCCGGGCCGCGATCGCATCGGGATCGGAGGTATCAATGCACTGGTCCGGATCGGACGCGATTTCGTCATTCGCACCAAGGCCGCGCTCCAAGAGGGCAGGGCAACCCACCGCGTTTGCTTCCGCGATGACCAGCCCAAACGTCTCGGCAAACTGGTCCTGAGGGTAAAACAGGCAGAGAGCACGCCGCATGCACTGGATCAGCCGTGCGTGCTCGAGATGTCCGAGCAAGAACACGCCCTTAGGCACTCGCCCGGTAGGCCAGACCAGGTAGCCGGGGTCGGCCACTGCGAGCTTCAGCCCGGGAAGACGTTGGCGGAGCGTTTCGAACCGCTCGAAAACCTGGGCGAGGCCCTTGTGCGGTGAGCTGGCAAAAAACAGAAAGTTGGGATCTCGCGGTGTATTGTCGGGAGTGAGGTGGTCGTCGATGGGATTGTGGATGTGCCTGATCACGGGGGCGTCGGCGCCAAGGAAGCGTCCGAGCCACTGGGCATGTGTTGCCGACACACAGACGACTTCGACTCCCGCCGCGACGAGATCAGTGGCCAGCGCCCGGTTGTGCCTACCCGGAAACACATGAAGCCAGACATGAACCCGCGCATCCGGGTGCTGCCGCGCCAGCTTTGTTGCCACTTTCCAGGAATTCACGACCACGATGGTCGCGGGATCCTCCGGGAGCGGCCTTTTGATGTCAAAACCTTCGTAGGCGACACCGCCGATATGCTCTTGTCGCCCGGCTCGTGCACTCTGGCGCACCACAATGTTGCCCTGGTCCCCGAGCGCTTCGCAGATTCGCACCAGTGTTGCTTCGGTCCCGCCCAAACCATTCATCTGTCCGGGGGCACCGCTATAGGCCCGTGGCGCGAGGGGGTCGACAAACGTGATCCCACCGCTCATGCCACCTGCTCCACGAAACTGCCTTGAAGCTTCGCCAGTCCGTCGGATGAGCAGAGATTCGGGTTCGTGCACGACCGCAGTTGAACCCCCGACAAGTCAATCGGAACGCTGTCGACCTGACGCGTGGCGAACCAGCGTTCCACCCCGTCCCACACGCGCTTGCGGTCGGCAATTCGACGCGGACTTTCATAATCGGTCGCACCCTGCTGCGTCAGGCTGTCGGAGGTTTCGATCTTGGTCATCAGGATTTCGGGAATGACCCATATGACCTCACCGGCCATGATGAGGCGGTTGCGGAATTCTCGGTCCTCCTCAATGCAGTTGGAGAAACCGCCGAGCCTTTCGAACACGGAGCGGTGGAACAGGCCGGAATTGACATGGGTCCAGTCTCCCGGGACGCCTGCGGCCATCTGAAGGTTGGGAAAGAAGTCATCAACCAGCGAAAGGGTGCGTCGAATTTCAACTCGCTCGCCGTGGGGCAGAATCAATTCGTGATGTGTCAGAACCGCCCCGACCTGGACTCTGGTTTCCGGCTCGCGTGAGGCTAGCCGCCAGTTAAGGCAGGGGTGCGCGCCAATGGTCTCGTTGCCGATAACGCGGGCCTGGCGCATCACCTTGTCGCGATGCGGGATGTCGTCGGAATCGTGGAATGTCACGGCATCACCTTTGGAAAGCGCAATGCCGACATTCTTCGCCTGGGCTGTGCCCACATTCGCAAACAACCGGACGCCCACGAACCGCGGGTGATCGGCGTAGCGGGATACCACGGCCTGGGTTTCATCCGTGGAACCGTCATCGATGACCATAACGGTGGTTGCGGGATGGGACTGACCAAGTCCTGCTTCGATCGCCTGCCCCAGTGTGTGTGCCCGGTTGAAGGTAGGAATGACGATTGTGACAGCCGGAAGCATCTCGGTCTCCTATGAGGTTTGAAGGGACGTGCGGTACGCCGAAAGACTAGCTTTCGTGGCGCGGGCGAACGGATAGGGGAGGATGAGCAATATCGCGCCAAGGAGGGCGAACGGCGGTAAGGCCGGTGTTGCCAAAAGAACAAGTCCGCCCAGTGCGAGGCCCGGCAAAATCGGATCAAGACTGTCTGAGGCGGCCTCCGCGTCCTTCGGCGTGCGGCGAAAGCTTCCGCGCAGACCTAACAAAGCGTCCATTGTCCCGGCGGCCGAAGGCACGATGAGCATTATCCGGGCTGCCAGAGCGGAAAGCGTGGTCCTGAGATCTGATCCGCTCCGGGAAGCTGCAGCGAAAATCAAAGGTAATACCGATGACAGATAGACTATGGCGAGGCCCATTCCGGCGAGCGAGGTCATGGGGCCGAGAGCGCCGCTCTCTATTCTCAGGGCCATTGCCAGACCGCCGCCAATGAGCCCGGCGGCCAGCGGAAGCCCGAAATTTGCCCACGCGGTAAGCTGTGACACGACGTGCAGCGCCGCCCTTGGCCGGAGGCCGGAGAAGCCCGTCAGGATCGTGCTCATGTTCCCTGCGGCCCAGCGGTAGCGCTGCAAACCCAGGCTACCGACATCGAGCGGCATCACACCCCGCCCCACGATCTTATCGACGAACCGGCCCCGATAGCCTCGGCGTCGCAATCGCAGTCCCAGCTCGGCATCCTCGGTGATGGTGCGGCCGCTCCACCCGCCTGACGCTAGCAGGGCACTTCGCCGGATTACGCTCAGCGTTCCGGTAAGCAGCATGGCGTCTGCGCCGTCTGCCAATCGTGCGTGGCGCATGAAATAATTTGCAAGTTCAAGAGACAGGCCGGCCGCTTGCCCTTCAGTATTTCTGTAGGCTTGCGGGAACTGAATGAAGTCGTCGTCCCGCAGGCGGATCTCATTTTCCACTACCGACAGAAAGTCGGGAGTCACTTCGTAATCGGCATCAACGATGACGATATGCGTGGTATCAGGATGGGTATATTGAAGAGCGATATTGAGGGCGCCGGCCTTTGCGCCTTCAACCCCTTCCTTGTGGAAGAACCGAAATCGCGGCCCCAGTTCTCGGCACAACAGTTCTACCGGTTTCCAGGTCGCCGGGTCGGAGGTGTTGTTGTCGAGTACGATGACTTCGAAATCGGTTACGCCGTCCTGTCGCGCGAATGCACGCAACGTACGCGAAACCAGCGCTGGTGGCTCTTCGTGAGCGGCAATGTGGACGGAAAAGCGGAGGGTTCCGCTTTCTTCGTTATCGTCTGGCGCCGCCGGCCGGCTGGACGAAGTTGCGCTCGCCGCGAATGTAAGGGCCAGCAAAGCAATTTGTCCTAAGACACTCGTCGACACGATCGCTAGTGTGAGTACGGGCGATGCAAGGGTAAGGAGAACCGTTGCCAGGAACACACTGCGGCTATCCAGCCTCACCATTTGGAATTCTCCCGAGACGAGCTTGCCCGCGAATGGAGCAGCTGACTCAATGAACTCCCGGAAATGAGGAGCGTTCCGATAACATTTGTTAACTGATCTGGACCCCGCCTCTCGCCAGGGTGAGATTGAAGCGATCGGAAATGGCCAAGAAGTACTGGAAGTGCCAGAGACGCAATAAATTCCCGAACTGCTTGCCGGCGCTGAAGCGCGTGTTGACGCCATAAGGCAAGCAATGCCAACCACTGCGCCCGAAAGAGCTCAGCGAATAGTTGGTCGCAATGTGTACGCCGATCCGGAAGCCACGCCACCGTCCTTGGACACGGCGGAAGCTCTCACCGTCTCCTGTCGCAGATGCAGCCTGTGTCAGTCCGCGACGCAGACCGTGTGGGGGGAGGTGATCCGGACGCGCCACTCATGATTGTCGGCGAGCAAGCGGGTGACATTAAGGATCTGGCAGGGCGTCCCTTCGTCGGACCTGCGGAGACGCTGCTGCGAGACCTCATGAACGAAGCTGGAATCGTACGGTCAAACACTTCAAGTCTGTGCCGCACGGGAAGAAGCGAATTCATTAAAGTCCGAATCCGGCGAGATTGACCGGTGTTGATGGTGGCTTAACCTCGAGCGGCGATTTGTCGTTCCGGCCCTAACGCTCGCTTCAGGAGCGACGCCTGCTTATTCGCTTACCGGAAATGCGGGCCTGCTGAACACGCGCCGGGAACAGGGTCGGCACGAGGATGATATCCTGATAACCTAGCACCCCAGTTAGATCCTGAGAGCAGGACGAAGCCTTCTGTCCGCAACCAATTGTTGAGCGATCTGCTCTTGGCGGCGGAGTTTGTATCGGAAGGGCGAGCGCATGCGCGGGGAAGGCGATCGACACCCTTAAAGACCAGGTAGGAGAGGTCGGTTTTTCTAGGGGGATCTTATCATTGCGGTTTTTTGTCGAGGTCTATGTATTGATAAATATTGAGAATTTAAGGGGAAGGCTGCAATCCGAGTTGCGGAGTACGCATGCGGGGCTTGATCGGGTGGTATCCCAGTTCAATTTGAGTAGCCGGGCAGGAATCGTTGGTTTTCTGCGGATGCAGGAGGCTGCGCTCGGCCAAATCCCGTTGGGTGCCTGTAACAGTGCCACCCGTCGTGTCGTTGAAGATCTTGCGACCCGGGCCCGTCGGGACCTCGACACCCTGAATATTCCGACCCTGATTTTGGAGAAGAATTTCGAAGGCAAACCCGACCGACATGCGCTGGACTATGTCATTGGAGGGTCACGGCTCGGCTCTCAGGTTCTCAAACGCCGCTGGAAATCAGCCGCAGTGTCTCTTGGGGGCGTGGGAACTTCGTATATGACGGCGCCGAGCCATCTTGGCATCTGGCGCGACTTTTGCGAATTGGCGTCAGATTTCCCGTCAAATACGGAGCATGCCGACACGATCGTGCGCGATGCTTCTGTTGTCTTTGCCCTCTTCAGGCACGCTGCGGACCTGGCCTATGAGGACATTCATAACTATGCATAAAGCAAAACCGGACATGAATTCGACAGAAATCGATTTGTCCAATTGTGATCGCGAACCCATCCACATACTTGGCCAGGTCCAGAGTTTTGGGTGTCTGCTTGCCGTCTCATCGGACTGGATGATCGTCCACGCGTCAGTGAACTGCGCTGAATTGTTCGGCCGCGCGGCCAAGGATCTCATCGGGGGACGCTTTGTCGATTTGTTCAGCGAGGAGTCGGTACATCATCTTCGCACTCGGATTCAAACACTCGCTCATCAGGACAGCGCAGTACGCGTGTTCGATTACGAGCTTTTTGGTGACGGCCGCCGTTTCGATGTCTCGGCACACCGGAATGACCGATATCTAGTTTTCGAGTTTGAGATTCGCGAGGAAAATCCCGGGAAGCGGGACGACTCGGGACTTGTTCAGTCGTTAATCGCGCGCGTGCAACGACACCATAGTGTGGAAGCCGTCTCCAGAGAGGCGGCACGGGCACTGCAGGTGCTGTGCGGCATGGATCGCGTAATGGTGTACCGGTTCGAGGAGGACGGGTCCGGAACGGTTATTGCCGAAGTATTGAAGGGGCAGGGCGATTCCTATCTCGGTTTGCGCTATCCTGCGAGCGATATCCCCAGACAGGCGCGTGAACTCTACAAACGGAGTTTGTTGCGCATTATCGCCGACGTTGACAGTGAAGTCTTCACGATCATTCCCGCTGTAAGCCCCGAGGGCCACCCGCTCGATCTCTCGCTCGCCGTCACCCGTGCTGTTTCCCCGATACACATCGAGTATTTGCGAAATATGGGCGTGAAGGCATCCCTATCGGTGTCGATTTTGCGCAAAGGGGAGTTATGGGGACTTTTCGCCTGCCATCACAATTCGCCGTTGACGCTGGACTACGAGCGCCGCAGCGCGGTTGAACTCTTCGTTCAACTCTTCAACTACGAACTCGCCCAGCTCGAAACGACAGGAGAGCTGGAGGATGTTGACAGGGCACGAAGCCTACACGATCGGCTGATGTCACAAGTCTCCGGCGGCGAAACTCTGGTCGATGTGTTTGAATCCTTGTCCGACCAGATCGCCGAAGTCATCCCATTCGACGGCATCGTGGTCTATTCGAATGGCGTGTTTCGTGCCCAGGGGGCGGCGCCGACCGAGGAAGAGTTTCTGGGACTGGCTCGCTTCCTGAACACGGCCCAAACCTCGGAAGTCTTCGCTACTGACTGCATCGCCTCAAGATTTGAAAAGGCGGACAGTTTCGCTGATCGGGCGGCCGGCCTGCTGGCTCTGCCGATATCGCGGTCACCCCGCGATTACCTCGTGCTGTTCCGTCGCGAAATTGCGCAGTCGGTCAATTGGGCGGGCAACCCTGAAAAACCGGTGACCGTAGGGCCGAACGGCAGCCGGCTCACGCCGAGGAAAAGCTTTGAGGCCTGGCAGGAGGTAGTGCGAGGGAAATCCGGACCGTGGAAAATCTCTGAAAGGCGTGCTGCCGATGAACTCAGGGTAACCTTGCTTGAAGTTGTGCTAAAGCTTGCTGATGAAGCCAGCGCAAACCGCAAGAGAGCGCAGGAACAGCAGGAACTCCTGATTGCGGAACTCAATCATCGAGTTCGTAACATACTCAATCTGATCAGAGGGTTGGTTTCGCAGGGACGCGGAAATTCGGTCACTATCGAAGAGTACAGCGCGGTGCTGGACAGCCGTATCCATTCGCTTGCGCGTGCCCACGATCAGCTCACCGAGAAGGGGTGGGGATGGGTCTCCCTGTTGTCGCTTATTCGCACCGAAATAGGAGCTTTCCTTTCGGAAAAATCCGAGAGGGTCGTTATCGAGGGAGTCGACGTTACCTTATCTCCGACTGCGTTCACGACCTTGGCGCTGGTCATCCATGAACTCGTGACAAACTCTGCGAAATACGGCTCGCTGAATGACAGCAGCGGGATCGTCCACTTTGGTGTCACGCTCAACGCGGACGGATCCTGCGCCGTTTCCTGGCGGGAGAGCGGCGGTCCGCCGGTCCAGGCTCCCAAGCGTCGGGGGTTTGGAACGACGATTATCGAGCGCTCCATTCCGTTCGAACTGAAGGGCAAAGCGGACGTGGCCTATAAGGTCTCCGGACTTGAAGCCGATTTCCTGTTGCCCGCGCCACATGTGGCGGCTGCGACCGGCGGTCAAGAATTAGAGGCGGGCTCAACAGGTGAAAAAGAAATCGAAGAAGTTCAACTTCGCGGTTCGGCATTGGTCTTGGAAGATAACATGATCATCGCGATGGATGCCGCGGACATGTTGCGCGACCTTGGAGCAGAAACCGTGCACCTGGCAAGCAGCGTTGTCGACGCATTGCGCATTATGGACGCGCACACCATCGAGTTTGCCTTGCTCGACGTCAATCTCGGCGATGAAAACTCCCTGCGCGTGGCCGAGCGCTGCGCGCGGTCAAACATTGCGTGCGTGCTGGCCACCGGGTACGGCAAAAGTGGCGACGCAGTTAAGAGTTTTCCCCAGGAAGTGGTCGTTCGCAAGCCCTACACGATCGAGGATGTAAAGCGGGCGGTAGCGGATGAACTACGCTGATGGGCGCGTGGGGACCCTTGATCGAATGTTTGGGACGGCCGACAGACGATGCGGTGATACCGGGTTCTAGCCAATCCAACGATGAGCAAAACTGAGCTTTTCGCGGATGACAGGGGTGAGTACGAATGGATAGATGTCCTGCAATCCCATCGAGCGGTTGATGTGATTGAGCGCGATCCCGAGTGAGGCCCCGACGGTAATCAGACTTTCTGCATCTCGCTCCTCATCGGCGTCATGGCCTTGAGTGCCCAGCCTCGGCGACGTTGATGGTCACCACACCGTCGGCATGTCCCATCGTGACCCCGACCTTTCCCTTGTCGGTAGATTCCGAAAGCAGGTGGAACACCGGCCTCGGGCCCGGATCGTCCGTCCCAACCATCCCACCTCGCCAGATTTGACAGCACCCAGCGCTTGGCCAGTTCGCTTTCCGCCCACAGACTGAGGTTGTCGTTTCGGAAAGTGTCGGGAATCATCTCGGTCTTCGCGCATGAACTGCACAATGCGCCGGCACTTCCGGCCGCCCGGTTGCAGCCGATCGTTTCCCGATTGGCACATGGGTTCGACAAGGCGATGAAACGGTCGCCGTCGACATTATAGGCGAGGTCGCTTCCGCAGGCGAGGTTTTCGAAGGAAAGCGGCGCAGCACAGTCCGGGCAGCTGTGAATTTTCATGTTCGGTGCCTTCAAAAGTCCGGGCACATCGTGTTGGCGAGAAGCCTATTGGGGGGACAAGCTGAACTGCCGCGTCCACGACTCCATGGCCTTCACAAAATCGTCGGGGTCGCTGTTCTCGTCTGCCTCCAGGTAGGGGAGGTCGAGCAAAACATAGCGGTAGCGTGGAAATTCGGATGGACGAGCGACCACGCGCTTGGCGAGCCACAACAAGCTTTCGGGCAGGCTGCGGTCCTGGCGCAAGGTCGAATAGTAAAGTGCGAGGGGCGAGGCGTTGAGACGGGCAACAAGGTTGGAGAGGTCGGGCAACAACTGACCGCCCTCTTCACCGGCGGGATCGCGATCGCGGATGAGCGCTGAAAATCCTCGGCCGGCTGCCACGGTTTGCGTGATGTTGAGGACGAAGGTCACTGACAGGGTAAGGACGACCATGCCGTTGATTGCCGTCACCATCGACACGTTGTCCCATAGCGAAGACGCGGGGCGCGCGTTCGACGCGCCGACCGTCGAAAAGGCGCTGCCGACGAATGCCATGGTGTCAAGCCAGCCGGCCGGGTCCGTTGACGATGTCATCACCAGCGACTGCGGGTGGCTGCGGAATATGAGCAGCCAACCAACAGCCGTCAGAACAATCCACATTATCGCCACGCCGGACATGACAAGCGGACCGGCGAGGCGAACGACCGGATTGCTCCCGGGAGCCCGGCCCAAGATCCGAAAAGCAGCCCATAATCCGGCCGCGGTGCGGCGTGTCAATGGTCCGGACCTATTGGCACTTATCGTCGTATATCCGAAATCCAGTGCAGTCACGCCGAGCAGCAAGATACCGGCGGTCAGGAGCATGATGTTCATTTCATTGCCAGGCGGCCGTGTGGAAAATCAAGCTGAGCGGAGAGAGGATTCGCCCGGGTAAATCGCCATGCGTTTTCCACCTTCGCGTCCTGCGTGTGCACCATGTCCAGCGATACTTATCAGTTCGTTGCGTACGGCCTCTTCGGCCTGATCTCGCCGGCCGAAGGGCCCGGTGTAGCGGCTTCCGCTTTTGTAGAACCACATGCCGCGCCATTTCTCGATTTCGAAAATAGTTTCGTCCATCTCGGATCGCTCCTTGTGTCGCCAGTCAACGCACGGCGATTGCGACGGTTCCGCTCTGGCGACGGCGGGAACTTCCTGCAAGCGGCGGCGTTTATTTCCGCGACGCCGCCAAGCGCGTTCAAGGAGATCTCCAAAATGGCGAACAGTGATGCGTACCGGTTATTTCGGGAGTTCATTCAGGACACGGCATTTCCGTGCGTCGGCGCGAAGTCGGCTCTTGCGCGTGACGCCCTGACGATGCACCTCGCCGAAGATATCGAACGCGCGAAGGACGATGTCGATATCCATCGCGCCTTGCGAGATTTCAGCGACAGCCTCGATCTGGACAGCCCGATTGTGAAATCTTTCGTCGTCCTGTTCGACGGGCCTTGCGACCTTGCCGAAGAGGATTTCGAGAAAGCGCTCTGGAACCGATTGCAGTGCCTCCATAATCTCGACGTGGTGAGCGGCACTGCCTGGCATCGCAACGTGGATGCCGATCCGAACTCGCCGCATTTTTCGCTGAGCATCGGCGGCGAACCCTATTTCGTTATTGGCCTGAATCCGAATGCATCGCGCCCAGCCCGACGATTCTCCAGGCCCGCGATGGTCTTCAACTCGCACCTGCAATTCGAAAAGCTGCGTGCCGACGGACGGTTCGAGAAGATGAAGGACATCATTCGCCAGCGCGATGCCCAGTTGGCCGGGAGCGTCAACCCCATGCTGAGCGACCATGGAGAGGCTTCCGAAGCCAGGCAGTACAGCGGCCGTATGGTGAACGACAACTGGAAATGTCCATTCGCGCCCCAGGAGATCGCCTGACATGACCTCGCGCATCCCGCCGCGCAGCGGAACGGCTTTCAAGCTCCAGAAGGGACAGTTGCTCACGGTGATCGACCCGGAGGGCGAACAGGTCTCCGATCTGGTTGCGTTCAACGCGATCGATACGGCGGAATACATTTCCTCGGGCCGGTCCATCGACTATGCCAGCCGTCTGTTCCTGACTGCAGGCGACATTCTCTACTCCAACCGCTCCAATCCGATGCTGGCCATCGTCGCTGACGAGGTGGGCCGGCACGACTTCACGTTGACGCCGTGTTCCCGCGACACGTTCCGCATCATATATGGCGACACCGAGCCGCATCACGGCTGCCAGGGCAACCTCGAACGAGCGCTCGCGCCGCATGGTATCGGTCCCGACGAGATTCCGATCGCCTTTAACGTTTTCATGCACGTATCCGTCGACGGCGATACTGGCGAGATCGCCGTACTGCCCCCGAAGAGCAAACCCGGCCAGAAGACGACCTTTCGCGCGGAAATGGATCTCGTGATCGGCATGACCGCCTGTTCCGCCGGCCAGTCGAACAATTTCCGCTACAAGCCGATCGACTATCGGATCGACGCGGCGCCCTGACAACCGCAAACGCATACCATTCACAAAACGCGTATGAAGGATAACCTGTTGAAAGCGATCAAGATTACCGTGAACGGAAGGACGCATGAAGCCGGCATTGACTCGCGCCGCACGCTACTCGATTTCATCCGCGACACGCTCAACCTGACGGGAACGAAGAAGGGATGCGATCACGGCCAGTGCGGCGCCTGCACCGTGATCGTCAACGGCCGCCGGATCAACTCCTGCCTGTCTCTGGCGCTGAGCCACGACGGCGACGAGGTTACGACGGTCGAGGGGCTTGCGGAAGGCGATGAACTGCACCCGTTACAACGTGCTTTCATCGATCACGACGCGTTCCAGTGCGGTTTCTGCACACCAGGCCAGCTGTGCTCCGCAGCGGCGCTGCTCGGCGAGTTCCGCGAGGGGCTGCCAAGTGCGGTATCGGGTTCGCACACGCCATTCGTGGAGGAAATCCGGGAACGGATGAGCGGCAACCTGTGCCGGTGCGGCGCCTATAACCACATCGTCGACGCGATCGCCGCCGTTGCGGGAGAAAAGCGATGAAGCCGTTTGATTATCACCGGCTCGCGAGCGAAGAGGCGCTGGGCAAGATGGAGGCGGGACGGTACCTCGCCGGCGGGACCAATCTGATCGATCTGATGAAGCACCAGATCGAGACGCCCGACGCGTTGGTCGATGTGACCCGGGCCGGAATGGACACGATCACCGAGACCGATGGCGGACTGATGGTCGGATCGCAGGTCACCAACACCGATCTCGCCTCGCATCCGGCGGTGCGACGCGACTACCCGGTTCTGTCGTCGGCGCTGCTTTCCGGGGCGACGCAGCAATTGCGCAACAAGGCGACCACGGGCGGCAACTTCCTGCAGCGCACTCGGTGCCAGTATTTCTACGACACCACGCGGGCGTGCAACAAGCGCGCGCCGGGCAGCGGCTGCGATGCGCTGGAGGGGCTGAACCGTTACCACGCGATCCTCGGGGCGAGCGAGCATTGCATCGCGGTGCATCCGTCGGACATGGCGGTGGCGATGGCGGCCTTGGACGCGGTGGTGCATACGCGCAAACGCGACGGCGAGACCCGCGCCATCCCCGCGACGGAACTGCACAGGCTGCCGGGCGACCGCCCGGATATCGATCACGTGCTGGAAGACGGCGAGTTGATCACCTCGGTGGAACTGCCCGTCAGGCCGCCGCGGCTGCAGGCCTACCGCAAGGTGCGCGACCGCGCTTCCTATGCATTCGCAGTGGTGTCCGCCGCGGTCGCGCTCGATGTCGATGACGGCAGAATGCGCAATGTCCGCATTGCGCTCGGCGGCGTGGCGCACAAGCCGTGGCGCGCCTCGCGCGCGGAGGAAATGCTGGAGGGCCAGCAGCCTTCCGCGGAGCTCTTCGACCGCGCGATGGACGCGGAAATGGCGGAGGCAAAAGGCCAGGGACACAATGATTTCAAGATCCGGCTGGCGCCGCGGACCGTGGTGGCGGTGCTGCGCGACCTGACCGAAGTGACGGAGAACGACGAATGAACAGGCCAAGCAGCTCAATCGTCGGTACGCCGATGGACCGTGTCGACGGACTGGCGAAGGTGACGGGACAGGCCTGCTACGCTGCCGACTACCGGGGGGATCGCGGAGCCGCCGAAGGTTACATCGTCGAAGCCCCGGCCGCGCCTGGCAGAATCGTCCGTCTCGACGTCGAGGCGGCGGAGCAGGCGGAGGGAGTGATCGCAGTCATCACCCATCGCAACGCGCCGCGCCAGCGCCCGCACGGGATGCCGGAGGACGCCGGCCGCTTCACGCAGTCGCACGCCCTGCTCGAAAGAGACCGCGTGCGCTATTTCGGCGAACCGATCGCGCTTGTCGTGGCCGAAACGCTGGAACAGGCGCGTCATGCCGCCAAGCTGGTGGAGGTGGAGATCGACTGCGGCGAAGGTACCTTCAATCCGTTCGAGAACGCGGCGTCAGCGGTCAAGCCGGACAGTCTCGACGGCGCCGACCAGGTGGACACGGACAAGGGCGATTTCGATACGGAATATGCCGGCTCCGACCATCGTGTCGATGCGGACTATCACACCTCGGCGCAGCACGCCGCGGCGATGGAGCCGCATACGACCGTCGCCGAATGGGACGGCGACGACCTCACCGTCCACATGGCGATCCAGATCGTTTCCTCCGCGGTCGAAGCTTTCTCCAACACGCTGGGTATCGACAAGGAGCGTATCCGGATCGTGTCGCCTTTCACGGGCGGAGGGTTCGGGTCGAAACTCGGCATTCACAACGAGGCGGTACTGGCGGCACTCGCCGCGAAAGCGGTGGACCGGCCTGTGCGGGTGGTGCAGACGCGACGCAACCTCTTTTCCAACGCCCCGCACCGTTCGCGCCATCGCCAGAAGCTGCAACTCGGCGCCGACAAGAAAGGCCGCCTGAAGGCGATCCGCCACGCTTCGCTCGCAGCCATGGCTCGGGACTATCCGTTCGCCGAGGCGCCGGCCTCGCCGACGCGTGCCAGCTACGCCGTGCCGGCACTCCGCACGACGCACCGGGTGGTCAAGGCGGATATCCCCAAGGTCGACAGCATGCGGGCGCCGGGCGAGGCAATCGGGACCCTGACCTTCGAGACTGCCATCGACGAACTGGCCGAGGCCTGCGGCATCGATCCGGTCGAATTCCGGCTGCGCAACGAGCCGGACGCCGATCCGCAGACCGGCAAGCCCTTCGCAGACCGCCGACTGGCGGAGTGCTTGCGCCAGGGTGCCGCCGATTTCGGCTGGCAAGGCAGGCAGGCGCCGGGCAGCCGGCGCCAAGGACGCAAGCTTCTCGGTTGCGGCATGGCGACTGCGATCCGACCCAACCAGTTGAACCCCGCCGAGGCAGAGGCACATCTTACGCCCGACGGGCGGCTCCGGGTGCGGCTCGACATGACCGACATCGGGACCGGCAGCTACACGATCCTCACCCAGATCGCCGCCGACGCGCTGTCGATTGCGCCAGACCGCGTCACGGTGGAACTTGGCGACAGCGAGTTTCCCGAGACCGCCGGTTCAGGCGGCTCGTTCGGGGCCGCAAGTTCCGGCTCCGCCGTTTACGAAGCCTGCCGGGAAATGGTCGAGCAGTTGCTCTCGCGGCTTAACGAACAGGGCCATACCGTCAACAGCGTATCCATCGACGGCGACCGCGTGATGACGGGTGAGGCCAGCGTGCCGCTGGCGACTTTGATCGACGCGGGCGGCCTTACGGTGACGGGCGAGATCGACCCGGACAATTATGACTCTGGCGAAAAGAATTATTCCTATGGCGCGCAGTTCGCCGAGGTCGAGGTCGATGCCGACACCGGCGAGATCCGGTTGCGGCGCCTGCTTGGCGTGTTCGACGCGGGACGAATCCTCAACCAGAAGACGGCGCGTTCGCAGTTGATGGGCGGGATGATCTTCGGCATCGGCGGCGCGCTGCTCGAGCAAAGCCTGATGGACGACCGTTATGGAAGTTTCATGAATCGCGACTTCGCCGAATACCACATCGCGGTCAACCGCGACGTTCCCGATCTCCAGGTCCGCATGCTGGCAGGTTATTCAGAGAAATCGAACCCGCTTGGAAGCAAGGGCCTCGGAGAACTTGGCATCTGCGGCGCGGGGCCCGCCATAGCCAACGCCGTCTACGAGGCGACCGGGATCCGTGTGCGGAAATTTCCGATCCATATGGAGGATCTTCTGCCTAGTCTTCCTCGTTCTTGAAGTGATGGCCATACAAGGCCAATGAGACCACTCGTGTCAGATTGGAACTACTCTCGAAGTCCTGCGTTTTGTATTCGTGCGGCGCTTTCTGAAGTGGCGAGAAGAGTGTGGGGTAACTGATGGCGGCCAGACCGGTCTGGAAGGGGCAAATCAGGCTTTCGCTCGTTTCGATACCCGTGGAACTGTATTCGGCGACGAAATCGAGTGCGCGTATCAGCTTTCGCCAGATCCACGAACCAAGCGGTAAGCCGGTGCGCTATCAGAAAACTGTTCCGGGCATCGGACCCGTCGACACCGACGATATCGTCAAGGGTTACGAATACGAGAAGGACAAGTATCTCCTGATCGACCCGGAAGACGTCGACGAAATCAAGCTCGAGACAAAAAAGACGCTCGAGCTCGTCCAGTTCGTTGACGCATGCGAAATCCCGCCGATCTACTTCAACAAGCCATATTACCTCGTCCCGACCGACGATCTGGCCGAGGACGCCTACCGGGTGGTGCGCGACGCCTTGCGTGCCAGCAAGATGACGGGTCTCGGCCAGATGACGATGCGCGGCAAGGAATATCTCGTCGCTGTCCGGCCATGCGGCGACGGACTTCTCCTGGAAACGCTGCACTATGACGACGAGATCCGCGAGGCCGAACCGCTGTTTTCAGATATCGAGGACACGAAGGCCGACGAGGAACTGCTCGATGTCGCAACCTCACTGATCGAACGCAAGACGTCAAAGTTCAAACCGGACGTTTTCAAGGACAACTACACCGAGGCGCTGCGCGATCTGATCGCGCGCAAGACGAAAAGCAGGTCGACGAAGCGTGTCGAGACCGAAGGCAGCAGCGAGCGCAGCGGCGGCGGCGACAATGTCATCGACCTGATGGCGGCGCTGAAAAAGAGCCTCGAAAAGACTGAAGGCGGCAAGAAGGGCGCACCGTCGCGGTCGTCCAAGTCCTCCTCCGCCAAGAAGCCGACCACCTCATCGTCGCGCCGCAAGAAGTCGGCGTGATGGGTGTCTCGGCCGACAGGCTTGCCGATTATGTGGCCCGACGGGACTTCTCGCGCACGGCGGAACCGAGCGGCGCAGCCGCGGCCAACCGATCCGACCGGCCGCTCTTCGTCGTGCAGAAACACGACGCCACGCGGCTGCACTATGATTTCCGGCTCGAATGGGACGGGGTTCTGCTCAGTTGGGCGGTGACGCGCGGACCGAGCACCGATCCTTCGGTAAAACGCCTCGCGGTGCGGACCGAGGACCACCCGCTCGATTACGGCGATTTCGAGGGGATTATCCCCAAGGGTCAGTACGGCGGCGGCACGGTCATGCTGTGGGACCAGGGCTGGTGGGCGCCGCAGGAAGATTTCGAAAGGGGCCTGAAGGACGGCAAGCTGAAATTCGTCCTGCACGGCGAACGCATGAAGGGCGGCTGGGCGCTGGTGCGCATGCGCCGCAAGAAGGGCGAGAAGCGCGAGAACTGGCTGCTGATCAAGGAACATGACGCCTTCGAGGAAGACGACGAGGATGCACTGACGAAACGCTACCGCACCAGCGTCGCCAGCGCCCGCGACATGAACGAGATCGCCGAAGGCCGGAAATCCAGGAACAGGAAAAAGGCCGCGCAAAGGACAAGGGCGGAGAGCCGGTCCTTCTCTCTCGCCCGTCCACGTTTCCGAAAGCTTCAACTGGCGAAACTGACGGACACCGTGCCCGAAGGCGACGACTGGTTGCACGAGACGAAATTTGACGGCTATCGCTGCCTGGCCGCGCTCGGCAAGGGCGGCGTTGCGCTCTATACCCGCTCCGGCCTTGACTGGACGGAACGTTATGTCGGCCTGCCGGAGGCCCTTTCCGCACTAGACTGCGACAACGCACTCATCGATGGCGAGGTCGTCTCCTCCGATCCCGGCAAGGGATCCCCGTTCTCGGCCCTGCAGCGCGATCTCGAACAGGGAAGCCCCGTCTTATTCATGGCGTTCGACCTCCTCGAACTCAACGGCGAAAACCTGATGACGAAGCCGCTTGCCGAGCGCAAGGAACTGCTCGAACAAGTGCTGGCCGGCCGGCCGAAAGGGTCGCCGATCCGTTACTCGGAACACGTGCGCGGAAATGGCGCGAAAGTGTTCGATGCGGTGCAGAAGGCCGGCGGCGAGGGCATCATCTCCAAGGCTGCCGACAGCAAATATAGCGGATCGCGGAGCGGCAGTTGGCTGAAGATCAAAACTAAGCACCGCCAGGAATTCATCATCGGAGGCTGGTCGCCGTCACAAGCCAAGGGCAGGCCGTTCGCCTCGCTGCTTGTCGGTTCGCTCGAAAACGGCGCATTGCGGTATCGCGGCCGTGTTGGCGGTGGGCTTCGTGAAGACGATCTGGACATGCTGTGGACGAAGCTGAAGAGCCGCGCCCGCAAGAGAGCGCCGTTCGACGCGGTGCCCTCCGATGTCGCTCGCTCGGCGCGCTGGGTCACCCCCGATCTCGTCGTCGAGGTGGAATATGCCGAACTGACGGATCAGGATGTCATCCGCCACGGCGTGTTTCAGGGCCTGCGCGACGACAAGGAGGCGTCCATGGTGAAACTCGAGAAACCCGAAAAGGGCGGCGAAGAAGCGCCTGATTTTCTCGGCGTGCGGATCTCCAGCGCCGGACGCGTCGTCTTCCCCGATGCCGGTTGTACCAAGGGCGATGTCGCCGGCTACTACGCCAAGGCGGCTGAACGCATGCTTGATCTTGCCGGGAACAGGCCGGTCTCGCTGCTGCGCTGCCCGGACGGGCGTGACGGCGACTGTTTCTTTCAGAAACACGCGGGGAAGGGCTTTCCGAGCGAGATCGCCTCGGTCGACATCAAGGAGAGTTCCGGCAAGACCGAGCCCTATATGGTGATCACCGAACCGGCAGGTTTCGTCGCAGCGGCTCAGATGGGCGCGATCGAATTCCACATCTGGGGCTCGCGCGCTGACAATCTGGAAAAGCCGGATCGCATCGTATTCGATCTGGATCCCGACGAAGGCCTCGGTTTTGGCGATGTCAAAAGGGCCGCGGGAGAGGTGCGCGACCTGCTGTCCGAAATTGGTCTCGAAAGCGTCCCTATGGTTACGGGCGGCAAGGGCGTCCATGTCATTGTTCCGGTACGCCGCACGGCCGAGTGGGAGACCGTCACCGCGTTCGCCCGCACGATCGCGACCTTTCTTGCCGAGCGCGATCCTGACCGATACGTCGCGACGATGTCCAAGGCGAAGCGCAAAGGCAAAATCTTCGTCGACTGGTTGCGCAACGACCGGGGTTCGACGGCGATCGCGCCGTATTCGATCCGCGCGCGCAAGGGCGCGCCGGTGGCGGTTCCGGTCATGTGGAAGGAACTGGTTGAACTCGACAGCGCAAGTGGTTTCAAAATGACCGACGTGGTCAAGCAATTGACCAAAGCTAGCCCGTTAACATCCCTGTCACCAAAGCAGTCAATATCGAAATCCGTCTTTCGTGCTTTGGAGGGTATCATCTCGCCGTGACGAACTCGGAGTGATGATGGTCAGAGGAAAAGGCACATCTGGGTGTGTCAATGCACTTGAGTTGCAACCCATCAGAAAAAAGCTGGTACGGTCGTTTGTTCAATCTACAAACGTTGCCTTAAGATGATTGGAGTTTGTTCATTGTGGTGGAGAGCGCCAGATGAAAGCCGCTCTTGCAGTAATCAAGGGTAACCTGCCCGCCCAGTTCAGTTGCGAGAACGTTCTTCAAGAGGCGCGATCCGAATCCAGAACCAGCAGGCGTTTCGACTTCAGGCCCACCCTCTTCGCGCCAATCCAAGAGAAAAACTCCATCGGGTTCGAAGGCTGCAGACCAACTTATGTGGATGTGCCCGTTCTCCCGGGACAGGGCGCCGTATTTGGTTGCATTCGTCGCCAGTTCGTGAATAGCGAGCGTGCTGCGGCGAACGCGGCAATTCGAGCCTGAAAAGAGGCAATGGCCTCGGGTTCCGCAAATCCGCGCAGCGTCTGGTTGGCTATCGCGCTAACCATGGACAGTATGTTTTTTACGCGGTGATTGAGTTCGTTGTTGAGTATGACAAGCTGTTTCTCTGCTCGAACATGATCAGTAACATCTTGCCCCTGTATAAATATACCTGATACTGATCCATCGGACTCGACGATGGGCTGATAGATAAAATCCAGGAAAAGCTCGCGCTCAAGGCCGTTATTTTCGCCGGCAAGGGTAACAGGAGTTCGACGGCCGATATGGGGCTCGCCCGTCTTTAATACTTCATCGAGCAAGTGGACGAACCCTTGGTTTCTCACCTCAGGTAGAGCGTTATACACGGACTGACCAACAACCTCCCGCTCTCCTATAAGCCGGCGATATGCTGCGTTGGTCATCTCAAATACATGATCGGTGCCGCGAACAATAGCGATGAAGCCGAGTGCGGCTTCAAACTGTTGGGCCATACGCTCGTTACGGCTCTTGAGATCCTCAGTCAGAAGATGTTGCCTGGTAACATCAGTGCAAACCACCAATACTCCCCCGACTTCCCCTTCTACATCAATTGGTGAGTATCCATATGTCCACCACACATCCTGCAGCCCGCCGTGGCGGTTGATCGGGACCATTTGGTTCTCGCGCCAGGTCGCTCCTTTTCCTGCCATTACATATTCGATCTGCGGTCCGATGATGTCCCATATATTTGCCCACGATTCGCGTCCTTTCGAGCCAAGGGCGGCGGGGTGCATTTCCGGACCCATGGTTTTGCGATAACCGTCGTTGTAAAACTGGATCAGCTCCTCGCCCCACCAAATAAACATCGGGTGCTGCGTATTGAGCATCAGTCTCACGGTAAGCCGAAGGCTTTGCGGCCAGCTCTCGGGTACACCTATTGGCGAGCTGCTCCAGTCGTAGGCCCGAATGAGTTCGCCCATCTCGCCGCCTCCGGCGAGAAACTCCGGAGTCGATCTCGTTGCCATTTCTGCGATACTGGTCGCCTTTCTTTTCATCGCGATCTTAGTGCAGGTTCTTTGAAGCAAGAGTACTCGCTGGTACGTGGCTTCCTCACGAACAAGAATCAGGTCTCCTCTTTACTCGTAATACCTCGAATGATGGCTCTCTGACCGTCCACGCTAGTCCCCCAGCTCGGATTTATACCTACTCCGGTAGCGCGGGACAATCCGAACAAATTTGATGGCGGGTGCACGAACTCACCGGGATCGCGGCTCCCCGAGTCCGACAGGCGGCACACATGTAGCTGAGAAGTCGCTGAGTGCGGCGTTGCATACGCTCCTAGTAAGGTAATCGCCTCAAACGAGAACCTAGAGTTACACGCAATGTGAGTCGCTCCAACACGCCGCTATTTCGTCAAACAGTGCAGGTGTTTGAAATTATTATGCAATCCGCTTTTTTATCTTTTGATGGACTGGACGGACGTCGCGAAAAACTCCGCAAAATCAAACAGTAAACGTTCACACCTTCGCGAAGTTGTACTCTCGTTGTACTGGTCGGCCGGTATCGCCGTTATGGACAGAGGAGTGCGGGGCAGGGCGCGCGCCAATAGCTAATGCGCGGCCGAGCCATGTGGTCTTGGCAGGGTCAAGGATCAACCAGGGTTAAGCTGGCGTCGAGCAACTATTTGGTGCGGAAGGCGCGAGCTTCGGACAATGCGATCTCGCGTCGTTTATCAATGTACGAGGCCAGGTCCTGCAGGTGCACACCCTTGGCGCTTTTCTGGCTTCTCTCCGCCCTTGTCAGCGGTAAGTCGATTTCCCCGACGCTCACCTTGCGCAGGAACTTGTTGATAGTCAGGTGGGAGAAGTAGTCCCTGCATACAATCTCTGCAGGGACGATCACGCGTCCGTCGTACTGCGCCATGAGCAAGAAGAGCGTGTTCAACTTAATTGCCTCTTACGATAATCGGGGCGGTACGATCATCGATGAGGTAGGCAACAAGTTCAATTGGTGCTAACGGCGCCTCACGGAAAGCACTGGCGGATATCGCGCGTTGGATGCGGGAACAGCGAATTTATTCGTAGTGGATAATGTGGTAGGCGCGTGGCCGACTGTCTACGTTCGGCTTGGAAGGTTCATACAAAACATAACATTGAGCAACTGAATGGCGAACCGACGTTGTTAGAGATCTATTCGGTATCCGGCCAAAGTTTGCAATGCCTGGTACACTCTATGGTTGTAGAAGAACTTTTCCAGCTTGGGCAGCGCGCGCACATTTGATCGCAGCGACATAGTCTTCCAGTGCGAAAGTGTCGGTGATGACCGCATCTACATTTAGGTTGGAGAGGAGCGCGCGCTCTGTATCGATCCAAGTTTGGTCGAGCAGCCGTCCATACACGCCGCGCAAAGTCACTTCGCGCAATACGATCTGTCCCGTGATGTCGATGGGAACATCCCGTGGTGGCAGGCCCGCCATCACTAGTGCACCACCGCGGTTGGTGGCTTTCAAACCGATCGAGATGGCTGGCGTTGCGCCGGATGTTTCGACGCACACGTCAACTCCCCGGCCACCTGTAGCGCTTCGCACTGCCGCGACGACATCCGTCGCATTTGGGTCGATTGCAATGTCTGCGCCCATTTGCAAAGCGAAATCCCGACGTGCGGACGCCGGATCTACAGCGATGATGCGTTGTGCCCCAAATCCACGTGCGGCTGCGATCGCCATCAACCCAATCGGGCCGCAGCCGGAAATAAGGATGTCCTTTCCTTCGCTGCCAACCTCGCGCACGCATCGCACTGATATACCCAAGGGCTCAAGGATCGCACCGATTTGATCTGAAACACGGGGCGGCACCTTTCGCAGAAGCGAGACTGGAACAACCGAGTAGTCGGCAAATGAACCCCGGTCGAGGCGGCTGAAAGTCGTGAGGTTCTCGCACGTGTGTCCGCGTCCCCGTCGACACTGGTCGCAGTTGCCGCAGGCGAGATGGGTTTCGCCGCTGACCCGGTCGCCGATCCGGAACGGTCCTCCCTCGCGTAGATCAACGATCTCGCCACAGAACTCGTGCCCCAGCGCGAAGGGGGGCTTATAGGAGCGAGCGGCCCACTCATTCCAGCCAATGATATGCAGATCAGTGCCGCAGATGCCCGCATACCTGATTTTGACGAGCGCCTCGCCGGCTCGAAGCGCGGGGAGATCGCGCATCACCAGATCGACTGCGTCAGCGTGAGGCTGTGCCATGATCACAACGCGCGTGCGGCCGTCATAGGACATGTCAGATGTGCTCCTTAGTTTCAAACGGTGGCGACGGGAGTGCAGGGCGAGCCCATAGCGCCTGGCAGGCGCAGCGGCGGCGCGGTGAGCAAAAAGGCGTTGCGCCCGTTCGCCCGCAGCCAATTGGCCAATTCTGTAAGGTGCCAAAGCTCGCCCAGCGGAATGCCACGTTTGAACAGGCAATGATGATGCAATGGCACGAAGGCAGGCAGATCCGGCTGCGGCTCGAGCCCGACGCGCTCGACCGCATAATTGTCCGCCGCGATGGCCGAGATGCCGGTCTCGGTGATCCAACCGCGCAGGGCCGGATCGCGGCCATCAAGGGCGGCGCAGATATTGTGCAGCTTTTCGGCATCCGGCCTTTTGTTCATTTTCAGCACTTCGTCCGCAAAGCCGGTATGCAGGCACAAAATGTCGCCGCGCCTGATATCCAACCGTTCTGCATTGATGATCCGTTCGATATCGGAGAAAACCAGATCGCGCTTTTCGCGCCCGAAATGTTTCTCGATATCGAGGAGCACGCCCCGGCCCTGAATCGGAGTAGCGGCGAAAGCGTCGACGCCGAGGGGAGCCTGTGCGAAAGGATCCCGCTGTTCGGGTGGCAGGATATCCCGCCCCGCGGCATAGCCATTGTAATAGCAGAGTGCGGGGTCGCCAGTTCCGAAAAGATCGAAATGGTATCCGATATGGGCAAAGCTGTCCCATTGTGTCGAATATTGCGTGCTCAGGGTAACCTGATCGTCGCTACCCCCGTCGCAACACTCCGATGCTTCGCCGGAAAAGGCATAGTTGAAATACGGCGTGCCGTGCCGCGTGGTTGGGTGCAGAACCGGGGGCAGGCGGTGCGGCGCCAGAGCGTTCCCGCCCGGATAGTCGAGCGGCAGGCTGAGGCCAAAGCGGATGCCGTGGGTAATGGTTTGTACTGCTGCCAGAACCTCAGCTTCGGAGATGTGATTGAGGCTACCAAGCTGATCGTTTTCGCCGAATTCGCCCCAGTTCGATCCCTCAGGACGGCATGACCATCTTCGTGTCAATTCTGTGCTCCTCAACCTGTGATGCTGCCGACCGTCAGCCCGCCACAGACGAACAGCGTTTGCCCTGTGACGAACCCGGCCCTTTCATCGAGCAGGTAGTCCGCCGCGAAGGCGATGTCTTCCGGCGTGCCAAGCCGCCCGACCGGCACAGAGGCGATCACCTCTTGCGTCATGGGGCTTTCGGGTGGGTTGGCCTGCCGATAAAGCTCGGTCTCGATGGGGCCGGGGGCGATGGCGTTCACCGTGATGCCCGTTCCGGCCATTTCGAGTGCCCAGACGCGGGTTGCGGCGATCAGACCTGCCTTGCTCGAACTGTAGGCCGTGCGCAGAGGACGGCCGAGCGCCGAGCGGCTGGATATGTTGACGATCCTCCCGAACCCGACTTCGCGCATCGTCCTGCTGATCGTTTTTGCGAGGATCGCCGGCGCGAGAACGTTGATATCCATCGTTTTGCGCATGTCCTCGATCGAGAGGTCCGCCAGCGGCGCGATGAGCGCAATGCCCGCGCAATTCACCAGTCGCAGGACTTCGTGCTCGATGGTTATCCGTTCGATCAGGGACTCGAGGCCGGCGAAGTCTGCCAAATCGGCCTCGATATAGGTGACGCCGTCGCCGGCCGGTGGGGGCACCCGGTCGAGAACGACAACGTCCTCGCCGAGCGCCTTGCGGGCCAGGGAGATGGCGCGCCCGATGCCATTCGAACCGCCGGTGATGAGTGTTGCGCCTTTCATTTCAATCATCCCTTCCGACCGGAAAAGCGCTTCGCGAGCGGCGATCCGAGGATATCCGCTGCGCCGGCTTGGACATCGACCGCCGCCGCTTTGAGGTCCTCGACGACCGCGTGCAACCGTTCGCCCGAAAGTCTGGTGGTGATGGCGGCGACGCTGATGGCGGCGACGGCGCGTCGGTCGTGATCGAGAATCGGTACCGCGACGCCTGACATCCCCGGAATAAGAAAACCCTCGTTGAGGGCGAAGCCCTTCTCCCGGGCTTCCCCGACGAGCCGCTCAACAAGATCCGTGCCGATGCCCATGGCATTGCGCCGTTCGACATCGCTCGACAGCACCCCGTTGACGAATGCGTCTGACTGGAAGGCGAGCAGGGCGAGGCTGCCGGCGCCGACGCCAAGCGGGCGCCTGTCGCCCAGGGCGAGGGTGAGGGTTCGGATCGGGTAGCTGCCCTCGCGCCGGTCGACGCAGACGGCGTCGTTTCCGGATCGGAGGCTGAGATAGACGGTGTCCTCGGTTTGTCTGCAAAGCCGGTCGAGTGCGTTGTCCGCATAGGGTGCGAGCCCGTACCGTTCAATAGCCGCCGCCGTCCAGGAGATCATTTTCAAGCCCACGAAATAGCGGTTGCTCGCTTTGTCGAGGTCGACGAAACCGTAAGCGACCAGGCCCGCCAGAAGGCGATGGATCGTGGCGGTGCCGAGTCCGGTCTTTTCCACCACATCAGTGAGGCGAAGCCCTTGTTCCCGCGCGCCCGCCAATGTGTCGATAACGAGCGCGGCCCGCGCCACGTTTTGATGGTCACCTTTTTCCGCAGCCACTTTGTCCGATTCCTCCCTGCCCATGCCCCGGCCGGATTTTCCAACGCGGGACGGCAGTTGACAATTCTCCGCTAGCATGTAATTTTCCTTTAATCAAATAGTTTTTTTCGTTAATCGGAAAATAAAAGAATGATGCTGAAGGGTTCCGTGACCGAACTGACGGAAGAGAGCCGTGGGGCGCACGTGATCGTGGGATCGCATGGGGGGGCGCCGTCGGGCCTGCGAGCGCTGAAATGCGGCGTTGCCTCGTTAATCTGTCACGATGCGGGTATTGGCCTTGACGAAGCCGGTGTCGCCGCCCTCGGCGTTCTCGAAGCCCATGGCATTCCCACCGCTGCCGTGGACCATGATACCGCCCGGATCGGCGACCCGGCCGATATGATGGCGCGCGGCATTCTCTCGCGCGTCAACGCGCCCGCCGCGGAGCTTGGCCTTTCCGCCGGTATGCCGGTAACTGACGCCGCCGCTTTGCTCGAAGCCGGAGCCGCCGCGCGCGCCGGTAAAAGGGCGGTTCCCCCCGATGGCGAAGAGTTCCGGCGACTCTACATCGAAGCCGAGGTGGAACAGGGCGGGATACCCACCCTGATCACCATTGTCGATTCCGCCTCCTCGGTTCAAACGGACGACGACGGCGCGATCGTCGTAACTGGGTCCCATGGCGGCCTGCCAGGTAACCTTTCGGAAAAGGCCCTCAAGGCGCGGCCTTTGCTCGTCGCCTTCAGCGACGCCGGCATCGGAATAGAGGAGGCAGGCGTTCGGCGCCTTCCCATTCTCGCGGAAGTAGGCGTCGCGGCGGTATGTGTCGATGTCGGGAGCGCGCGGATTGGTGACGGCCTTTCCACCTACCAGACCGGCATCCTGTCCGAAGTCAACTCGCCGGCTGAAAGGCTTGGCGCGCGCGTCGGCATGCCACTCAAGGAATTCATCTCTCATGTGATCGCGGAGGCGGCGGCGCGCCAGACGGCGCGCGGCGCCGCCCCGGAAACTATCAGCAAAGGAAACGTTTGATGCCATTGAGCAATGTTGCCCCCGATGCCCGGAATACCGACTTCATCACCCTTACGGGCGGCGAGGCAATCGTCGAAATATTGGAGCGCGCGGACGTTGGCCCGATGTTCGGGATGGGCGGGTTTCAGTTGCTGCCGTTCTACGACGCGGTGCGGCGCAAAGGCCTGCAGCATTTTCTGATCAACGACGAGCGGGTGGGGGCGTTCGCCACCGATGCCTATGCGCGCATGACCAACAAGCCGGGCGTGTGCGATGCGACCCTCGGGCCCGGCGCGACCAATCTGGTGACGGCTCTGGTGGAAAGCTTCAATGCCGGCATCCCTCAGGTGGTTTTCGTCGGGGATACGCATCGCGACCATTCCTGGAAGAACATGACTCAAGAAGCGCGGCAGATGGATATCCTCAAGCCCGCTGTCAAAGAGGTCATCCGGATCGAGCGCTCCTCCCGGGTGCCGGAGTTGGTGCGCCGCGCTTTTGCGGTTGCCACCTCCGGCAGACCCGGTCCGGTCGTTATCGATGTGCCGGAGGATATCGCGCATGAACAGTTCGACTATCCGGTCGATGATCTCTGGATTGATCCGGCGACCACGACCTTTCCGGCCTATCGCTCTCGGCCGGATGCGCGGCAGATCGAGAAGGCCGCCGCGCTGATCGCCAAGGCGGATCGGCCTTTGCTGCTGGTGGGTGGCGGCATCCATATATCGGTCGCGTACGACGCGTTGAAGAACCTCGCCGAAAGCCAGGCGATCCCGGTGGCGCATACACTCTCGGGCAAGGGCGCGATCGCGTGCACGCATCAATTGTCGGCGGGGCTGTTCGGGCGCTATTCGCGCATCGCCAACGATCTGATCGAGACATCCGATTGCATCATCGTTGTGGGTTGCAAGCTCGGCGAGATCGCGACCAAGCGCTTCCAACTCTTTAATGGCGACACGCCGATCATCCACCTAGAAACGCTGCCCGAGGAAATTGGGCGCACCACGAAGACCGATGTGGCGCTGGTCGGAGATGCGAAGCTCGGGCTCGAGGATCTCGCGGAGGCTCTTCATTCCGAAAGTGCAAGGGCGATGGCGGCCCGCGCCGCGTATGTCGCCGAAGTGCCTCGGCGCATGACCAAGTGGCGCGATGGCGCCAAGGACCGGCTCGAAGCGACCGAAACACCGATCAATATGGGCCGGATGCTCAACGAACTGAACAATGAGATGCCGGAGGAATCCGTTCTTGTGGTCGATGGCGGCTTTGCGGCCCATTGGGGCGGATTGCTCTACGACACCAAGAAGCCCGGCCGCCGCTTTGTGGCTGACCGGGGCTTTGCATCGATTGGCTACGGCCTGCCAGGCGCCATGGGGGCGCAGTTGGCCGTGCCGGATCAGCCAGTGATCGGGATCACAGGTGATGGCGGATTCAACATGGTCCTGGGTGAACTTGAGACCGCTCGTCGAGCGAAAACCCCGTTCACGCTGATGATCGTGAACAATGCCGCGTCGGGTTACATCAAGGCGCTGCAGCACGCCATGTATGGCGATTACCAGTCTTCTGATCTCATCGAGATGAACTATGCCGAGATCGCCAAGGACTTCGGCTGTCAGGGCATCCGCGTCGAGGACCCCGAACAGATCGCGCCGGCCATCCGCGCCGCCAATGATGAGCGGACCGTACCCTCGATCATCGACGTCGTGGTCACCCGTGACCCTGCCAAAATGCTGCCCGGCGTCGACAACCGCACGCTCAAGGTCACCAAGGGCGATCGGCCCGTATAGGCCGAGTTGCCACATGATTCGCAACTTAGGGAGGAACAAATGCGAAAACTTCTGACACAACTTTCTTTAGCGGGAAGCCTTGCAGCGGTGGGCTTTGCTCTCGCCACCGCCTCTGCCCAAGCGGAAACGGTCCTGCGTACTCAACTCGGCCAGAACGCCGGTGACTTCGTTTATCGCTTTATCAGCGAAGAATGGATGCCGAAGATCGAGACCATGACCGAGGGCCGGGTGAAGTTCGAAGCTTTCCCGACCAACGGTGTCGTTCCGTCCAATGAAGCCGTGGACGCGGTGGCCGACGGCGTGTTGCAGGCTGACCTGATCTCGCCGGTACTTTATTCCGGCAAGGACCCCGGCTACGCGCTGATCGGCGATCTCATCGCCGGTTACGATAGGCCCGACCAGATGGCCACCTGGTGCATGCATGGGGGCGGCAAGGAGTTTCTGCAGCAACTCCACGACAAGTATACCGATGGCCGGGTTCATGTGGTCGGCTGCATGCCCTATTCACGCGAGGCGCTGGTGGCCAACACACCCATCAACACTGTCGCCGACCTCCAGGGCGTCAAAATCCGCGCGCCTGAAGGCCTGTCCTCGGAGGTCTTCCGCCGTGCTGGGGCGACACCGGTCGCGTTGCCGTTTTCGGAAGTCTATTCCGCACTCGAGAAAGGCGTGGTTGATGCCGCCGACGCGAGCGCCTATGTGAACAACGCGTCACAGGGCTTCAACGACATCGCGCCGAACCCGCTGTTCCCGGGCATTCATTCCATGCCGGTTTACGAGTTCGTCGTGAACAAGGACGTTTGGGACAATCTGTTGGACGCTGACCGGGTGTCCCTCGAGACCTGGTATTACGCGGCCTACACGGCGCTGTCCCGCGTTGCCGACATCGAGGACCTCAAGCTGGTGCGCGAGCACAGCAAAGAAGGCTCGAAGGTCAACGTCATCGACTGGGCGCAGAAAGACCGCGACGCATTCCGCAAGTTCGCAGCCGAGGCCTGGAGCGATTTCTCCAAACAAAACGAGATCGCCGGTGAGATCTACGACTCTCACATCCAGTTCCTGACCAATCTCGGCCTTTTGGACGAGTAGCCCGAACGCCTGGAGCGGCGTCAACCGCTGCTCCGGCCCCATAGGGGAGGGGATAAAGAATGCTCAGGCTCTGCGAGATTATGGACAGGATAAGTCGTGCGACCGGTCAGGCGGCGATGCACGTCTACCTGATTGTCGCGCTGCTCAGCATGTACGAAGTGGTCGCCCGCTATCTGATGAACGCGCCGACCGTCTGGTCGTATGAGATCGTGCTCGCACTCTGCGCTTTGGCCTGGACGTTGTCGGGAGCCTACGTCTCGGTTCAGCGCCGCCATATCGCGATTACCCTCATCTACGACATGATATCGCCGCGTGCGCGCTGGTATCTCGACCTCATCGCCGCGCTTTTCACCATCGCCGCACTCTGCGTGCTGGTCTACCTCTCGTTCGATCTTGCCGTCAAGGCGCTCCGCTTTATCGACCGCAGCGGCTCGGCCTTTAATTCGCCGCTGCCGACGCTGCTGAAATGCCTTCTGTTCAGCGGGGCCGTGCTTTTCGTCCTGCAGTCGGTGGTCGATTTCGCCCGTCTAATCCAGCGCGGGCCGAAGGAAGTATAAATGGCGATCGAATATGCAACCCTGCTGATCGTCGGTGCGCTCTTTCTGCTGATGCTGATCGGTATACCGCTCGGCATCGTCACACTGACCGTATCGGTGGTCACCGCTCTTCTCTACTTCGGCCCGAACGGGCTTGGCCTTGTCGGTCGCCAGATCGTCGGCGTGCTCGGCAGCTATTCCTTCGTCGCGGTTCCGCTCTTCGTGCTGATGGCGAGCCTAATGGAGCGCGCCGGAATTGCCGAGGACCTCTTCGACTCCATGTCCGTGCTCGCGGGCAAGATGCGCGGCGGGGTCGCGGTGCAGACGACCGTGGTCGCAGTCATCATGGCGGCGATGGCCGGTGTGATCGGCGGCGAAGTGATGATGCTGGGGCTAATCGCCCTGCCGCAGATGCTGCGCCTTGGATATGATTCCAAGCTCTCCATTGGCACGATCTGCGCATCGGGTTCGTTAGCGACACTTGTGCCCCCGAGCATTGTCATGATCATTTACGGCATCACCGCCAACGTCTCCATCGGAGACCTGTTTCTCGGCGGCGTTCTGCCGGGTTTGCTGCTCGCCGCTCTCTATATCGCCTATATTCTGATCCGAGTGAACCTCAATCCGGGCCTTGCGCCCCTGCCCGAGACCGGGCCGGGTACCGATGAGAAAGGCGTGCGGCTGAAGGCCGTGCGCGGCCTTCTGGTGCCGGTCCTGATCGTCACGGTTGTTCTGGGCAGCATCTATTCCGGCATCGCCGCCATAACCGAAGCGGCGGCCATCGGCGTGGCCGGTGCGCTTCTCGCGGCGGTTTTTCGCGGGCGGCTGAACCTGACCATGCTGCGGGAAGCCCTGCAGCAGACCTTCACCACGGTCGGAGCGATCATCTGGCTCATCATGGGCGCGGTTAGCCTCGTGGGGATCTATAACCTCATTGGCGGCGCGTCGTTCATGCAGAACTTGATCTCCGGACTCGATCTGCCGCCCATCGGTATCGTCCTAGTCATGATGGGCATTTTGATGGTGCTCGGCACCTTCCTTGAGTGGATCGCCATCCTTCTTATTACTGTGCCAATCTTCGCACCCGTTGTCGCCCAGTTGCCTTTTGAATGGGTCGGCAGCGCCGACGAGGTCAAGGTCTGGTTCGGTGTCCTGGTGGCCATCAACATCCAGATTTACTTTCTCTCGCCGCCCTTCGGCCCGGCCTGCTTCTTTCTCAAGAGCGTGGCCCCAAAACATATCCAACTGCAGGAAATCTTCGTCTCGGTACTCCCATTTGTGGGCCTGCAGATTCTGGGCCTGATCCTTTGTCTCGCCTTTCCCGAAATCATCCTGGCGCTTCCGCGCCTTCTTGGAAACTAGGAGAAGGACCATGGCGGCTCATCAAAACGAAAATCTCTCCGAAACCGGACTGCGGGCGCTGCTCGCGGAACTGGTCATTGGTTACCTGATGATCTTTGCGGTTTTCGGCGTGATGTTCGGGTTCGCAACCGGCATCGGCGTCAACGCACCCGTCGCGGTGATTGTCGCTATCTTCGGCTTGTGGCTCGTCCTGATCGCGGTGGCCCTCAGAAGCCCTCACGCACCCCGATAGCTAACGTCTTTCGCAACATAGGGAGGAAACCATGCGAAACTATTTCACCACACTGGCTCTCGCCGGAGGGCTCGCCATCGCCGGCTTGTCCACGGCAATGTCCGCAGAACCGATCGAGGTGCCTGTAGCGACCTGGGGCAGCCCCAACCATATCAACGTCTCGACCTTCGTCGGCAAGTTGACCGAATTGCTCGAGGCCGAGACCGACGGCCGGATCACCGTCAAGCACTTCCCCTCCGGCCAGTTGGCCGAAGATGCCGACATGCCGCTGGCGATCCCCGCCGGCAGCGTGAAATTCGGCTGGGTGACCCTCAATGGCTGGTCCGGCGTCTTCCCCGACGTCAAGATCGCCGACGCACCGGCGGGCCTGACCATGAAGCAGCTCGAAGCAGCAACCGATGCCGAAAACGGCATCAAGGCCGTTCTCGACGCGCAGTTTCGCGAAAAGGGTTCGACCCTGCTTGCCGTCACTCCTCTTGGTCCCACCGTCTTCGTCACCAACGAACCGGCGATCGCGCCAAGCGACTTCACGGGCAAGAAAATCCGCGTCTATTCCGAAGGCACGGCCGCACTGGCTCAGGCCATCGGGGCGGCGCCGGTGCAATTGCCCTTTGCCGACGTTTATACCGCCTTGCAGCGCGGCACCATTGATGGCGCCATCACCGGCTTTCAGGGTGTCGGCTCGCAGAAGATGTACGAGGTCGCCAAATACGTCCTCGTTCCGGCCTCGTTCACCGGCGCTGGCGGTTATCAGGGCTGGGTTGCTAATCTCGAATGGTGGGAAGGCCTACCCGGTGCGGATCGCGAGATCATCTCCAAGGCTATCCGCGACGCCGAGGTCTATTCGCGCGAAAAAATCATCGAGGATCGCGCCAACCTAGCCGCCCAGTACGAGGCCGAAGGTATGACGGTTGTTGAGCTGACCCCGGACATGCCGGAATATCAGGCATGGGTCGAGGCGACAAAGCCGCTCATGGATGAGGCCGAAAAGGCGCTGAGCGCCGACATCCTGGCGCCGGTCAAGGCCGAAGCTGCCAAGGCCAATTAGCAGAAAGGTCCCGGGAGTGATGACCATGATCAGACGACTAGCAGACGCCGTTCTGGTCTTCGGCGCAACTCTCGGGGCCATTTGCATCTGGGCGATCGGGGCCATCGTCACCTATGACGTTATCCTGCGCTTTTTGGGCATGCCTACGCTCTGGGCCCTCGAATTCAGCACATATTTGATGATTGGCGCGGCGACGCTGGGCAGCGGCTTGGCCGTCATCAGAGGCGATCACTTCGCCGTGGATATTCTGCCCATGGCCATGCCGCCCAGGCCGCGGAGATGGCTGTCGGTGCTAACGACATTCGTTTGTCTGGGACTGATCCTCTTTGTAACTTACGGATTCTGGCAACTCATCGCCTTATCGGTGCGACTAGACATGAAGTCCGCTACGATCATGCGCATCCCCCTGGTCTATCCGCAATCCATCGTGTTCTTCGGCTTCGCGCTGATGGTGCTGGCCTTCCTCTACAAAGCCGTTTTCGGCAGGAACTGATTTTAAATGCTGGCCATTGGTATCCTAGTACTGTTTCTGGCTCTGGTCCTCATCGGGCTTCCGGTCTTCGCTGCCATGGGTGTTTCCGGCCTTCTCGGCATGATCCTGATCGGCGAAACCGCAAATCTTGCCCAGACCACTGCCTTGAGTATCTCCAAGGCGTTTACCGGCTTCGTGCTGGTCGCGGTCCCGCTCTACATTCTGGTCGGGACGCTGATGGAACAGGCCGGCTTCAGCGAGCGGTTGTTCGATTTCGCCAAAAAGTGGGTGGGGCAGCTGAGCGGTGGACTTGGCGTCGCGACCGTCGCCGCCTGCGCGCTCTTTGCGGCGATCAGCGGATCGAGCGTCGCCACCGTCGCGACCATTGGTCTCGTCTCGTTCCCGGCGCTCACCTCGGCCGGCTACGACCGCGATTTCTCCGGGGCGCTCATCGCCTCCGGCGGCACGCTCGGCATCCTCATCCCGCCGTCAATCGCCATGATCCTTTACGGCGTTATCGCCGAGCAATCCATAAGCGCGCTCTTTATGGCCGGTATCGTGCCCGGCATTCTCCTGTCGCTGATGATGGCGATCTATACCGCCTTCGTGGCGCGCAAGTTCAAGGTGGCGGAACGCTTCACCCTGAAGGACAGACTTAGGGCCACCTATGAGGCGGGCTGGGTGCTGATGCTGCCTGTCCTCATCCTCGCCGGCATCTATTCCGGCTTCGCCACCCCGACCGAGGCTGCCGCGCTGGCCGTCGCCTATGTGCTGATCCTCGGACTGATCACCGGGGCGCTCGACTGGACCAAGATCAAGATCGCGACCTTTAAGGCGGTTTCGACAACAGTGATGATCTTCATGCTCCTCGGATTCGGGCGCTATCTCACCGAATTTTTCACCTTCAGCGGCCTGCCGGATGCGATCGTTCATTTGGTAACCGAATTCGGCCTCAGCAAGCTGGCTGTCATCTTCGCCATGATCGTGCTCTTTCTGGTGCTCGGTACCGTGCTTGAAGCCATGTCGATGATGCTGATCGCCGTGCCGATCCTCTTCCCCATCACCCAAGCCGTCGGCATCAATCCTCTAGCCTTCGGCGTGTTCGTCGTCCTCGCCATCGAGGCCGCGCAGATCACGCCGCCCATCGGCATCAACATTTTTACTGTGGCGAGCATCGGCAAGATGGATATCCGCCGCATTGCGATCCAGATTGGACCGTTCCTTTTGATGATCGTCGCGCTGATGCTGGCCGTCGTTCTGATTGAAGACCTGGCAACCTGGCTACCGGGAACAATGAAATAATGACCAAGATTGAGTTACGGACGCAGTGCCTGATTGGTAGCGCCTGGGTCGGCGAGTGTGTTGACGCTATAACGAACCCTGCCACGGGTGTTGAGCTTGGGAAGGTGCCGCGTTTTGGCCGGGCTGAAGCTGAAGAGGCGATTGCCGCTGCGCACAAGGCTTTTCCCGGCTGGGCAGCGCTTTTGGCCAAGGAGCGCTCGGTGATCTTGCGGCGCTGGTTTGATCTTGTGATGCGGGATCAGGAGCGGCTGGCCGGGATATTGACGGCAGAGCAGGGCAAGCCTTTGACAGAGGCGATGAGCGAGATCGCCTATGCGGCGTCTTATATCGAGTTCTATGCCGAAGAAACCAAGCGGATTAACGGCGAGACCATTCCGAGCCACATCAAGGATGGGCGAATCGTCGTTATCCGGCAGCCTGTGGGGGTCGTGGCGGCGATCACGCCGTGGAACTTCCCGGCGGCGATGATCACACGGAAAATCGCGCCGGCGATGGCGGTCGGGTGTACCTGCGTCTTGAAGCCTGCGGGTGAAACGCCGCTGACGGCGCTGGCGCTGGCAGAACTGGCGGTCGAGGCGGGACTGCCGGATGGCGTCCTGAACGTAATCATCGGCAAGTCCTCAGAAATCGGTAAGGCCCTGTGCGAAAGCGCGGATGTGAAAACGCTCACCTTCACCGGCTCCACCGAAGTCGGGCGGGTGCTGATGGCGCAGTGCGCGGGTACGTTGAAAAAGCTCGGGCTGGAGCTGGGCGGCAACGCGCCCTTCATCGTGTTCGAAGATGCCGATCTCGATGCGGCAGTGGACGGGGCGATTGCCAGCAAATACCGCAATGCCGGCCAGACCTGCGTGTGCGCCAACCGGCTTTATGTGCACGACAGGGTCTATGACGCCTTTGTCGAAAAGCTCGCCAAACGTGTCTCCGGCCTCAAGGTCGGGGACGGGTCGGAAGCCGATACACTGCAAGGGCCGCTGATCAACGCCGCCGCAGTCGAAAAGGTCGAGGAGCATATTGCCGATGCGCTCTCGAAGGGCGCGAAGCTGGTCTCCGGTGGCAAGCGGCATGCGCTCGGCGGTTCGTTCTTCGAACCGACGATCCTGACCGGTGTCACGACCGATATGATGGTGACCAATGAAGAGACCTTCGGGCCTCTGGCGCCGGTCTACAGGTTCACGACGGACGAAGAAGTCATCCACCTTGCCAATGCGACCGAGTTCGGACTTGCCGCCTATTTCTATTCAAAAGACCTTTCTCGGGTCTGGCGCGTGGCCGAAGCCCTTGAATACGGCATGGTGGCGATCAACTCCGGCCTTCTGTCCACCGAACTGGCCCCTTTCGGCGGCATCAAGCAGTCAGGCGTGGGGCGCGAGGGCTCCCATCACGGCACTGACGAGTTCACCAACCTCAAATATATGCTCATGGCGGGCGTATGAAATGTGTGCCGCAATAGTGACCGAGATGATTAGGAAGCTACCGTCTATGCCAGCAAGAGAGACTCCCGCTCTTGCGGCTGGCGTATTGATTTCGCGAACCGCCGAATTGGTTCCAATGGAGAATGGTTTAGACGCGAAGATCCCGACTTGCCGCGTTGAAAGATATTAGATTGGATTGTCGTGCGTGCCCCAGCTTTCGGAAATCCGCTACTTCGTAGCCGCCGTTGAGAACGGAAGCCTGCGGCGAGCAGCGGAGGTGATTGGAGTCGGGCAATCCTGCGTTAGCCGCAAGATCATGCGCTTGGAGGAAAAACTCGGCGTTTCTCTGCTCGAGCGAAGCAACACGGGTGTTCGACTGACGAATGCAGGTCAGCGGTATCTCGAGGAGGTACAGCCTGCGCTTCAGCAATTGGACCAGGCGCGGCGCGCTGCCCACTCAGCAGGACGCGCGGATGTAGGGGGTGTTCAGATCGGCGTCCTCACGTCGCTCGCCGGCGGGTTCCTCCGGAAGCTGATTGTCGCCTATCAGCAGGAATATCCGCAGGTTTGGGTCGATGTTCACGACGGTGGCCGCGATGAGCATATCGCTGCTTTGCGAGCGCGCGAGTTGGACATCGTGTTCATTCCGGGTGAGTGCGAGTCCCGGAACTGCGAATGCGCTGAGCTTTGGTCGGAACCCCTCCATGTTGCCTTGCCAAAGGGACACAAGCTCGCCGAGCGCGCCACACTTGAATGGTCGGATGTGCGTGGGGAGAAGTTCATCACGAGCAAGATAGCGCCTGGTCCGGAATTCCATGACTGCCTCTTGCGGCGTCTCGCAAGCCTTTCCATTCACGTCGAGATCGAGTCCCGATGCGTTGGGTTCGAAACATTGATGAACCTTGTAAGCCTTGGTCACGGGCTGACAGTCACTACAGCAGCGTGGTCGCACGTCACCCTACCGGATCTCGTGCTGCGGCCGTTGGCGGGCAAGGATGACGCCTTGCCCTTCAAGGCGATCTGGCTTGCCGAGAATGACAATCCGGCGCTGCGTTGCATGGTCAGCACCGCTCATGTTCTTGCCGGGCGCGTTCGACGGGGAAGTTCTGACTGGCTCCCACGCCAGATCAGGTCTGATGAGGCGTCCGGCTCGATTTCCGCAAACGCGCGAAAGCGCGATCCGTCGCCATGAATCGTTGCAGCATGGGCGCGATCAGCCGGGCGGGTTCTGGTGCCGCAGCGCCGGAGTCACGGACCATCACATCGGCATAGGCGACAAGATCACGATGAACCTCCGCGGGCAGTTCGACGCTGAGCTTGACTGGTTTGTCGTCGGGAATGGCGGAGAGCTTTAGTTTCGTGGTCATGGTTCAGCCTTGATAGGGTTCCAGGACGAGATCACGGGTGACGATGACGCGCATCGGGAAACCCGGCCTGATCGTCAGCGTGGGCGGGGTCTGCAACTGGCGCTGGATGATCTGCTGGCCCGCGTCGTTGATCGTATCCTGCGCCCCGTTGCGGATCGCCTGGACCAGGCGGTTGTCATCGTCCATCGTCAGTTCCGCGCCGACCGCCAGCAATGTCGACAGTCCGGCAGCCTTTGCCAGATCCCACCAGTGATGATCGACACCGTCTTCCAGGCCGGCGTACCCTTCGGTGTCGGCGCCAGGCTGTCGTTCGAGGACGATTGAGCGGCCATTGGGGAAGATCAGGCGATTCCAGACCAGCAGGACACGGCGCTGGCCGAAGCCGACTTCGTTGGAGTATTCGCCGATGATGCGTGTGCCTTGGGGGATGAGCAGGATCTCGCCGGACGGGCTGTCGTAGATGTGCTGCGTGACCTGGGCGGTTATGAGACCGGGCAGGTCGGACCGGATGCCGGTGATAAGCGCGGCCGGGATAACCGATCCGGCCTGGAGGACATAGGGCGATGCCGGCGGCGCGACGCGATCGGGTGCGACGGTTCGCCGGTCGGCCGCCGCGTTAAGGAAGGCGAGCTGGCCATCCCGGGAGGTGGTCGCGGTTGCCTCTCCCCTGAGATTGAGGTCGAGGGAATTCGGAGTAGATGCGTCAGCGGGTCTGTTCAAAGCTACCGCGCCGGTCTGGAAGAACACGCGGCTGGTCCGCGCTGCTTCCGCCTCCGCGAGCCGGCGCTGCTCCTCGGGATCTGTCGCGGGCGGTGCAATGACGGGAGGCGCCACCGGCTGACCGCGTTCCTGCGCGTCGAGGATCGGCCGGCCAAGATCGCCGGGCAAAGGCGGGCCGAGGACTGGGCCGGTATAGTCGCGTGGCAGATCCTCGAGTCCTTCGGCCGTGCGTCGGTTGTCCGTCGTGTAGAGTTCCTCTCCACCGGCATTCCGGTCCGGTGACCGGAGCGCGTAGATCAGGGCGCCACCGACACCAAGAGACACGATTAGGCCGGCTGCCATCAAGGTTCGCCGCGACAAGCGGGTGACCTGTGGCGGTTTGGCGCGTAACCGCATCGCCGCCGCCGCTTTCGAGGGGCCAGTGAATTCCGGTTCCTGCTTGCCGGGGTTGTTGTCGCTCATGAGCCTTGTCTCCCGTCGGTTCTGACGATCCTGACCACCTGTTGTTCGCGGCCACTGCCGAGGCGCAGCTCCGCTGCCGCGAAGATGCGGTCGACAATCAGGATGTTCTGATAGATGCGGCTGTTGACGATCTGGGCTTCACCGTCGGAACCGACCACGAAGAGAGGCGGCATTTCGCCCTGAACGATGCCGCGCGGAAACTGGATGTAGACCCGACGCCCATCATCGAAGACGGAAACCGGTCGCCAGGGCGGCGCGTCGCCCGTCAACCCGTAGCGATAATGGCGCGCGCTCATGACCGGTATCGTGGGCCGCGCGGGTGTGGCCTGGCGCTGGGTCGCTGGTCGCGCCGGATAGGCCCAAGCGACGGCGGGCATGTAGGGCTCCTCGCCGGCGCGCAGTTCGAGCATATAGACACGCCGATCCGTGCTGATGACGAGATTGGTCGTGATGTCGGGCCGTGTCGGCTTGACGAGGATATGGACGCGACGGGTGCGGCCGTTGCCGCTTTCCGTATCGCCGATGATCCAGCGCGCGG
>JAGRLL010000231.1 GCA_020441855.1 Nitratireductor sp.
GCCAGTACAAGACGGCTTTCGTTCTCTCGCACAAGCTGCGCGAAGCCATGGCTTCCGAAATCCATACCGGCGAAATCCTCGACGGCCATGTCGAAGTCGACGGTGCCTATTTCGGTGGTCACATTCGCCCGGAGAACCGCAAGGAAGATCGCAAGGACCGTCGCCTTGCCGAACACCAGACCGGCAAGCGCCGCGTCGTGGTGGCATTCCGTGAGCGCAAGGGCCGCACCCTGCCTTTCGTCACCAAGTCGGAAGCCGATGGCGTGTCGCTGGCCAAGATCAACGTTGACCGCATGGCCTTCATGTCAGCCGACGAGGCCAGCCATTGGGACATGCTGCATGCCGGTTGGCAGGTCGAGCGCATCAATCACAGTGAAGCCTACAGCGACCACGGCAAGCATACGAACATGGTCGAAAGCTATTTCTCACGCCTGCGTCGCATGGTGTCGGGCCAGCATCATCAGGTCAGCCCGCGCTACCTGCACCAGTATGCAAACCACGCCGCATGGCTGGAAGACAATCGCCGCCGCTCAAATGGCGAGAATGCTTATGGCGTAGTAGCAGCTTCGATGGCTTCGCCAGTCAGTCGTAATTGGGCCGGCTATTGGCAGCGGGCGGCGTAGGCACAAATAGGTTAAGCAACCGTTAACCCTATATTTAGTGTTTGAAGCTATAACCGAGTCACAGTAAAAGTATCGCCGGGACGTTGGCGCGTCCCGGCGAATGGCAAAAACTAACAGCGGCTGAAAGTGTCTGTGATGTAGCTACGGTGATTTTCCTCCCACAATTCGCCGAATCCGTCAAGGCACATTCTGTCGCATCACATAAAGAAAGGTTTATGTGTGATGCAGCAGCATTTTGATCTTATTCCTCACCGTGCTCAGGGCACGATCATCTATCAACGCCCGGAAGACGGCTATATCAACGCCACGGCAATGTGCCATGCGGCGGGAAAACGATTCCATGACTATATGCGTCTCGGAACTTCATCCGAGTTCTTGGCGGCGCTTTCCATCGAAACGGGAATTCCCGTTTCGAAAATCGTACAATCAATCAAAGGAGGAGACGTAAGACTCCAAGGTACATGGGTGCACCCTCAGGTTGCCATTCACCTCGCGCAGTGGTGTTCCGCTGAATTTGCGGTGAAAGTAAGCCAGTGGGTATACGATTGGCTTTCCGGGCGCGGTGCTCCGGCCCGCGTCGAGCTTCCGTACCACATTCGCCGCTATACGGCGAACCAGCCGAACGTACCTGTCGGCCATTTCTCCATATTGTCAGAGCTTACCCTTGCGCTGATCGCTCCAATGGAGATCATGGGATATACGCTGCCTGATCACATGGTGCCCGATATCTCACATGGGCTTATGTTCTGCCGGTGGCTTCGTGACAAGTACGGCATTGATACGGATGCGCTCCCGACCTATTGGCATCTGTATGAGGATGGCAGGCGCGTCCGTGCAAAAGCCTACCCTGAAACTCTGTTGGCCGAGTGGCGGAGGCATTTCCGCGAAGAATGGTTGCCAAACAAGGCAATCCAATATTTTCAGAAGCGTGATAGTTCGGCGCTGGAATATTTGCCTCGTTTGTTGCCGCCTCCCGGCAAAGCCGCCTAAACACTCCACACGACATTGCCGTGCGCATCGCTCGCCTTGCGCACGGCTCCGTCCGGGTATTGCCGGCAGGCCTTGCCTACGCGCTTCACCAGTTCGTTTACGAACTTCCTGTCTCTGGCGTCCATGCCGCTATCGGAAACAATCTCCTGAGCGATCTGGCGGCTTGTGAGAGGCTTTCCGGTGCGTCGCAGGATCGTGAGCACCTGTCGGGTCAACTCACCCCTGCCGAACAGTACATGGCGCTTTGCACGTGGCATGGCCGCGTCCAGATCGCCAGTGTAGCCGAGTACGGATAGTGTCCGGTCCAGCGCGTCGATATCGTTCCTGATCTCCGCCAGACGGTCGCGGATGCGTTCACCTTCGTTGTGGAGATCGGCGCGCTTTGTCAACAGGCCTGAGATGGTGTGCTCGAAAGTCTCGGTGCGGGCGCGCTTGAACTGTTGCATATTGACGTTAGGTTAATTCTCGTTTGCGTAGCTCAAAGTGGCCAAGGCAGACAGGGCTGGTAGAGCACCCCCCAAACCCGCTCTACCGGCCCTTCATTTTCCGCGAATATGCTCTAGATAGCCATTGGGCTCTTGGTGCGTTTGCTACCTAAGGCCGGACATTTCCCATGACAAACTTAACATGGGTTGAAAATGTGGAACTTTCTAGTCCTGTTCCGTTTTGTTCGCTGATTTTATTCAGCTATCTGAATTATTTAGCAAAACGTTCAATTTCAAACTGAGACACTACCCCATATTTGATGTTTACACATCATCACTTACGATGTGTAAACATCAAATATGGTGAGTTTGCTCCATAATACCGCGGAAGTGATTGGAAGTTCCCCCGAGCGAAAGCGGCGCGCCCAGCCTTTCGAGAATGGGCAGCGTTCCCAGAAACTGTGTCCGGTACTCTATGGCGAACAGCCGGGTCAGCCAGTTCTGGTTCCGGTTGTGGACCAGCAGCGGGGCCTGCACGCAGGCAAGCTTGTCTCCACCCGCTTCGAGCTTCTCCCACGCCTCGCGCAATTGCAGTCGGTGCGGCCGATCCTCGGCATCGTAGATCACCGTGAACCTGCCCGAACACAACGGCAGGGCGAAGTTGAGCGCCTTGGGTTTGGTTCGCGGCTCGCAGGGCGGGCAGATTACCAGTTCGAAGCCCTGCGGCAGATCAAGGCTGCGGATGGCCAGGATCGTCTCCGGATCGTCCTCCTCGCAGACGAGGAAGACCTCTTTCCTGGTCTTCGGCCAATCGAGCTGGTCGAGGGCGTCGACCAGCGCGCCGACCTGCCCGGCCTCGTTTTTCAGCGCGACCAGCACCGAATAGACGGGAAAATCCTCGGGCTCCGTCGCAGCGGGACGAAAGGGCGGCAATGTCGCGGGGCCGGCGGTGTCGAGGAGCACGATCAGCACGGCGCGCAGGACAACGATGGAGAAGTAGAAACCGGTGAGAAGCACCGCAAGGGTGGAAAACGCGATGTCCGCTCCCAATACCAGCCCGCCAAAGGTGAGCAGGCCTGCCAGAACGAAGGCGACGATCTGCCCCCCGCTGAGCCGCCGGTTTGCCGAATAGTCCGGCAATCGCTGCGCGAGATCCTCCACGGCGCGTCTGGCATAGCCCTGCCGATCGGCCAGGAACAGGCTGTGACGAAGTTCCGCCCGCCCGGTAAACACCACATTCGCGAACGTATCGGGCGCCTTGGCGGCGAGTGCGGCGATGCGTGCATAACCGCTTGCCTGCGGCGACACGAACAATCGATTCTGCCTTGCGCTCCGCTCCATGACACCGACGGTGCGCAATTCATCCGTGCTTGCCGTTGCTGTCGTGGCGATGAGATCGGGGTCGGGACCGTGCCGGCGATATTCGGCGCCGACATGCTTTGCCAGACGCCATTCGTAATCCTCTCGCATCATGAAGCCGCGATGGATGAGGATTTCGCTGGCGGCCATGCCCTTTTCGCCAGCCGCAATGGCCGCCATGCAAAGCGCGTCACGCGTGATTCCCGCTTCCGTCAGGAAGGCGATGTCGTCGGGCAGATCAGGTGCGCCCGGCCATGCTCCGGCGCCTTGCGTCCGGTCGGAATGCCCCGGTATTCGCTGATGACCCACCGGCTGTCCCCACGCCGGGCCCAATTGAAGTTCCCCCTTGTCCCCAAACCTGCTAAAGCGGCAATTCGGTCCGTTCGGCCGGTCCTTGTTCCGGTTGAAAGATTACAATCCAAGCGGGAAGAATGCGAGTCCCAAACCTGCGATCGTTTGTGCGCAAAGCCTTGAAGGCGGCCATCCCGGCTGTTGTGGCCGCGCTTGTTCTCGCGCCGGCCCTGCCCGCGCGGGCCCAGGGTGTCACCGTCCCCAATTTCTGGGATCCCGGCGAAAATCTCGTCCGGCCGGATCTGTCTTCGCTTCAGCGCCTGCGTTTTCTGACGACGACGGATTTTCCGCCCTTCAACTTCATCGACAGAAGCAAGCGCCTTTCCGGGTTCCATGTCGATCTCGCCCGCGCGATCTGCGCCGAACTCGACATCCTGCCCAAATGCCAGATCCAGGCATTGCCGTGGACGGAACTGGAAGATGCCATGGCGCGCGGCGACGGCGACGCCATCATCGCCGGCCTCGAGGTCAGCGCCGATACACGCAAGCGTTTCGAGTTTTCGCGCCCCTATTTGCGCATCCCGGCGCGGTTCATCGCGCGCAAGGCCGACGGATATGGCGAGCCGATAGGCGACGTCGTGCTGCGCCACAAGGTTGGCCTGGTCGCCGGCTCGCAGCATCTCATCTGGTTCGACACCGTCTTCACTCGTGGCCAGCGCGAGGTCTTCCCAACGCGACAGGCAGCGCTCGACGCATTGCGCGCCGGCTCCATCGACCTGGTGTTTTCCGATGCCGTTTCCCTGTCCTTCTGGCTCCTGTCGGATGCATCGGGAGATTGCTGCGTCTTTGCGGGCGGCCCCTATCTGCCTTCGGGCGACTTCAGCCAGGGCCTGGCGATCGCCTTCCCCAAGGGCCGCACCGAACTTTCCGCGGCTGCCGACTATGCGCTCAAGGCGATCAGCGAGAAGGGCGTCTTCGCCGAGCTGTACCTGCGCTATTTCCCGCTCGGGCTTTACTGATCCGGCATTGGCCGGGCTTTATTTCCGGAACGGCACCATGAGCGTCCAGTCGAGCCGGGCTGGCTTTTCGTCCTGCCATTCCTTCAACCCGATCTGCATGCCGTCATGTCCCAGTGCCGGCTGAGGCACATAGGTCGCGAACATCCGGTCCCAGATCGACAGGTTGAAGCCGTAATTCGAATCGGTTTCGCGCCGATCCGTCGAGTGATGCACGCGGTGCATGTCGGGCGTGACGATGACAAGCCTCAGCGCCCTGTCCAGCCAGGCCGGCAGCCGCATGTTGGCGTGATTGAACATCGCCCCGCCATTGAGCACGATTTCGAAGAGCAGCACCGAAACGGCCGGCGCGCCAAGCGCGATCACTAAGGCGTATTTCCACACCATCGACAACAGGATTTCGATCGGGTGGAAACGGATCGCCGTCGAGATGTCGATGTCGATATCGGAATGGTGCATGCGGTGCACCCGCCACAGGATCGGGATCTTGTGCGTGGCCAGGTGCATCAGCCAGACTGCGAAATCGAGCACGACGAACGAAACGACGACGGCCAGCCAGACGGGCGCGGCGATGACGTTGAAAAGGCCGATGCCCTGCGATTGCGCCCACAGGGCGCCGCCCACCGCCGCCGATTTGAAGACCAGCCGTACCAGAACCGAGTCGAGGATGACGATAGACCAGTTGGTGAACCAGCGCTTCGCCCTGACCGGACGCAATTCACGCCTCGGCGCGAAGTACTCGAGAGCCGCGAAAAGGATGAACAGACCCGCGAAGACGGCCAGCCTTATCTGTGCTTCCTGCATGCGCTCTCCAGTGTCCCGTCGCAGACGCCGAACACGGCATATGGGCAATACAACGTGCGAAAGCCATCATCGCGGACAATTTGACACGCGGCCCGTGCGGTGATGCGCATTACGCGAACCGCCCTGTGGAGACAGGGCCGCGGAGATCGTTGCCGCGTCAGAGGGTCTGGTGACGCGCCTTGGCACCGCGCTCGATCGCCGCGCAGGCGAGCCGGTCGAGATTGAGCCTGTCCCGCAGGATCTGCAGCAGCCGCAATTCTTCCTGTTCGAGG
>JAGRLL010000232.1:0-5114 GCA_020441855.1 Nitratireductor sp.
CGGTGGTGTTGACATGCTGGCCGCCCGCGCCTGAAGCGCGCATCGTGTCGATGCGAATGTCTTCCGGCTTGATCTCGATGTCGATGTCCTCGGCTTCCGGTAGTACAGCCACCGTCGCCGCCGAGGTGTGGATGCGTCCGCCCGCTTCCGTCTCGGGCACGCGCTGCACCCGGTGCACGCCCGATTCGAACTTCAGCCGCGCGAACACACCCTTGCCCGAGATCGAGGCGATGATTTCCTTGTAGCCGCCGACTTCGCCCTCGCTTTCCGAAAGCACCTCGACCTTCCAGTTCTTCTCCGCTGCGTAGCGTTCGTACATGCGGAAGAGGTCGCCGGCGAACAGCGCCGCTTCCGAACCGCCCGTGCCGGCGCGCACTTCCAGAATGACGTTGCGGTCGTCCGCCGCATCGCGCGGCAGCAATAGCAGCTGGATGTCGCCGCGCAGCTTTTCGATATTCTCTTCGATCCCGGGATATTCCAGTTCTGCGAGTTCGCGCATCTCGGCGTCGGTCGACTTGTCGGAAAGCAGTTCGTCGAGCCCGGCGAGCGACTTTTCGGCCTCGCGCAATTCCTTAATCCTGGCCACCACTTCACCGATCTCGGAATATTCGGAAGCCAGTTTCACATAGGTTTCCGGGTCCGGCCCCGCCGCCATGTCGCGCTCCAGCGTCGCGTGACGCTTGAGAAGCTGGTCCAGTTTTTCATCGATAAGCATGGGTTGGGTCTCGGAGAAGATGGGAAGCGGCGGCGCCTGGGATCGTCTGAAACGAGCGGCGCTAATACAGGATGCCATGCTGGCCGGCAAAGTCGGTCAGCAATTCGCGGATGGTCTGTTCTCGCGCCGGCCGCGCGATCTCGGGCAGCAGGATTTCGGAGAGTTTGCCCGCATCGAGCTGGCGAACCATCGCCTTGACCGGACCGATCGAGGACGGCGCCATCGAGATCGAGCGCAGGCCGAGCCCGATCAGCGCCATGGCCGAGAGCGGCCTGCCCGCGATCTCGCCGCAAAGCGTGAGCGGTACATGGTGTTCGTCGGCCTTGACCACAATGGTGCGCAGAACGCGCAGAAAGGCACGGCTGAGCGGATCGAACCGGCTGGCGATCTTGGCGTTGCCGCGATCGCTCGCCATGACGAACTGGAACAGATCGTTGGAGCCGATGGAGACGAAATCGACCTCCGCCATCAGCTCGTCGAGTTGCCACAGGAGGGCCGGCACCTCGATCATCGCCCCGAGCTTCAGGCTGCGCGGCAATTCGTGCCCGAAACTCGACAGGATCTCGACCTCGCGCTCGATGATCTCGCGCACGCGGCGGATTTCGCGCATCTCGGTGACCATGGGCAGCATGACACGCAACTCGCGTCCGGCAGTGGCTTTCAGCAGCGCGCGGATCTGTCCGCGGATCAGTCCCGGCCGGTCGATCGACAGGCGGATTGCACGCCAGCCGAGCGCCGGGTTTTCCTCCGGCACCGACTGGATATAGGGCAATACCTTGTCGCCGCCGATGTCGAGCGTGCGGAAGGTGACGGGCTTGCCGTCGGCCGCCTGCACGACTTCGCGGTAGAAACGCTCCTGTTCGCCCGGCCGCGGAAAACGCGCCGCCACCATGAACTGTAATTCGGTTCGGAACAGGCCGATGCCCACAGCACCCGACTGGGCAAGCTGCGGCAGGTCCATGGCCAGTCCCGCATTCATGGAAAGGTCGATGTTGATGCCGTCACGCGTGACCGGAGGTTCGTCGCGCAGCGCCTCGTACTGCTTCTGCCGGCTGGCACGGAAACGCACTTTTTCGGCATAGGCCGTCTCGACTTCGGCGACAGGCCGCAGATGGACCACGCCCTCGTCGCCGTCGACGATGACCGAAGTTCCGCTTTCGGCCATCGAAACGACATTCTGCATTTGCCCGACCACGGGGATACCGAGCGCCCGCGCCACAATCACCACATGGGATGTCGGAGAACCTTCCTCCAGCACCAGCGCGCGAAGATTGTCGCGATTGTAATCGAGCAGTTCGGCAGCGCCCATATTGCGCGCGACGAGGATGCAGTCGCCGGGCAGGTCGCCGGACAGCGGCCCGTGCGGCCGTCCCACCAGTTCGCGCAGCAGCCGGTAGGCTAGATCCTCGAAATCGTGCAGCCGTTCGCGCAGATAGGGGTCGGACTGTCGGATCATCCGCGCGCGGTTGTCGGACTGCACCTTCTCCACCGCGGCCTCGGCGGTAAGCCCGTTGGCGATCGCCTCCTCCATGTGGCGCACCCAGCCGCGATCGTTGGCGAACATGCGGTAGGCTTCGAGCACTTCGCGATGCTCGCCGTCCTTGGCCACCTCGCGCCGGTCGAGCAGATCGTCGATGGAGATCCTCAGCCGGCCGATCGCCTCGCGCAGGCGTTCGATTTCCTTGTCGGCATCCTCGTTGAAAAGATTGGTCACGACCACGCGCGGCTCGTGCAGCACGACGTAGCCGAGCCCTATACCCTCGGCGAGCGGCGAACCGACGAGACGTAGCGCGCGCGACAGATCGAGCCCGGTGCCCTGACGGTTGAGGCCTTCCAGTTCGCCGGCCGCGATCAGCTCGGCGATAACCATCGCCGTCGTCTCGAGCGCCTCGACCTCGTCCTCGCGATAGGTGCGGCTCGCCTGGTTCTGCACGACGAGAACGCCGAGCGAGCGGCCTGCCCGCAGGATCGGCACGCCGAGGAAGGATTGATAGATTTCCTCGCCCGTCTCCGGCAGATAGGCGAACGCGGGGTGGCTTTGCGCGTCGTCGAGATTGAGCGGCCGCGCGGTTGCCGCGATGGTGCCGACGAGGCCCTGACCGACTCTCAGTGAAGCCTCGTGCACCGCTTCGGGCTTAAGGCCCTCGGTGGCGAACAGCTCCAGCACGTTGTCGGCGCGCAGCACATAGACCGAGCACACCTCGGCCACCATGTTGGCCGCGATGTGGCGAACGATCTTGTCCAGCCGCTCCTGCGCGCCAAGCTCCTCCGCCATGACTTCGCGGAGCCGCTTCAGCAATACGCGCGGGCCTGTCGTCGCACCTCTCATCGGTCCGGTTTACCCGGCCGCCCACACGGCCGGTCTCCTAATGCGAATGGCGCGGGAGCCCCTTTCCCCGCCATTCTGTCTTGAGCCCCTGCAGGCAATTCCCCAAAGGCATTTCAAGGAATCCGGCACCCCACCGGCATACCTTCATAGCACCGCGCCGCGCGCGAGACGAAATCTAATGCTTGTCGAGTCCGTAGACCGAATGCAGCGTGCGAACCGCCAGTTCGCCGTAATCGGCGTCGATCAGCACGGAGAACTTGATTTCCGAGGTGGTGATGGCCCGGATGTTGATGCCCTTGGCCGCCAGCGCCGCAAACGCGGTCGCCGCGACACCGGCATGGCTGCNNGCCGATGCCGATCACCGAGACCTTCACCATGCCCTTGTCGGACTGGACCATCTCGTAGCCGATCTTGTCGCGGCTGGCCTCCAGCACCCGCAGTGCCTTTTCGACGTCGGAATCGGAGACCGTGAAGGTCATGTCTGTACGCGACCCGTCCTCGGAAACCGACTGAACGATCATGTCGACATTGATGTGCTCTTGCGCCAGGGGGCCGAACACGGCGGCGGAAACACCCGGCTTGTCCGGCACGCGCCGCAGCGATATCTGCGCTTCGTCGCGTGTATAGGCTATGCCCGTTACGACCTGCTTTTCCACGATGTCTTCCTCGTCGCAAATCAGCGTTCCGGGCGGCATGGCGCCCTCGCTCGAATCGATTGCTTCCGGCGCTTCGAAACTGGAGCGCACGAATACCTTCACCCCGTGCACCATGGCCATCTCGACCGATCTGACCTGTAGCACCTTGGCGCCGAGCGAGGCCATCTCCAGCATTTCCTCGAAGGAAATGCGTGAAAGCCGCCGGGCCTTGGGTTCGATCCTGGGATCGGTGGTGTAGACGCCATCGACATCGGTGTAGATGTCGCAGCGGTCGGCGCCGATGGCGGCAGCAACGGCAACCGCGGACGTATCCGAGCCGCCGCGCCCCAGCGTCGCGATGCGATTGTCCGGTCCGATGCCCTGGAATCCCGAAATGACGGCCACCTGACCGATGCCGAAACGCTGGATCAGCGTATCGGGCTCGATCGCCTCGATGCGCGCCGCGCCATGTGCGTTGTTGGTGCGAATCGGGATCTGCCAGCCCTGCCAGGAGCGCGCGTCGACGCCGATCGCCTGCAAGCAGATGGCGAGCAGACCGGAAGTGATCTGTTCGCCGGCGGCGACCACGGTGTCGTATTCGCGGGCGTCGTGCATGGGCGAGGCTTCGCGCGTCCACGCGACCATCTCGTTTGTCTTGCCGGCCATGGCCGAAACGACAACGGCGACCTCGTGGCCGGCATCGACCTCGCGCTTCACGTGGCGCGCGACATTGCGGATGCGTTCGATGTCCGCAACCGACGTTCCGCCAAATTTCATTACCAGCCGTGCCATGCCGTCCGTCCAGCACAAATAAAATCGCCCCGGTCTCCCGGAGCGACGACCAGATCATTCTGGCAGCGGTTCCTTAAAGAAATCTGCGCCTGCCCGCAAGAACCGCGCGTTCGGTTAGCCGATTCCAGCCGCATTTCGTCATCGCCAGCACCGCCGCACGCCTTGACAGGCCGCCTCATTCGCCCGAACTGTCCCATGGAAAGCTCAGGGAAAGACGATGGCGACAACCGCACGCGACACAGGCACCGGCAGCACGATCGACCAGGCCGAGATCGACCGCTTCACGGCAATGGCTGCCGATTGGTGGAACCCGGCCGGCAAGTTTCGCCCGCTGCACAAATTCAATCCCGTCCGCCTCGACTACATCAAGCGTCAGGTCTGCGCCAATTTCGGCCGCGACGTGAACGACCCCAAGGCGCTCGCCGGCCTGCGCCTGCTCGACATCGGCTGCGGCGGCGGCCTGCTCTCCGAGCCGATGGCGCGGCTGGGCGCCGAAGTCGTCGGCGCCGATGCCTCGGCGACCAATGTCGAGATCGCCTCGATCCATGCCGCCCAGTCCGGCCTCGACATCGACTACCGCGCAGTAACCGCCGAGGAACTGGCCGATGCCGGCGAGAGCTTCGACATCGTGCTCAACATGGAA
>JAGRLL010000232.1:5201-15034 GCA_020441855.1 Nitratireductor sp.
ACGCCCAAGGCATGGGCGCTGGCGATCTTCGCCGCCGAGAACGTCCTGCGCTGGCTACCGAAGGGCACGCACGAATACGAAAGGCTGGTGCGTCCCGCCGAACTCGAGGCGCCACTGACTGCCGCCGGCCTTCGGATAATCGACCGCACCGGCGTGTTCTACAATCCGTTGCAGGACCGCTGGAACCTGTCGAGAGACATGGACGTCAATTACATGGTTCTGGCGCGCCGGCCCTGACACGCTTCACCCTCGAAAGCGGCCCGATCATTCCAATGATCCGCGAGACGTGCAATCATTGAAGCGGGACCACCGGAATCTTTGAACGCAGGCACGAACGCGCAATGTCGGATACAAGCGAACTGCCAGGATACCGCTGGGTAATCGTAACCGCCTCCGCGCTGTCGCTGGCGCTCGCCATGGGCACCATGGTAAACGGCCTGTCTGCCTTCGTGGTGCCCCTCGAAGAGCTTCATGGCTGGGAGCGCGGCGACATCTCCCTCATCAATGTGGCGGGCCTGCTTGGCATGGCCTTCGGCGGCCTGTTCATGGGCCGCAACGCCGACCGCTTCGGCACCAGGCCTGTCGTCCTCACCGGATCAATCGTCCTGGCGCTGTGCTTTCTGGCCACCTCGCTCGCAAGTTCCCTGTGGCACTATTACCTGCTGATGTTCGTCGCCGGCTTTTTCGGCGCGGCGGCGATCTTCCCGCCATTGATGGCCGCGCTCGGCAATTGGTTTCCGGTCGGCGCCGGCCTTGCGATCGGCATCGCCTCCGCCGGCCAGGCGCTCGGACAGGGCTTCGTGCCCTTCCTTTCGTCCTATCTCATTCTGTGGTTTGGCGTGAACGGCGCCTTCGCCGCGATCGGCGCTGCGATGTTGCTGGTCCTCGTGCCGCTCGCCATGCTGATGCGGCCGCCGCCCAGGCTTTCCCTCGCCGCACAGTCGGCGCATGCCTCGCACGGCAACACCTATCTCCCGCCGCGAACCGTCATGATCTTCATGTCTTTCGCCATCGTCCTGTGCTGCACCTGCATGTCGGTGCCGCTGATGCATCTGGTACCCCTGATACAGGGCTGCGGCTTCGCGCCCGACCAGGCGGGCAGTGTCCTGTTCTCCATGCTGCTGGTGGCCATCGCCGGGCGCGTCTTCTTCGGCAAGCTCGCCGACTATATCGGCGCGCTGCCGGCCTACATGACCGCGACGGCGTGGATGACCCTGCTGGTCTACGGTTTCGTCAAGCTGGAGAGTCTCGGCATGTTCTACGGCTATGCCGTGGTTTACGGCTTCGGCTATGCAGGCGTGATGACGGGCGTTCTGGTCACCATCGCGGCGCTGACCCATCCGTCGAAACGCGGAACCGTCATGGGCGTCGTCACCATGTTCGGCTGGTTCGGCCACGCCAATGGCGGCTATCTCGGCGGCTGGCTCTACGACCTCACGACCAGCTATTCGCAGGCCTACGCGCTGGCCGCCATTTCCGGCCTGCTCAACCTGGTGATCGTGGCAACGCTTTACATGAAGACGCGGCAAGCCGGCGGAAAGCTCGCCAGCGCCTAGCAACCAACGGCTTCGGCCCGGATCAGTTCCGGTCTTCCGGCAGGTCCGGCAATGGCAGGAATTCGATGCCTTCCTCGGCAAGTTCGGCGGCCTCGTCGAGGGTTGCCTTGCCGTAGATGCCGCGTTGCTCGGCCTCGCCGTAATGGATCTTGCGCGCTTCCTCGCTGAACTTGTCGCCGACATTTTCCGCCTGCGACAACAGCTTTTCCTTCAGCTCGCGCATCTGCTTGACGATTGCGCGCTGCTCGGCGGTCATGCCGGAAAATTGCACCGGCGCGGAAGGCGCCGCCGCCTCTTCCGCAACGGCGGGAAGCTGCGCCGCATGATCCTCGCGCTTGCGCGAGGTCGCGACCGAAGGAGCCATCAGCGTCTTGGAGATTTCATGGCTGCCGCAATAGGGGCATTCGAGCAGTCCCTTTTCCTGCTGGTCGTCATAATCCAGCGAGGAGCCGAACCAGCCCTCGAATTCATGCCCTTTTCCGCAAGCCAGTGAATAGCGGATCATGCTGCCCCTCGCTCGACCGCCGCTGCGCCGCCCTCGATCTTCAGATCGAACTGCCGCGCGTTCTTCAGGTTCGGAATGCGTCCGCGCGCTGCCGCGCTCTGCGCCACGTCGATATCGCACACAAGAACGCCGGGTTCGTCATGATCGAGCTCGCCGACGATCTTGCCCCATGGATCGACGACCAGCGAATGACCGTAGGTTTCGCGTCCGTCCTCATGGGTGCCGCCCTGCGCCGCGCAGATCATGAAAGCGCCGTTCTCGATCGCACGCGCCCTGATCAATGCGTGCCAGTGCGCCTCGCCGGTCTGGCGGGTAAAGGCGGCCGGCGCGCTCAGCACGACGGCGCCTGCCACCGCCTCGCGGCGAAACAGTTCGGGAAAGCGCAGGTCGTAGCAAACCGCCATGCCAAGCGGCGTATCGTCGATCTGGGTGACGACAGCCGTCGTGCCTGGCTTGTAGACCGCCGATTCGCGCCAGCTTTCGCCGTGATCGAGATCGACGTCGAACATGTGGATCTTGTCGTAGACCGCGACCCTTTCGCCGGTCGGCGCGAAAACCGAGGCACGGTTGTGCGCCTTGCCCTCGCCAGCCGGCCCGTCCAGTCTGACCGCGGTGGAGCCGATATGCAGCCAGATGCGCAATTCGGCGGAAAGTTGGCTTGCCGCAGCGAATACCGGATTGTCCCGGTCTACCGAGATCGCGGCGAACAGGGCCTTGCGGTCCTTCTGGACAAGTCCGGTCATCTCCGGGGTCTGGACATAGGTCGCGCCCTGGCCGGCCGCCTCGCGCACCATGTCGCGCATCGCCGCGATATTGACCGCCTCGTCAACGCCTGAGCGCATCTGTACGCAGGCGACGCGCTTCATTGACCCGCCTCCGAAGATTTTCCTTCAGCGGCAGCCGCGAGCAGCGCGTCGAGCTTGCCGGCACGCTCCAGCGCATGCAGTTCGTCGCAACCGCCTACATGTTGGCCGTTGATGAAAATCTGCGGGAATGTGCTGCGTCCGTGCGCCTTCTCGACCATCTCGGCGCGCAGCGCCGGACTGAAGGTCGCGTCGTACTCGGTGAATTCCACGCCCTTGTCGCCGAGCAGGCGCTTGGCCGCCGAGCAATAACCGCAGAACTGGCGCGAATAGATGACGACTTCGCTCATCTTGCTCTCTGTCGTTTCCCTGTGGACGGCGCTAATTGTGCGCCGCCGCATCCCGTTCATATATCGTCGCCGACAACGCTTGCAAAGACCAGCACGTCGATCGCCGCGGCTCCGGCACGCTTCAGCGCCCGCGCACAGGCCCTGACGGTGGCGCCCGTCGTGTGCACGTCGTCCACCAGCAAAACCCGCCGTCCCTCGACTGCCGGACGGCGCGCGGCATCGGCCCGGAACGCGCCCTGCACATTGCGCGCCCGCTCGAGCGCCGACAGCCCCACCTGCTGGCGCGTACGTCTGTGCCTGCTCAGCGCTTGCGCCTCGTAGGCGAGACCGGTGAAAGCGGCGATCCGCCGCGCCAGCTCCGCCGACTGGTTGTATCGCCGTTCGTGCAATCGTAACCGGTGCAGCGGCACCGGTACGATTACTTCGCAATCTGCGATCAGTTCCCGGCCGGCGCGCGCCATGAAGCCAGCCATCCATGGCGCCAGATCGCCGCGATCGGAGAATTTGAGCGCACTGACCAGCCGTCGCGCGCTGTCGTCATAGGCCATCGCGGCGCGTAGCCGCTCGAAAGGCGGCGGATCGGCGAGTGCCCCGGCGCTCACGATCGCCGAGCCTTCGTCATGCGCGCCCGGATCGAAAGCGAACGGCAATCCCAGCACCTCGCAATAGGGTCGTTCGATGAAGCGGGAACTCTTCCAGCAGGACGCGCACAAGCCACCCTGATCGTCGACCAGCCTGTCGCACAAGAGGCATGTCGGCGGGATCGCGAGGTCGCGCGCGCCCTTCAGCGCGTTGATGGAAAAGCGTCCGATCTGTTGCAGCACTGGCGCTCTCTCTTCGCCTGAACTAGGTATCATCCTAACCCGTGAAGGCGGCATTCGCCAACGCAAGCAAACTAGCCTATGGGCGAGGAAACGTGACGAATACCGGCGAACCGCTCTTCGACCCGCGACGGCTGGCCGCGATACGCGCCCGAGCACGCCGCATCGCGCGCGCCGATGCAAGCTTCCTGCTTGAACATGCGGCCCTGGACATGGCTGAAAGGCTGGGTGCGACGAACCGCGAATTCGTCCAGGCGATCGACTTCCTGACGCCGGGAACCGGCCTCGCGCAAACCCTAGCTTCCAACCTGCCGCGTCTCCACATCGAGCACGTCGAACATGCCGCGTCAGCCAAAGGGGCGCGGGCACAAGAAGCAGGGGCGTTGCGCGAAGCAACCCGCGATCTGGTCGTTTCCGCCTTTGGCCTGCACTGGCTCGACGATCTTCCCGGCGCGCTGTCTCTCGTTCGGCACGTGCTCAAGCCGGATGGTTTGTTCATGGCCGTGCTTCCCGGAGAAGGCACCCTCGGCGAATTGCGCGATTGCCTGATTGCCGCCGAGGCGGAATTGTCGGGCGGCGCCAGTCAGCGCATCGACCCCTTCGTCGACGTTCGTCAGGCCGGTTCGCTGCTGCAGCAGGCAGGCTTCGCCCTGCCCGTCGCCGACGTCGAGCGCCTCGTCGTGCGTTATGATTCCGTCACCGCACTCGTACGCGATTTGCGCGCCATGGGCGCGACCTCGGCGCTGTCCGACAATCGCAAGCCGCTACCGCGCGCCATTGCCGCGCGCGTCGAGTCCCTCTACGCCGAGCGCCATTGCGACCCGGACGGCCGTATCCGGGCGAGCTTCAACCTGCTGCATCTGACAGGTTGGGCGCCACACGAAAGCCAGCAGCGGCCGGCAAGACCCGGCTCGGCGCAGATCAGTATCGCCGAGGTGCTCGCGCGCAAGGAAGATTGAAAACGGAAGGCGTCAGTTCGTGACGGGCATCTTTTCCGCAACGGCGTTCATGTTGGCCTGATTGGCTTCGCCAACAGCCTTGATTCCACCGACTGTGGCGACCGAAACGAGCATGGCGATCAACGCATACTCGATGGCCGTTGCTCCGGAGTTGTCCTTGAAGAATTTCTTAAACATCGTTCGGCACCCCCGTTACCGATCCTGGCACGCATGCGCCGGATATCGATCGGAGCATAGGAAGCGATCATGAAATTGTGATTAATTATCTGGGCTTACAGAAGGTTAACGCCTGCTGGGCAAGCAGGCGGGCGAAACCTTTGCCCCGCAAACCACCTGCGGCTGAGCGGAAAGCACGCTCTTGCGGATCGTGTAGCGCTCCGTGGTCGTGACCGATCCGGTCGTAGTGGTGTCGATGCCGTATTGGCGCGCCGCGGTCAGGTAGGGGGTGGCGTTTTCGAGGACCGGCGGTCCGACCAGTGCCAGCCCCAGGCCCACGGCGCAAAAGACCAGCGCGACCTGCATCGTCAATCCGCCGCCCTCATGGCCGGTGAAACGGTGGTAGAGCCGGCTAGGCATTCTGCCGGTCGAAGCGGCGACAATGGAACTGAAATGGCCTGTTTTCACGAGCCTCTTTCCCGAAACGGAAATCCCCGGTCACTGGCTTGCCTGCCGAAAGCCCAGCCGGCAGCACCATACACAATGTTTAAAATGCCGATGGAATCATAAAAGTTCCATTAACGCAGGGATCAGCGGCACGTCGGCCTCGGGCATCGAAAAATCGCGCAGGCGGTTCGCCCTGACCCATTTCAGCGCCGCATGCTCGCGCGCCACCGCCGGCCCCTCCCATTTGCGGCAGATATAGAGCGGCATCAGCAGGTGGAAGTCCGGATAGGAATGGCTGGCGAAGGTCAGAGGCGCCAGGCATGATTCCCAGGTCGTCACCCCGAGTTCCTCCTCAAGTTCCCGGATAAGGCAGGCTTCCGGCGTCTCGCCCGCCTCGACCTTGCCGCCCGGAAATTCCCACAGGCCGGCCATGGCCTTGCCCTGCGGCCTTTGCGCGATCAGCACGCGATTGTCCGTGTCGACAAGCGCGCAGGCGACGACCAGCACGAGTTTCATTGCGGCGCTCCAAGATAGGCGTAGCGGTAGATCTCCTTAAAGCCGAGACGCCGGTAAAGCTCCACTGCCGGCCTGTTGTCGGCGACGACTTGCAGCCATGCTGTGGTCGCCCCGCGCCCGGCCGCCCATTTGAGCGCGCTAGCGAGCACCGCCGCGCCATGACCCCGGCGCCGATAGCCCCGATGCGTGGCGAGATCGAAGATGCCGGCGAGTTCCCGGTCGCGCACGCAGCGCACCGCCGACAATGGCGTGCCGTCATTGTCGAACAGCGCGAACAGTCCGACTTCCGCCTCGATATGCGAGATCACTTCCAGCAGGCCTGCTTTCCGCTCGGTGGTTTCCCCGCCCAGTTCGCACATGGCGTCGACCCAGCGCAGCGTATCCTGAAGCGGCACGCGGTCGACGGCGTCGCCAAGCGACATGGACCCGAGATTGCCTGTCATCACCAGGCTTTCCTCGAAACGGTGCCACCCACGCTCTTCAAGCAGCGCTTCCAGTACGCGCGGCGCCAGCGGCGAGTGACGGAAGATGAGCGGTCGGCCATACGCCTCGAAGCGCCGGCCGGCCTCGTCGATGCGCTCGGCAAGATTGGCCGTGTCGCTCGGATCAAGCGGATTGACCGAATTGAGCCGCTTGGCCGGATGACCGGCGGTCAGCCTGATCGCCCAGGTTCCGTCGAAATAGGTGGTCGTGGCGGGAAAGGACCGGAAGGCAACGGCCTCCATCCGGCGTATCTGTCCCAGGTCCGGCGAAGGGCCAGGCACGATCAGTGCCCCGCTGAGAGCAGCCGCGCCCGGTCGCGCATCGGCACCCGGCGGCGCATCCCTCCCCGAGGGCGAATGGCCAGGCAAATCAACTGCGGTAATCTCCGTTGATGGCGACATATTCGCGCGTCAGATCGCAGGTCCATACCGTCGCCTTGCCGTTCCCGACGCCAACATCGATCGTGATCGGGATGAAGTCCTTCTCCATCACTGCCGTTGTCGCAGCCTCGTCGTAGCCGGGATCGCGTTCACCGTTCCTGGCCACGGTGATTTCGCCGAACTGTACCGACATGCGGTCGCGCTCGGCCGGCTCGCCCGCCTTGCCTACAGCCATGACGATACGGCCCCAATTGGCGTCCTCGCCGGCAACCGCCGTCTTGACCAGAGGTGAATTGGCGACCGACAGCGCGATCCGCTTGGCCGACTTGGCGGAAGCCGCGCCTTTGACATTGATCTCGACATGCTTGGTCGCGCCCTCGCCGTCGCGCACCACCATCATGGCGAGTTCGTGCAGCACCTCGTCGAGCGCGTGGCGCAATGCCTTGATCCGCTGGTCCTTCGCATCGGCGATCGGCCGCGCGCCATTGGCCGCCGAGAACGCCAACAGCGTGTCGCTGGTCGAAGTGTCGCTGTCGACCGTGATCGCGTTGAAGCTGCCCTGCACGCTTTTCGACAGGAGCTTCTGCAGAATATCCGCCGCGACCGGCAGATCGGTGACGACAAAGGACAGCATCGTCGCCATGTCGGGTGCGATCATGCCCGCGCCCTTGGCCATGCCCGTGACGGAATATTCGCGGCCGCCGGCCTCGAAGCGCCGTGTCGACAGCTTGGGATAGGTGTCCGTCGTCATGATGGCGCGCGCCGCATCCTGCCAGCCATCCTCGCGCGTCAGCGTTTGAAGCCGTCCGAGATGCTCGGAAAATCCGGATACGTCGAGCGGTTCGCCAATCACGCCGGTCGAGGCGAGGAAGACTTCGCTCTTGCGGCAGCCGAAGGCCAGGCTCGCGGCCTCTGCGGAAAGGCGGACGCTTTCCCTGCCCTTCTTGCCCGTGAACGCGTTGGCATTGCCCGAATTGACGACCACGCAGCGCGCCTTGCCGCCCTTGAGCCGCTTGCGGCACCAGTCGACGGGCGCGGAGGAACATTTCGAGCGCGTGAACACGCCGGCGACCTGCGCCGGTTTGTCGAAGACGATCGCCATGAGGTCCTTGCGGCCCTTGTAGCGGATGCCGGCTTCGATAGCCCCGAGCCGTACCCCTGCAATCGGCGGGACGACGGCAATTTCCTTGGGCGCGAGCGGGGAAATCTTCTCGCTCATCTTCTTCATCCTCAATTATGGCCCGGACAGTACCGGGCGCGCTCGACCCTATCGTACGCCGGCCTTTTCAAGCTGCGCCTTGAGTTCCTCGTCGACAATCTCGACCTCGACCTCCTTGCGCGCATCCTCCAGGAGCTTGGCGTAGCTTTCCCGCAGCACGACCTGGCGCACCTGATCCTTGACCTGCTCGAAGGCCGGCGGCTGGGAGAGCCGCTCGTCTTCCTTCATGATCACATGCCAGCCGAACTGCGTCTTGACCGGTTCCTTCGTGTAAGCGCCCTTTTCCAGCGCGAAAGCCGCCTGTTCGAATTCAGGCACCATCCGCCCCTTGTCGAAGAAACCCAGATCACCGCCTTCCTTGCCGGATGGGCCGGTCGATTTTTCCTTGGCCAATTCGGCGAAATCGGCGCCCTGGTCGAGTTCGGCGATGACCGCCTTCGCCTCTTCCTCGGTCTTGAGCAGGATGTGACGCGCCCGGATTTCCGGCTCCGGTTCCGTGGCGGCGACTTCCTTGTCGTAGCGCGCCTTGACCTCTTCCTCGCTCACCGTGTCGAGCACGCGCTGCTGGAAGAAGAAATTGTGCAGCGCCTGGTCGCGCAGGAAAGCCATGCGCGCCTTGAACTCGTCATCCTCGCCGAGCTTTGCCGCATCCGCCTGACGCGCCAGCGACTTGATGTCGATCAGAGCATTGAGAACGGCGGCCTTGCGCATCTCCTCCGGCACCTTGGCGAACTGCTCGGACAGTTCGGTCGCCGCGAATTCGAGATCCCGGCCGGTGATCGGCAGGCCGCCGACCTTCGCCACGACCTTGTCCTTGTCCGCGCTGTCCTGCGCCGTCGCCGGTGACACGGAACCGTAGGCAAACGCAACCATCAGGATCGCCGCTGCAATCCCTCTTGTCGTGGTTCCTGCAAGTTCGATGGTCTTTCGGTGAAGCAGTGCTGCGGGCATGAACTTTCCTCTCGGGATGGATGGTATCTTGTTGTCGCGAAAGCCCCTTATCATCTCAAAGGTAGCGCTTTCGTGGCGTTGACAAGCTTTTCGACCCCTCTTATCTGTCCTGCAATCCGGCGTCCAGAAGCTTTGCCCGGCAACATGCCGTAGCGATAGCGGAATCCTGCTGGTTTCACAGGCCCTTGCCGCATCCCGCTATCCGGAGACTGGCTTGCGGCGAATTAGAACGAAAAGCTGCCCCTTTCCCTTCGGCGGGCAGAGCTCTTAAGAGGCCTCAATGGGCATTCTCGGTGGAATTGCGCGAAAGGTTCTTGGTTCGTCCAATGACCGTCAGATCAAGGCGTTGCAACCGAAGGTCGCCGAGATCAACGCGCTGGAATCGGAACTGGAAGCGCTCGACGACGAAGCACTGAAGGCGCGCACCGAACAATTTCGCAAGGAAATTGCCGAGGGCAAATCCCTCGACGACCTGCTCGTTCCCGCTTTCGCCACCGTGCGCGAGGCGTCCAGGCGCGTGCTCGGCATGCGCCATTTCGACGTCCAGCTTATCGGCGGCATGATCCTCAACCGGGGCTCCATATCCGAGATGCGCACCGGCGAGGGCAAGACGCTGGTCGCCACGCTTCCGGTCTATCTCAACGCGCTGTCGGGCAAGGGCGTGCACGTCGTCACCGTCAACGACTA
>JAGRLL010000233.1:0-452 GCA_020441855.1 Nitratireductor sp.
GGTGACGATGCCGAGATTGGGCGCGGTCTCTCCCGATAGCGCCTGCTTGTCGGAGACACCGCAGGCGGCGAAACCGTGGGCGAGGTTGCCGCAGGAAAGCACGGCGCGGTGCGGTCCCTTGCCTGCCTGGTCCGCAATGCGCTCCAGATAGCGTTCGCGCGTCGGCCGGCTTCGATCGATCAGGCGCTGCGTGACATCGGCAATGCGGCGATCGACTTCCATCGGACTGATCCTTTCGGTTCGGTGTGCATTGGGCAATTCCGGTAAAAGTGGAGGCCGGTTTTCCGCCTGGAATTGCAAACACTAGATCATGGCGCCCAGAACAGGTTGAGCTTCTCGTCGGCTGCGCGCAACACCGCGCGCACCGGCATGTCCTCGACGGGCCCGTCCTCGAGCGCCTGTCGCAGCACGGCCTTCTTTTCCGCCCCCTCGATGTGGAGCGCCAGGAAATG
>JAGRLL010000233.1:465-7068 GCA_020441855.1 Nitratireductor sp.
CAGCGTCAGGCGCGGCTCGCCGGCGCCCGGTGCTGCCATCGCGATGACCCGTGCATCGTTTGCCAAATCGAGCGCTTCGTCGAGCCGGTCGCCTTGCGGGAAGAAGGAAGCAGTGTGCCCGTCCGCACCCATGCCGAGAATGACGGCGTCGAAGCGGTCGATGCCCGCGATGCGCCGCTCGGCTGCCGCCGCCTCGTCCCCGGGCGCACCCATTTCTTCGGAGGCAAGCGGGATCAGGGTCGCCGCCGCGGCGCGGTTTTGCATCAGCGTACGCCTGACCATGCCCAGATTGGAACGTGGATGATCGGGCGCGACCAGTCGCTCGTCGACCAGCGTCACCGTCACGCTTTCCCATGCAATGCCGGTTTGCGACAGCCGGGCAAGGAAGGCGGCCGGCGTGGAACCTCCCGAAACGACAAGCGCTGCCGAACCGCGTTCGGCTATCCCGCCGGCCAGCACCGCGGCAACGCCGGCGGCCAGCGCCTCGGCAAGCTGTACGCGGCTGGCATATTCGTGCGCGTGCATCAGTCGATCGATTCTTCTTCGTGCCAGGTCCGCCCGTCGCGTTCGATCAGCGCGATCGCCGCCGACGGCCCCCAGGTTCCGGCCGTATATTTCTTGCAGCGCTGTCCGGTCTCGTGCCATGCCGAGATGATCGGGTCGACCCATTGCCACGCCGCTTCCACCTCGTCGCGGCGCATGAAAAGCGTCTGGTTGCCGCGCACCACATCGAGCAGCAGGCGCTCGTAGGCGTCCGGCGAACGTACGTGGAAGTGCTCGGCGAAGCTCATGTCGAGCGCCACTTCCCTGAGCCGCATCCCGCCGGGACCAGGGTCCTTGATCATGATCATCTGGCTCACGGCCTCGTCCGGCTGCAACCGAAGCACCAGCCGGTTGGCGATAGGCCTTCCCGCATCGGCGTTGAACACGTTGTGCGGCACCGGCTTGAACTGGATGACGATTTCCGAGACGCGCTGCGCCAGCCGCTTGCCGGTTCTCAAATAGAAGGGTACGCCGGCCCAGCGCCAGTTCTCGACCTCCGCCTTGATCGCCACGAATGTCTCGGTATCGGAGGAGCCGCTCTCCAGTTCCTCAAGATAGCCGCGCACCGCGCCGCCGTTCGAGGCCCCGGCGGAATACTGGCCGCGCACGGTCATCTCGGCGACATTGGAAGCATCGATGCGCCTGAGCGCGCGCAGCACCTTCAGTTTCTCGTCGCGCACCGAATCGGCGTCCATCGAGGCGGGTGGTTCCATGGCGACAAGGCAGAGCAATTGCAGGATGTGGTTCTGCACCATGTCACGGATGGCGCCCGATTTGTCGTAATAGCCGGCGCGTCCTTCCAGCCCGAGCGATTCCGCGACCGTGATCTGGACATGGTCGATATGGCTCGACTTCCACAACGGCTCGTACAGCGCATTGGCGAAGCGCAGCGCCATCAGGTTCTGCACCGTCTCCTTGCCGAGATAGTGGTCGATGCGGAAGACCTGTTCCTCGCGGAAATGCTTGCCGATCGCCACATTGAGCGCGTGCGCGCTGGCAAGATCGTTGCCGATGGGTTTTTCGATGACGAGGCGTGAATCCTCGCGGATCATGCCATGCTCGCCAAGCCTGGCGGCAATGTCGCCGAAGATCGACGGTCCGACGGCGAGGTAGAAGGCGCGCACGCGTGGCTCGTCGCCGAGCAATTGCCGCAACGTTTCCCAGCCTCTCTCGGACTTCGCGTCGACGGAGACGTAATGCAGCCGGCCAAGAAAATCGTCGAGCAGTTCGGGCTTCAATTCTTCCGGCTTGATATGCGCTTCGAGCGCCTTGCGCGCGAAATCGCGAAAGTCGTCGTCCGACATTTCGCCGCGCGCAGCGCCGATGATCCTCGACGCGCCAACGATCTGCCCGTCGCTGGAACGGTGATAGAGTGCGGGTATCAATTTGCGCTCGGCGAGGTCGCCGGTACCGCCGAATACGATGTAGTCGAACGGCTCGACCGGGATGATCTGGCTCGTCATGACGGGTCCCGTGCAACGGCTGATGACGTGAATGCGGGCAGGGCGGTGCGGGGCGCCGCCCATCGGGCATTGTTTCTCATTCGCTGCAGTGCAGCAAGAGCGTTCTATTTAAATCGATTTAGTTTTGCAAGGCCGCATTGTCGGACAGCATCGAAATCACGGCAAGGATTGAATCTCGATTAAAATGTAATATGTAACATTACATGATACGAGATAGTCGATTGTCGGGCATCCTGCACGTCCTGCTCCACATGGCCGAGCATGACGGCCCCGTCACCTCCGAGGTGCTGGCGAAGGCCATGAGCACCAATCCCGTGGTGATCCGCCGGATTATGGCCGGCTTGCGCGAGCAAGGTTATGTCCGCTCGGAAAAGGGCAGGGGCGGCGGCTGGTCGATTGCGCGCCGCCTCGCCGACATCACCCTACGCGACATCTATGCGGCGATCGGCAGTCCGCCGCTTCTGGCGATGGCCAATCGCAGCGACAACCCGGCCTGCCTGGTCGAGCGGGCGGTCAATGGCGCGCTGGGCAAGGCCTTTGACGACGCCGAAGCGTTGCTGCTTGCCCGTTTCGAGGAAGTAACCCTTGCCGACCTGAGCGCCGATTTTCACGCGGGTATGAACAAGGCAGGCATGAACAAGAAAGACACGGTTAGCCTGGAGTCCGTTCATGGATCATGACGTCATCATCATTGGCGGCAGCTTTGCCGGCATCTCCGCCGCTACCTATGTCGCCCGTGCCAGGCGCCCGGTGTGCGTTATCGATTCCGGCCTGCCGCGCAACCGCTTCGCGGACCATTCGCACGGCCTGTTCGGTCATGACGGATCGAACCCTGCGGACATGCTGGCGAACGCCCGCGCCCAGCTTGCCGCTTACAAGGAAGTTTCGTTTCTGGATGGCCGGGCAGTCGATGCGCAACAAACTGCAAACGGTTTTTCGGTGACGCTTGCCACGGGGGAGCGCCTGACGGCGCGGCGCCTGGTGCTCGCTTACGGGATGAGCGACGACCTGCCGGATATTCCCGGCATTGCCGAGCGCTGGGGCAAGTCGGTGGCGCAGTGTCCCTATTGCCATGGCTACGAGTTCTCGGGGCGTCGGCTCGGCGTGCTGTATCATTCGCCCTTGTCGCTCCACCACGCCCAGATCGTCTCCGAATGGGGGCCGACGGTCTATTATCTCAACGGCGCGCCCATGCCGGGTGACAAGGAAGTCGCGGCATTGACCGCGCGCGGCATCTCGATCGAGCCTGCGCGGGTGACGGCCTTTCGCGGCCAGGGTGAGGGCCTTGCCGTTGCCGAACTGGAGGGCGGGCGTTCCCGCGCCATCGACGCCTTGTTCCTGGGTTCGACGCCGCGCTTCAATTCCGACCTCGCCGAACGTCTGGGTTGCGAGATCGACGAGGGAGCCTATGGCAGCATTATCCGCACCGACATGACGAAGATGACGACCGTGCCGGGCGTCTTCGCCGCGGGCGACATTACCCGGCTCGCCTACAACGTCACCTGGGCTTGCTCGGACGGCGTCATGGCCGGATCCGCCGCGCACCGATCGCTCGTCTTCCCCGACGAGGTGATGGGGGCAGCCTGAGACCCGTTGGCCGGCGTCACGTCACCTTCAACTGATTGATGAAGGCGGGCGCACGGTCGGCGCTGATGGAGGCGATGCGGATGAGGTGGTCGAAGCGGCTGGTCAGCGCGCGAATGTGCTCGACCGCGTTTACGACCAGATACATCTCGCCGATATAGATCGCCGCGCGCTTCGGTCCGAACACGGTGAAGGGCGCGGAATAGGCCTTGATGCCGTCATAGAGGAACAGCCTCAGCGTCGGATAGAGTTCGTCCAGCAATTGCGCCATGTGCTCGATCTGGGCAGCCCGGGCGCCGCGTGGCAGGTCGGCCCAGATGCCGGCGCCCGACGCCAGTTCGTAAAGCCGCTGATAGGGCATGACGATTTCCATGTCGGTTTCCGGCCGCCGCGAATAGTCAAGCTGCTGGCGTGCCTGGCCGGTCTTGGCGTCGCGCAGGACCGGCTGTTCGGAGCGAAATTCGTAATTGAGCACGGCCTGCGTGCGCAGAAGGTCGGGCAGGGTCGCCGGCACATAGCGGATCTTGTAGCCGATTGCCTCGCGATGCCATTCCGCCAGTCGGCTTTCGGCGATGCCGTCCGCCGCCGTCTCGATGGAGACGACGCGCGCCACCTCGCCCAGCGATCGCTCGCTCTGCGACAAGCCGAGCAGCCAGTCGACGCTGACGGACTCTGCCGCCGCGATGGTGCACAAGGTCTCCGCGCGCGGCAGGCGGTTCACCTTCGCATCGAGAAACTGACTGAGTGCTGATCGGTCCATGTTGCAGCGTCGCGCGAAGACCGCAAGGTTCTCGCCGCGCCGCTCGATGAGTTGCCGCAGCCGATCCTGGAACTGCATCACGATCTCGCGCTTGTCGAGCATGGCGATGTCCCTTGTTGAATTGCGCAACGCTGATTGCGTATTTACAACACAAATTTTGTATTCACAACAAAAGCCGCACTTTTGTGTGTATTGTTTCGTTGTCCGACTCGCAGGACTGGCTCACACTTTTGTGACAGTCAGGGGACATTGCGGGGCGTTGATGACAAAGGACTTTTTTGCGCGGATCGAATGGCCCACCATTGCGCTGGTGGTCGCGACCTACGCAATCTGGTTCGCCTTCGCACTGGCGGGCGAGGGTCTCAATCCGCTCCTCTGGATCGCCGGCGTCGCCATCGCCACCGTGCTCTACTGGTCTCTTGTCCATGAGATCGTTCACGGCCATCCGACGCAGAACACGCTTCTCAATCATGCCCTGGTCTACGTGCCGATCGGCTGGGTTTATGCGCTTGGCCGGTTCCGCGATGGGCACCTCCAACACCATGCAACCGGCGAATTGACCGACCCCTTCGACGACCCCGAAAGCTGGTATCTCGCCCAGCGCGACTGGAAGGATTTGCCGTCTCCTATCCGCATGCTGATGACGGTCAACAATACGCTGGCCGGCCGTCTCACCGTCGGGCCGGCGATCACCATCTGGCGCATGATCGCTGGCGATCTCTCCCTGATGCTGAAGCCCGGCGCAGCCAGCAGGTCCAGGCGCGGTTCCGTCGCGCTTGCCTGGGCAATCCACGTGCCGGGCGTCGTCCTGCTCGTGCTCGCCCTTTCGCACTGGTCGACCGTTCCGGCCTGGCAATATTTCGCCGCTGCCTATTGCGGCGTGGCGATCCTGCTGATCCGCACCTTTCTCGAGCACCAGGCTTCCGGGGATGCGGAAGAACGCACCGTCATCATCGAGGACAGGGGGCCGCTTGCCTTCCTCTTCCTGTTCAACAACTTCCATGTTGTCCATCACACGCGGCCGTGCCTCGCCTGGTACCGCATTCCCGGATTCTACCGCCGGCACAGGGCGAACTTCATCCGGCGCAACAATGGCTATGTCTACCGCTCCTATGCGGACATCTTTCGGCTCTATTTTTTCAAGCCGAAGGAACCGGTCGCCCATCCCTTCGTCGCATGATTCCCGAAATTTCTGCTGGCGTTTGCGCATCCAAGCCGGCATGAATGCGACATGGCCGACTCTCCCACAGCGTCAGCACGCTCGCCGCTTTTCGCCTCGCTTACCATGTACGAATGGCCGGAGACGGCTGCCTCCTGGGACGCGCTGTGGCGCGTGATCCGCGCCCGTCTTTCGGAATTGAACATCGACGCCGACCCTCAATTGCGCCGTGGTGAAGACCCCTGGCAGGACTGGCGCGACCCCGCGCTTGTCCTCGGCCAGACTTGCGGCTGGCCATATGTCTCGGCATTGCGCGGCGACGTAATTGCTTTGGGCCGCTTCGATTTCGGCCTGCCGACAGCGCGTCCCGGCGACTATTACAGCGTCTTCATTGCGCAGCACGCCATGCCCCTTCGCTGTGAATCTCCACGCGAGCTTGCGCCGCTGTTGAACGATCCTTCGACGATCATCGCCGTCAACGGAACCGATTCGCAAAGCGGGATCCGCGTCTGGGGCGAGTGTCTCGGAGGCGCCTTCGAACTGGCGCCGGGGCAATTGCTGGTTACCGGCAGCCATCGCAATTCGATCTGCGCGGTAGCCGAGGGCGCCGCGACCTTGGCGGCAATCGACGCGGTTACCTGGCAAATCGCCCTGGCGCACGAGCCAGCCGCGCAGCAGGTCGCGGTCATAGGCCGTTCCGCCGATGTGCCGGGTCTTCCGCTGGTAGTGACCGCGAGGCTGGCGGCCTATCGCGAGGTGATTCACGCGGCGCTGGCGCAGGCCGTCAATCAGTCGCCCACCGAAATTCGAGTGCCGCTTGGATTGAAAGGTGTCGTCCTGGCCGAGGATGACGATTACGAAATCCTGCTCGCGCCGCCTTACGGCAATCTGAGCGTCGCGGGAGCCGCGAACTAGTCCCAGTCCATTACCACCTTGCAGGCATTGCCGCTGCGCATGGCCTCGAAACCGGTAAGGTAATCGTCGATCTTCAGCCGGTGCGTGATGATCGGCGCCACGTCGAGCCCGCCCTGCACGAAGGCGATCATCTTGTACCAGGTCTCGTACATCTCGCGGCCATAGATGCCCTTCAGCGT
>JAGRLL010000234.1 GCA_020441855.1 Nitratireductor sp.
GGAGCTGGAAGTAGCGCCCGGTCGTCGGCAGGATGAGGATGCCGTAACCGTCGATGAATTCGGGGTAGATGCCGATCGTATCGTCGAATCGCCCCTGTTCGCGCACGTCGCTCTCGGTCATGTTGTAAATGGCGTCGATCTTTCGCGTGTCGCGAATGCCGATCGTCATGCCGAAATTCCTCAGCCGCGCGCCCTCGCAGCCCGGCATGTAACGCTTGAGCGCCTCGATCGCGAGCATGGACTGGCGCCGGCCCTCGATCTCGAATTTCGTCAGGTCGTCCGGATCGGTGCCGTCGCAGCCGTCGAGATGGATCAGGTTCATGTAGGTCAGTTCGCCGGTGTCGTGCAGCGCCCCCCACGTGCCGGCGATCGTGTTGAGCTTCGCCGGGATCAGCCCGTCCTCGATGGCCTTGGCGAAGGGCTTGCGGATGAAGGGCGAGAACATCCCGTCTTCCTTGCCCGACGTCTCGATGTTCCATTCCCCACCGCCGCCCCAGTCCTTGTAGGTCTGGGGGTCGCTGCGTACGCCTTCCATGAAGGCGCGCTTGTCGACGCCTGCCAGGTGGAACATCACGGACGCCGCCATCATTCTTTCCTTCGGCGTCATGAAGGTGGGCGCGCCGGCACGATGCGCGACATCGGCGTCGCCCGTCGCGTCGATGACGATCTTTCCAAGAATGGCCTCGCGTCCCGCCTTGGATTCGGTAATGATGCCGGTGATCGTGTCGCCGTCCATGATCGGGGCGACGAAGAAGCGGTGCGCCATGGCGTGGATGCCGGCTTCCTCGACCATGCGGTCGGCGACCAGCTTGAAGCCTTCCGAATCCAGTTCGTAGCTCAGCGATTGCGATTCCTGTACCGCCGCGCCCATTTCCTTGGCGCGCGTTTCGAACTCGCGTCCGATGCCGTTCGCCTCGATTGTGTCCTCATGACGGTACCAGGCCATGCCCTCGACGCCGACGACGGTGATGTTGCCGCCGAAACAGCCGAAGCGCTCGACCATCGTCACCTCTGCGCCCGCGCGCGCGGCGGCCAGTGCGGCGGCCAGCCCGCCCGGGCCCGAACCCACCACCAGCACGTCGGTTTTGTGGATGACGTCGATCTCGCGTGCCGGTTCGGTAATGGTGGTTCTGGTCATGGGAAACTCCGCCAAAAATCGCGGCGAGACTAGAGGCTCTTTTTGTCATGGAGAAGTGTCATTCGCGACGGCGGACCGGCGAGAATGCGAAAAAAGAAAACGGGGCTCGAGGGCCCCGTCCAAATTCGGTAAATCCAGTGACTGAAAATCAGCGCTTGGAGAACTGGAACGAACGGCGTGCCTTGCGGCGGCCATACTTCTTGCGCTCGACCACGCGCGCGTCGCGGGTCAGGAAGCCGCCCTTCTTCAGGACGGGGCGCAGCGCCGGCTCGTAATGGGTCAGCGCCTTGGAAATGCCGTGACGCACCGCGCCGGCCTGGCCCGAAAGACCGCCGCCGGTCACCGTGGCGATGACGTCGTACTGGCCGTCGCGGCTGGCCGCGATGATCGGCTGCATAAGGATCATCTGCAGCACGGGTCGCGCGAAATAGGCGACATATTCCTTGCCGTTGACGGTGATCTTGCCGGAACCCGGCTTCACCCATACGCGTGCAATTGCGTCCTTGCGCTTGCCGGTCGCATAGGCGCGGCCATGGGCGTCGAGCTTCTGGACATAAACGGGTGCCTCGTTTTCGGCCGTCTCGGCCGCTCCGGTACCCAGCGCTTCAAGTGATTCGAGGCCTGACATCGGTTAGGCGCTCCTCTTGTTCTTGGAATTCATCTTGACGACATCCAGCGTTTCGGGCTGCTGAGCCTCGTGCGGATGCTCGGCGCCGGCATAGACGCGCAGATTCTTGAGCTGGCGGCGCGCCAGCGGGCCCTCCGGCATCATGCGCTGGATCGCCTTTTGAACGACACGCTCGGGAAAGCGGCCCTCGAGAATGGCGCGCGCGGTGCGCTCCTTGATGCCGCCCGGATACCCGGTGTGCCAGTAATATTTCTTGTTGGCGTATTTCTGGCCGGTCAGCTTAACCTTGTCGGCGTTGATGACGATGACATTGTCGCCATCGTCGACATGGGGGGTAAAGCTCGGCTTGTGCTTGCCACGCAGGCGGTTGGCGACAATGGTGGCGAGACGGCCGAGAACCACGTCCTCGGCATCGACCAGCACCCATTTCTTCACCACCTCTGCAGGTTTCTGCGAGAAGGTCGTCATGATTGTTGTTCCTCTGAATTCCAAGGGCAGACGGTTCACGGCCCTGCTTCGCCACAAGGCGAGGTGCTTGCCAGTCGAACCAACTACCGCCATGCCACGGCCACCAAGGGCGACCGCGCCGGTTGGGCGCTTCTATAGGGCCGGCCCATATGACCGTCAAGCGCTTTGTTTTGCGCGATCTAAAAATAAATAAATAAAATCAATGACTTAAAAATAAGGTATTATAATACCGTAAAATTGCTCCTTAAAACCCGGCATCAACTTGCGTTGAATGCCGGGTTTAGGAAGCTAGCAGATCGCTGCTTACTTCACGCTTGCGTAGCAAGCCTGAAGGGCCGACGCGCATTCCGTGGCGTGCATGGAATTGGCGCTCAGCTTCGCCAAGCCTGCTTCGGGCGTGGAGGCGATCGTGTAGTCGGCTGCTGCCAGGCACTGGCCATACTGCGTGTTGCACGCTGCATAGCTCTGGGCCATCATCATCGGATCGGCATGTGCTGCACCGGCGGACAGCGCCAGAACCGATGCCACACCGAGACCTTTAAGTACGCTCTTCATTTTCTGTCTCCCTGTTGGAATCGGGATGTCGTGGTCAAAATCGACGACACCCCCAATAACTCGTTGCACGCCGGACTCACAAGAGGCTGCGCCGCGCAACAATGGTCGCGCAAAATCCATGTTACCGCAATGGCATTATTGCAACAACCGACACTTCCGTCGCACCATTCTCACGCAGGTTTGATCGGAATTATCAGGCCTTCACCATCACGTAGGAGCCCGGCGCGTCCTCTCCGGGCTTGTATTTCTTCGATCCGATCTTGCGGGCGTCGACTTCCTCGGCGTTTCCTGCGCGAATCCACGCATCCCAGTGCGGCCACCAGGAGCCGGGATGCTCCTCCGCCTCTTTCAGCCAGTTGTCGAATTCGCCAACGGGCTTTCCGCCCGTCCAGTACTGGTATTTCTTCGACGCCGGCGGGTTCACCACGCCGGCGATATGGCCGGACCCGGTCAGTACAAAGGTCACCTTGCCACCGAAGAATTGCGATCCGAGATAGGCTGAGCGCGCCGGCGCGATATGGTCCTCGCGCGTCGCCAGATTGTAGATCGGGATGGTGACTTCCGACAGGTCGAGTTTCTCGCCGGCGACTTCCATCGTGCCCTTGCTCAGCCGGTTCTCCAGATAGCAATTGCGCAGATAGAAGGAATGATTCGCCGCCGGCATGCGCGTCGAATCCGAATTCCAGTAAAGGAGGTCGAAGGGCAGGGGCTCCTTGCCCTTCATGTAATTGTTGACGACATAGGGCCAGATGAGATCGCGCGAGCGCAGCATGTTGAAGGCGGAAGCCATCTTGGCGCCTTCCAGATAGCCCTTGGTTCCCATCGATTTCTCGACGCGCGCGATCTGCTCCTCGTCGACGAATACCTTCAGGTCGCCGGCATGGGTGAAGTCGACCTGTGTGGTGAGGAACGTCGCCGTCTTCGCGCGGTCGTCGCCCCAGCGCGCCATCAGCGCCAGCGTCACCGCGAGCAGCGTGCCGCCGACGCAATAGCCGATGAGGTTCATTTCCCTCTCGCCCGTCACCTGCTCGACGATGTCGAGCGTGTTGACGATGCCTTCCAGCGCATAGTGCTCGAAACTCTTGCCCGCCTGGCGTTCGTCCGGATTGACCCAGGAGATGACGAACACGGTGTGCCCCTGGTCGACGCACCATTTGATGAAGGATTTCTCCTGGTTGAGATCGAGGATGTAGAACTTGTTGATCCAGGGCGGGACGATGACGAGCGGGCGCTTGAGCACCTTCTCGGTCGTCGCCTCGTATTGCAGCACCTGACACACATCGTTCTCGAAGATCACCTTGCCGGGTGTCTTCGCCACGTCGCGGCCGACCTTGAAGGCCCTGGCATCCGACTGGCGCAGCTTCAGTTCGCCGTCTCCGCTGGCGATGTCTTCCGCCAGCATCTTCATGCCGCGAACCAGGTTCTCGCCGTCGCTGGCGAAGGTCTCACGCAGCACTTCCGGATTGGTGGCCGGAAAATTGGTCGGTGACAGCGAATTGATCAACTGCTGGGTATAGAAGATCGCCTTGTGCTTGGTGTGTTCGTCCAGCCCCTCGGTCTTGCTGACGAGATCGGCCACCCAGCCCGACGTCAGCAGATAGGCCTGTTTGAGGAAATCGAAGAACTGGTTCTGCGTCCATTCAGGATCGGCGAAGCGCTTGTCGCCGGGCTCCGGCTTGACGACGTCCTCCACCTTTTCGCCGGCCATGCGCTGGATCGAATTGTTCCACAATTCCAGATAGCGCGAAAACAGTTGCGTTTGCGCAGTCAGAGCGCGTTCGGGGTCCGATAGCCAGTACTCGGAAACCTTGCCGAGCGTTTTGGAAAAGTCCGAAAAGGAATCGGCGACATTGTCCTGGCGGCGGCCTTCCTCGCGTGGTGCGACCCAGGCAGCGGCCGCGTGACCGGCCTGCTCGATCATGCGCGCCAGATTGCGCGCGAAGGTTTCCGGGTCCTTCATGATGTAGTTCGACAGCGAAGTGTTGGCGGCCGCGCCGGCGGAATCGACAGTCTTATGGGCGCTTTTGTCCACGCTTTTCCTGCCGTTGCCAGCCATGCCTCTCCTCCGATTGACACTTCTACCTGATTTCAACCACATTCGCCACGTAGCAATTTAGCGGTGCAGCGCAACTGCCAGGCCGCGATGAAGCCGGCTTGTGGCACGAAACGGTGACACCTCGATGTGGGCGCCGATATAGGCCCGGACTGAAAACGGGCCGGCAATTTCGGCGGATGTGGGCGCTTCGGCGGATGCGGACAAGAACACGAAATCCGAAAGCAGCTTGCCATGCGTCAAGGAGATTGCGCATGCCTTCCCGGCCGTCCCTGACGGCTGGCGCAGCAACCCTCGTGCCCGCCGTCCTTTTGCCCGCCGTCCTTTTGCCGATTGTTCTCACCATCGCGGGCTGCACCGGATCGGGCCTCGGACTTCGCGGTGTGGGCACGCCGACCCGGCAATCCCTCGCGCCGGCTGCACCGACGCCGCAGGTTGTCACATCCGAGTTCGACGGCGCTCAATCGGGCGTTCCAGTCGAGGACAATGCGCTTTCGGGCGATCCCCAGGCGCTGCCGCAGGCTCCTTCGCAGCAGATAGCCTCAAGCCCGCCTTCGAGCGAACTGGTGCAGCCCCGGCAGCCCGCATTGCGCCGGACAGTCGACACTTCGCGCTCTTCCGGTTCTCAACCGCTCACGCAACAGGCGCCAGCCACGCAGCAAACGCCGGCAACGCAGCAAACTGACGTGACGCTTCAGTCCGTTGCCCCGCCGCCCGCCGCCAGCGACCGCTTCACGCCGCAGCCCGAAATGGGAGAATCGCGTGAGGTAGCCATCAAACAGATGCGCGAAAAGGCCGCTGCCGCCGACAGGAAGGCCCCCAACGTCTTCGACATTCCGGCGTCGCGGACGCAGCCGCTCAGTGCCGAGGATCGCGAGCAATTGCGCCGCCGCCTGGAGGCGGCCGCCGACGAGAACGCGGAGAGTGTAACCGCCGAAGAGGCCGAGAAAAGGCGCAGGGACACCGAAATATTGCTCAAAAAGGCAGGCAGGCACTACAACGATGCTTTGAAGTCCATCGAGAACTAGCGTAATCACAACGTCGCATACGCTGCGGCGCAACACACTGCCGTTGCGGGCCCGTCGCGGAATTGTCAGGACATTCGGAACCGAAATGGACGATTTTCACAGGATAAGACGCCTGCCGCCTTATGTTTTCGAGCAGGTGAACCGGCTCAAGGCCTCGGCGCGCGCCTCCGGCGCAGATATCATCGATCTCGGCATGGGCAATCCCGACCTGCCCACACCGCAGGCAATCGTCGACAAGATGTGCGAGGTCGCCCAGGATCCGCGCACCCATCGCTATTCCGCCTCGAAGGGCATTGCCGGTCTGCGCAAGGCGCACGCCGCCTATTACGGCCGCCGCTTCGGCGTGAAGCTCAATCCCGACACGCAGGTCGTCGCGACCCTGGGCTCCAAGGAAGGCTTCGCCAACATGGCCCAGGCGATCACCGCGCCGGGCGATGTCGTGCTGGTGCCGAACCCGACCTATCCGATCCATTCCTTCGGCTTCATCATGTCGGGGGCGGTGGTGCGCTCGATCCAGGCGGAACCGAACGACGATTTCTTCCACGCGCTGGAACGCGCGGTGCGCCATTCCATTCCCGCGCCGACCGCGCTCATCCTCAATTATCCGTCGAATCCGACGGCGCGCCTTGCAACGCTCGACTTCTACCGCGACGTGGTCGCCTTCGCGCGCAAGCACAACATCATCCTGCTGTCGGATCTGGCCTATGCCGAGATCTTCTTCGAGGGCGAGCCGCCGCCGTCGATCCTGCAGGTACCCGGCGCCATGGAGACGGCCGTCGAGTTCACCTCGATGTCGAAGACCTATTCCATGCCCGGCTGGCGCATGGGCTTTGCCGTCGGCAACGAACGCCTCGTCTCAGCGCTGACCCGCGTCAAATCCTACCTCGACTACGGCGCTTTCACACCGATCCAGGTCGCCGCCGCTTTCGCGCTCAACACGCAGGACGCCGAAATCGAGGTCGCCCGCGACATCTACAGGCAGCGCCGCGATGTCATGGTCGAATCCTTCTCGCGCGCCGGCTGGGACGTGCCGCCGCCGCCGGCGACCATGTTCGCCTGGGCACCGATCCCCGAGAAATTCAAGGCGCTCGGATCGCTCGAATTTTCCAAGCTGCTGGTTGAAAAGGCGAATGTCGCGGTATCGCCGGGCGTCGGCTTCGGGGAATATGGCGACGATTACGTGCGCATCGCACTGGTGGAGAACGAGCACCGCATCCGTCAGGCGGCGCGCAACATCAAGCGCTTCCTTGCCAGTGCGGACGAAACGTTGCACAACGTCATTCCCATCGCCGCCAGGCGCTGATTGAACCCATAACCGCCAGGCGCGGATCGGGCGTTTTCAGCCCTTCGACCGAATTTGACAGGAAACGATTGCCATGGCCGAACCGTTGCGCCTCGGCGTCGCCGGGCTTGGAACCGTCGGCGCTTCGCTTGTCCGCATTCTTGCCGAAAAGCACAATTTCCTGACCGACCGCTGCGGGCGGGTCATCGAAGTTGTCGCCGTTTGCGCGCGCGACCGTAGCCGCGAGCGTAGCGTCGATCTCTCGGCCATGAAATGGTTCGACGATGCGGTGGCGCTCGCCCGCGATCCTGCAATCGACGTCTTCGTCGAACTGATCGGCGGCGACAGCGGTCCCGCGCACGATTCGGTCGTCGCCGCGCTCGATGCGGGCAAGCATGTCGTTACCGCCAACAAGGCGCTGCTCGCGCGTCATGGCACCGAACTTGCGATGAAGGCCGAGCAAAACGGGCTGATCCTCAACTTCGAGGCGGCAGTTGCCGGCGGCATCCCCATCATTAAGACCATGCGCGAGGCGCTGACGGCCAATTCCGTCAACCGCGTCTTCGGCATCCTGAACGGCACTTGCAATTACATCCTGACGCGCATGGAGCGCGAAGGCATTTCCTACGACGACTGCCTCGCCGAGGCCCAGCGACTGGGCTATGCCGAGGCCGATCCGACCTTCGATGTCGAGGGCTTCGACACCGCCCACAAGCTTGCCATCCTGACCTCGATCGCCTTCGGCACGAAGGTTGCCGTCGACGAGATCTATGTCGAGGGGATTTCGAACATCACGCCCGCCGACATTCAGGCGGCCTACGATCTTGGCTATCGCATCAAGCTGCTCGGCGTCGCCCAGAAGACCGACACCGGCATCGAGCAGCGCGTCCACCCCACCATGGTGCCGTTCGATTCCGCCATCGCGCAGATCCATGACGTCACCAACGCGGTCGCCATCGATGGCGACATTGTCGGCCAATTGGTTCTTTCGGGACCGGGCGCGGGTGGCGATGCCACGGCTTCGGCGGTGGCAGGCGACATCGCCGACATCGCCAAGTCGCGGCCTGGCCAGCAATATGCGCCCGCCTTTGGCGCTCCGGCCGCGCAATTGGCGCCCTACAGGCAGGCGCGCATGCGCGCCCACGCCGGCGGTTATTTCATCCGCATCAATGTTCACGACAGGATCGGCGTCATTGCCTCGGTCGCCACGAGGATGGCGAACGAAAACATTTCGCTCGCCTCAATCGTCCAGCATACGCCTGCAAAGCAGGAAGCAGCCAAAAAGCAGGACGACCATCAGACCATCATCATGGTCACGCACAAGACGACCGAACTTGCCATCCGCAACGCGCTTGAAAAGATTGGCGAGGACGGACACCTGGTCTCCGCGCCGCAGATGATCCGCATCGAAAACTAGCGCTGCCGCAAAGCGTAAATCGGCCGCAGGGACAGGTTATGCCCGTGCGGCCGAAGGTTTGCATCCACTGGACGCCAAGACTCGTCACATGGGGCGCTTTCGCCCAGTGATCATGGACCGCACGAGGTTCTCCCGGTGTTCGACGCTGGCCACGAAGACGCCGGCAAGATGCAGCCCGACAAGCACCACGGTCAGATTCGCCGCCACTTCATGCGCTTCCTCGACCCACCGCACGCCCCACCAGGCATCGGTTGTCATCATGATTCCGCTCGCTGTCGTTGCCGACAGCATCGCCATCAGCGCGATGACCATCGCGCCGCCTGCCGGATTGTGACCGATATAGCGCTTGGCGCGCAGGAACATTGTGTCGGTCAGATAGCCGGCCACGGCGGCAGGGCGGTAGACGAAATCGGCAAAGCGCGCGTGACGGCTTCCCACAAGCCCCCAAAGCACGCGCACCACCAGCAGGCCGACAATCGCATAGCCCGCATTCTGGTGCAGCGACTTGAACTCCTCGCCCGTCACCCACGCGGTGACGAACGCAATGACGAGCGACCAGTGGAACAGCCGGACCAGCGGATCCCAGACCATGACGGTCCTTGCCGTGCCGCCCGGCACTGCCGGAGGCGCGAGGCCCCCGGCGGTGAGGTCTTCGCCTGGATTCGACATCAGTCGTCCTCGCCGGATTCGCTTTCGAGGAGCGCGCCGGTGACCGGATCGATATAGGCTTCGAGCCGGCGTCCTTCCTTGTCGATGGCGTAGACTTCGTAGCCTTTCCTTTCGACCTTGATCTGACGGACCTTGTAGCCTTCGCCGGTCAGCTTCTGGGTGAGCTGTTCGATCGTCATCCAGTTCGATTGCGGCTTCATGGCACCGGAATCGTCGTTGGAGGCAAAGGCCGGAGCGGCAATCGTCGCGACTGCCAGTACGAGGGCGGGAACGATGAGCATTCTGCGCATGGGTAATCTCCAATCTGGTTTTGTCCGGGACGGAATGTCCCGATGGCGACGACCCTCGCACACTCGCCCTGACGGCATGCTGTTGATCGATGTCAGGGAATTGTCAGCTTGTACGCACTATTGAGACCCTAATGAAAACGGTTCCCGGCACCTTCCTGGCGGCGTTGCTTGCCGCTCTTTTGCTTTGCGGCGTTGCGCTTGCGGACGACGACGATCACGAACGCGCGCGCCAGGCGCTGGAAAGCGGCAAGGCGAAGCCGCTCAGCCAGGTGCTCGAAGCCGTTTCCGCAAGGATCGATGGAGAGGTGGTCGGCGTCGAGTTCGACAATGAAGACGGCCGCTATGTCTACGAATTGAAGATCATCACGCCGTCCGGCCATTTGCGGGAGATGCATGTCGATGCGCTGACCGCCCGGATCATCGAGCACGGGGACGATTGATGCGCATCCTCCTCGTCGAAGACGAACGGCGGATTGCCGAAGACATCGTCACGACGCTGAAGGCGGCGGGTTATGTCGTCGAAACCGCCAGCGACGGAGAGGAGGCCTGGTTTCGCGGCGACACGGAGGATTACGACCTCATCGTGCTCGACCTGGGCCTGCCGAAAATGGACGGCCTGACTGTCCTCAAACGCTGGCGCGCCGGCGGGCGCACTGTTCCCGTTCTCGTGCTGACGGCGCGCGGCGCCTGGGCGGAACGCGTCGAGGGCATCGACGCCGGGGCGGACGATTATCTGCCCAAGCCTTTCCGCATGGAGGAATTGCTGGCCCGTATCCGTGCGCTGATCCGGCGCTCGGTTGGTCTCGGCGCCCCAATTGTCGAGGCGGGTCCGATCAGCCTCGATACACGCCAGATGCGCGTCGCGCGCAATGGCGTGCCAATAGCGGTTTCTCCGCTCGAATACCGGCTCTTGTCCTACCTCATGCATCACCGCGGAAGGGTCGTTACAGTCAGCGAATTGCTGGAACACCTCTACGGCGACGACGATGCCCGCGAAACAAACGCGCTGGAAGCGGCGGTTGCGCGATTGCGCAAGAAGGTCGGCCCCGGAATCATCGAAACCAGGCGCGGCTTCGGTTACGAAATCGGGGGCGAAAAGGCGTGAAGACCGGCTCGCTGCGTGTTCGCCTTTTCGCCGCGGGAGCGGTTTCGGTCATCGCCGCCCTGATGCTTTCGGCGCTTGGTTTGACATTGCTTTTCCAGAACCACGTCGAGCGGCGCATCGAGGCAGAGCTGGAGGTCCAGCTTGAGCAGGTTCTGGCCGGTCTCGGCAGCGATGCGGACGGCCGGCTGTCGGTCGCCAAGGCCCCCGCCGATCCGCGCTTCGGTCGCCCCTTGTCGGGACTGTACTGGCAGGTCGCCACGGGTCGGGCCCTGTTGCGTTCGCGCTCGCTGTGGGACCAGAAGCTTGCGCTCCCCGACGATGAACTTGCGGACGGCTCGGTCCATCGCCATCACATTGCCGGCCCGAACGGCGTGGACCTGATCGCCGTCGAGCGCAGCGTGACATTGCCGGAGCGTCTGGGTGCCGGGACGGTGCGCGTGGTCGTTGCGCAGAATGCAAACGACGTTGCAGTTGCGAGCAGGGCCTTTGCCGTCGATCTGGTCCCCTATCTGGCGTTGCTGGGTGTTTTTCTCGTCGGCGCGGCCTATGCGCAGATTACCGTCGGCCTCAGGCCGCTGGTTGCCCTTCGCGAACGGCTCACGGACGTCAGGACGGGCAAGGAGAATCGGCTGGGGCAGGGATTTCCGGATGAAATCCGGCCTCTGGCGGTGGAACTGGATGCCTTGCTGGAGGCGCGCGAGGAGCAGATTGCCAGGGCGCGCGCGCGTGCCGCTGATCTGGCGCACGGACTGAAGACGCCGTTGCAGGTTCTGGCCGGCGATATCGAGAGGTTGAAGTCGAAGGGCGAAACGGCAATAGCCGAGGAGATAGAGCATGTTGCCGGCACGATGCGGCGTCATGTCGACCGGCAATTGGCGCGCGCCAGAATGGCTGCCGACAATCCCGACGCCGCCACACGGGTGCACGAGACGATATCGAGAGTCGTTGCGGTCGTGTCGCGGACGCCCGACGGTGCGCGGCGTCAGTGGAAGACAGGCGCGGACGGAGATCTTGTAGCCCGAATCGACCCCGACGACCTGGCGGAGGCGCTCGGCAACCTGATCGAGAATGCCGCCCGGCACGCCTCCGGCGTGGTGGAAATCTCCGCCCGCAGCAATGACACGGACATCACTGTCATCGTGAAGGACGACGGTGCCGGGATTCCGTCTGCGGAGATCGAAACGGCCCTGTCGCGCGGCGGACGTCTGGACGGCATGCCAAGCGGCACCGGGCTTGGGTTGGCCATCGCAAGCGAGATCGCCGAAGCCTGGGGCGGGCGTCTGGAACTCGATACCGCGCATGGCGGCCTGGCCGCGATCTTCACCGTGCCGGCGCACGCATACGGACGTTCCATGTGAAGCGGCGAGCGATCTCGCGGGTCGCCGGCATGGCGTTCGGCGAACAGGCCGCGCCGGCCGCCCGTGCCTTTACCGGGCCGCACGCCGTTCATTCAAAACGATTTTATTGTGTCCGGTGCATTCGCCGCCATTGCAATTGCGCTGTCCATGGCGGATAGGTCCGGCAATCAAAGATCGAGGAGCAGTCAGATGAGCGCACCCACGCAGCAAAAGGATTCGCCGCAACAGGTCCCGCAACGCGTGCTCGACCGTGTCCTGACCATCGAACTCGCCCGCGTGACCGAGCGTGCAGCCGTTGCCGCCGCCCGCCTGCGCGGCCATGGCGATGAAAAGGCTGCCGACCAGGCCGCGGTGGACGCCATGCGTTCGGAACTGAACAATCTGGATATCGACGGTCGTGTGGTGATCGGCGAGGGCGAGCGC
>JAGRLL010000235.1 GCA_020441855.1 Nitratireductor sp.
TGGCGATCCTCGACATCGACCTCGACTAGACAATTCCTCGAAGAACGCGCCCGGATACGCGCGAACGAATGCCGGCATGGGACGAGAGTCCGGTGCGCCGGCATCTTCGCCGGTCTCGTCCAATTGCACCCGCATGGGGGCAGTCGCGCGGTGTCCAGAAGCTTATCAGCGACGGATGGAAACGGCAGATGTCCGGACGGGAGCCTGCCGGCATGCCGTAACGCATGCCCTCGGTGCGGCAGCGCCCCCCCTTGTGCGTGTGCAGGGCAGGTTGCTTCGGTTCTTGCGGACCTGAAATTTCGTGTTTGTCGTAAACAAACGGCAAACAGAAATGCCGCCGGCAGGGCCGGCGGCATCGGGACAGTCTCGAAATTGGGTGGGAGTCGGTTCAGGGGACGATGAACCGACTCCCGGACCCGGTCTTGGGGACGGGGAGGGTGGGGACGCGACCGGGTCTTTCTTTTGCGCCTGCTGCCTGGAGCTCTCTTGGGGGATGCGGTCCGGCAATCGGCGGATCAGGTCAGTTCACGCTCCCCACGACGCTTGAGCGGGAATCGTCGATGCCTTCCCAGGCACCGGAGAAGCTGGCCGACTGACGTTTCAGGTAGCGATAACCTGCTTCGTTCCACGCCACGATCTCGTTCCGCAGATTGTCGAGCACATAGTCGGCGCGGTCGGTGCGCACTGTCAGTACGGCATGCCCGTCACCATTGGCCTGCCGTACCACGGTGACCAGGAGGGAACTTGCCGGCCATCCCAGTTGCATCAGCATCTTGCGCTTGAGCAGGACATAGTCCTCGCAATCGCCGAACCGGTCGGGATAGGTCCAGTATTCCTCGACATGATAGAATTCCTGGTCGGTGACGGGCTGTACCCTGCGGTTGGCCTTGTCGTTGACCTGCACCAGTTCGCCCCAGCGCGCCCTGGTGAGCTGCATCGGCTTCGTATCGGAAGTGCGGATCGAGCAATCAGCCCGATACACCTTGCAATACTCGTAATGACCGATTGGCTGTGTGGTTCTGCCGGTTACGGTCATGTGTGACATGCCGCCCTGGGCGTTGGCCGAATGCGCTGCTCCCAGTGCGCCAAGTGCGACAATAGTCGCAAATACTATTTTGTTGTTGATTGTCATTGTTCTTCCCCGTTAACTTGGGAGAAGATGACACAGACAATTTTACTTTCAAAAAATCTCGGACATAACGTTTGAGGTAAAGTATAATTGTAATTAAGCTAAATGATAATTGTATTTGATTCAAATTTGAATGAAATTGTATCGATCCGCCATCGCGCAATTATCCAATGAAAACAATGGGCATGAGCCACCGTCCCGAGGCGGGGAGTGGCGGTAAGGGCAGTGTCGGACGTTGAAGCGGCAATAACCGGCCGGGACTGGTTACCGGTCGGTTATCGGGACGATTTGGGAAGTGTTAGGGATGAGCGCGATTGGCGCCGCGCTTCGTGATTCTAGATTGCGGCGCCTTGCAGGAAGCCTTCCAGCGAATCCCGGCTCTGGATGACTGCGAACTCGATGGCCACGCCCTCGTCGAAATGACGAACGACACGGCCACGCAGATTGCCGACCCACAGCACCGTGCCGATCGCTGGCCGGACATCCAGTTCGATGGCCGCTCCCGAAAGCGACAGGTCGATGATGCGCGTGCGGTAGGTCCGTCCGTCTTCGAGGCGGATCTCGGCGTTGCGCTGGCGCGGCACCACGCGTTCGTGGCGCCGGTCTTCGGGCAGGTTGAGTTCGTGCCGGTTTGCCAGCCAGGTCAGCTTGGCGGCAAGCTTGTCCCGCTTGCGCTCGGTGGCGCTGACGCTCATCACGAAGCCGTTGTCGAGCGTACGCAGCACAATGCCTTCAAGCCGGCCGACATGATCGATATAGGCGACCACCCGTTCGCCGATGTCGCCGCTCAGCGGAGCGACCATGGCGGCGCTGCCCGGTGACATGTTGAGTACCTGGCAGGGAAATTCCTGACGATTGGAAAGCATGTAACGCCCGAAAAGGGTCAGGTCGACGCGTTGGTACTGCCGCTCCTGTTCCGTCAATTCGATTGTTTGTTGCTTCTCGGCGGCAACCACCATTGCAGCTCTCGGCTATTATCGTTTTTCCGAGGGCCAGTATTACCGCGCGCGGTTAATCTTTTGTAACGCACGCGCGCTTGCAAACCTTTTTTACCCTTTTACTTCACTCGCGACCGCCTTCGATGACCGTCAGATGCGCCACACGGCGCGGCGCGGCGGTGTCCTCGCCGATCTCGGGATAGTCGCCATGCGGGGCGAGTGGCGGGGTCTCGGCCGTCACCTCGATGGGGCGGATATGCTGCAAATGGTTGGAAACGATCGGTTCCGCGCCAAGCCAGAAGGGCTGTTTGCGCGGCGCGGCGATACCGAGGATCCTGGCATTTCCGTCGGCTGCCGGCATCAAAGGCAGAAGGATCGCCTCGAATTCCACGAAACGGGAGTCATCGGTTGCGCCTGTGTAGCTGATGAGCACCGGAATCTGGTCGCGATAGACCTGCGAGATCGACTGCGCGACCTCGAAATTGTCGTCTTCCTGCCACAGTGCCAGAAAGCCCAGTCCCTTGAGTTCGCGCCCATAGGCGGCGCAAAGCCGGGTTCCGGCCAGACGGAAGGAGATGGTTCGCATCCGCTGCGAGACTTCCAGGATGAAGGTGTCGCCCAGGATGTCGCGTATGTCGCTCGGCTCGATCTCGCTACGTTCCGGAGCGGGGCGGTTGCCGCACAATCTGTTCCAGTAGCTGAACAGCTTCTTCGATGTTTCCTGTCTCACTTTGGTCCATCCCCTGTTTCGTCTGTGTCGGCCATTTGTCCGTTTTTGCTCTTTGCGGGGGCCGGAATTGCCGGCCAATGCGAAGAACTGTCCCGAAACCGGACACCCGGCTCGTATTTTGTTGTCAGCACCCGATGCGTTGCAGGAGTTGTGCCAGTGGCGTGGCGCAAGACGTGTTTTGCCAGACGGAAGGGGAGAGCCAAATGGCGTCACGCCGGCGATTCACAGGCGGTTGGCCTTTGCCCACAGGCCCGTTTCGTTAAGGTTAACAAATGGTTTAGCTTGCATATCCAACTGAAAAGAGAGAGCTTTCGTTCAACAACAAAAACGAAGACGTTAACAGGGCGTCGAAAACGGGGTTAAGAAATTCGAGCCTGCCGGGATGAGTTTCCGGCGCATATGGGCTTCAGTGGCTAGACATGCCTGGACGGGGCAAATGGGGGACTCGACCGACCGCCTGATCGCAATCGCGATCAGGCGGTTTTTCTTTGCATCTTCGGCCCCCTTCGGCCATTCCTGTCTTCCAGTCTTGCCCGGCCGTATGTCAGAACGCACGCTGGCGCGACTTCCAACTCGACTTCACAAGGGGGCCTGCCGCAGTGACGAATGAGGATTTTGACGACCGCAAGCCGGAGACCGGCGCGCGGGGATGGCCGCCGGGGCGCGGTGGTCCCGGTTCGGAACCCATGATCAACCTTCCCGTCCTGATCGCCATTTTCGCTGCAATGCTGATCGCCATTCACGCCGTGCGGGAATATCTGCTGACAAACGAGCAGAACCTCTGGATGGTCGCGGCCTTCGCTTTCATACCGCTGCGCTACGGCATGCATGCGGCCGAACTTCCCATCCAGGCGGCCGCCTGGTGGAGCCCGGTCACCTATTCCCTGCTGCACGGGAGTTGGATCCATTTGCTCGTCAACCTGCTCTGGCTCGTGGCCTTCGGCAGTCCGGTGGTTCGCCGTCTGGGCTCGCTGAAAGCGATCGTGCTCGCGCTGCTTGCCTCGCTTGCCGGAGCCGGGGCGCATTATCTTTCCTATTCCGGCGAAATGGTGCCGGTCATCGGGGCTTCCGCCGTCGTCTCCGGTTACATGGGGGCAGCCGCGCGTTTCGCCTTTGTTGGCAGGCGGGGCATGGCGCTCAACGTCCACGGACCGGCGCAATCGCTGATCCAGAGCTTCTCCAATCCCGGGTTCCTCGCCTTTCTCTTCGCATGGCTGGTCATCAATCTTGTGTCCGGCGCAGGCATATTGGTGATGCCGAACCTGGATGTGGCCATCGCCTGGCAGGCCCATGTCGGCGGTTTTCTGGCCGGGCTACTCTCCTTCTCGCTGCTCGACCGCCACCGCTGAGGACGGCCGTTTCACGGACGAACTTGTAAACTGCGGCGGTTCGTCGCAAGATTGACCGACAATTCCGGGTGGACGCTTTGCCGCCTGGTTGGGGCGCCTCCCGGTATCGGTGACGGCTCGCGACGAGCGGGCCGACGAAATTGCCTGTATCGCCACGAATGCGAACAGGCCGATCGGAGGAGGCGAAATGACGGTAGCATCGATACTTACTGACAAGGGACGCGAGGTGGTCACGGCCGGGACTGACACGTCGCTTTCGGCCATTGTCGAGACGCTTTCGGAGAGGAAGATCGGCGCCATCGTGGTGACTGACGAGGATGGCAAGGTGTGCGGTATCATTTCGGAGCGCGACGTGGTGCGCGAGATCGCCGAGCGCGGCGTGGAAACGCTCGACCAGCCGGTTTCGACCTGCATGACGCGCAAGGTCGTCTCCTGCGGCGAGAACGACACCATCAATCATGTCATGACGCTCATGACCCGGCACCGTTTCCGCCATCTGCCGGTGGTTTCGGGTGGCCGTCTGACCGGGATCATCTCGATCGGCGATGTCGTGAAGCGGCGCATGGAGCAGATCGAGCGCGACGCCGAGGAACTGCGCAACTACATCGCCACCGCCTGACTCCCCTCCGTGGCAGGGCACCAGCCCGTGAACGGACGCCGGGACGGAGGTCCCGGCGCAAGCCATACAGGAGGGCAGGGCGCTAGCGCACAAGACGACGCGCGACCGGGAAACCGGACGGACAACAGCGCCGAAGGCACTCAAACAAGAGTGCCGGAAGTGCTTGGGAAAACCGGACTATGCCCTTGCCAGTTCGCCCTGGTCGACCAGATCGCGAATGCGGCTTCTGGCTTCCTCATAACCGATACGGATCGCATCGTCCGCCTTGTGGAAGTCGGCCAGCCCAATGTCGTACAGCTTCGGACGAATGGTGTAGTCGGGTGGGTCGCCGGCCATCCTGGCGCGCGCGATGCGGTCCTGGATGATGTTGAACGCTTCGATCATCACGCCGGTCACGCCAAGCCGTGTCTGGGGTTGCACCTGCGGATGCGTCAATGAACGAATCTGGCGCTTCTGCATTTCTGCGGCCCTGGCGCCGTGATCGGTCGAATTCAGGAAGGACAGCCAGGACGAAGCCTTGCCCGCATCCTCGGCCGCTTCCACGGGCTCGGCGACAGGCTCGCTGACGGGCTCAACATCGGGTGTCTTGTAGTGTGAGGAGCGGATGACCGTGCCGCGCCCGAAGGTTTCGCTGTTGAGGTCGACGGCGATGACGACATCGGGTTCGTAGGCCCGGCAGGCCGATACCGGCACCGGATTGACGAGTGCGCCGTCGACGAGGGTCCTGCCATTGTGCTTGACCGGCGAGAACACGCCCGGCAAGGCGTAGGAGGCGCGTATCGCCTCGACGAGCGGCCCGTCATGCAGCCAGATCTCGTGGCCGGTGGCGATATCGGTGGCAATCGCGACGAACTCGCCTCTCAGATCCTCAATGCGCATTTCGCCCAGATGCGCGGCCATGCGCGTCGCCAGGCGATGGCCGGAAATCAGGCCTGCACCGCGCAACGCGAAATCCATGTGCCGAAAGATCCCCGGTACGGTGAGCGAACGGGCGAACTCCTCCAGTTCGTCCAGCTTGCCGGCGAGATAGCAGCCGCCGACCAGCGCGCCGATCGAGGTGCCGGCGATCATACGGATCGGTACATGCGCTTCGTCGAAGGCGCGCAGCAGCCCAATATGGGCCCAGCCCTTGGCGACGCCACCGCCCAGCGCCAGCGCAACTCCGCCTCTTTGCGGGCGTCGCGCCGCTTGAACCGGCGGCCGCTCGGTCGGCAAATCCCTGGCGGGCCTGGCTGGAGCCGCCGGCTGCGAAATGTCGGCGCCGGACACGCCGGCATCTTCTCCGGCCAGATCGTCGAAACCGTCCTGCGCGATCTCCACGTCGGTTGTCTCGGTTTCGCCCGGATCGACAGGATGGGCTTCTGTCGCCTTGGTGTGGCGCATCGAAAACATGGTCTTGCCCCACGGGTTGCAGGGCTTCGCGCCCTTCTAACCGGATAAAATAGTACTTCAGTCGTGATTATTTCGTGAATCTGGCGCTCGGTGGGCGACGCGATGCGGCATTTCGGCCTACTGGCCGGATTTCTTCGAGCCGTAGACCATCCGGGGATCGAACAGCGCAGGCCCACCGTCGGCGATTAGCCGGCTTGTCTCGCCATTGCCCTCGACCCGGCGGTAGAAGCAGGTCCGTCTGCCGGTGTGGCAGGCGGCGCCGCGGCCTTGCGGACGCACCTTGAGCCACACGGCATCCTGATCGCAATCGACGCGGACTTCCTCGACCGCCTGGATCTCGCCCGATGTCCCGCCCTTCAGCCACAATTCGCCGCGCGAGCGACTCCAGTACCAGGCCTGCCCGGTATCGAGCGTTTTCTTGAGCGCTTCGGCGTTCATGTGGGCGATCATCAGCAATTCGCCGCTGTCCGCGTCGGTAACCACCGCCGTCACCAGCCCGTTGGCGTCGAAACGCGGTGTCAGGATTTCACCGCTCTCGAGCTGCGTCTTGTCGCCCGGCTCGGGAAAAAGCTTGTCGGTCATGATCTGCCCGCTGTTGAACCCGCGCCCGCAATGGCGGTTGGGGGGAGGGAATTATTCCTTGCCGAAGCGCAGCAGCGTCATGAAATTGACCTGCTCGGACGCCTCGTGCCTGAATTGGCCGGTGAAACAGGTCGTCGTCGTCGTCGAGCCTTGCTTGCGGATGCCGCGCATCGCCATGCACATGTGCTCGGCCTCGATCATCACCGCAACGCCGCGCGGCGCCAGGGCCTCGTCGATGGTCTGTGCGATCTGCGCCGTCATGTTTTCCTGCGTTTGCAGGCGGCGCGCGAAAATCTCCACCGTTCGCGCGATCTTGGAAAGGCCGAGAACCCGTCCGTCTGGCAGATAGGCGACATGCGCCTTGCCGATGATCGGCACCATGTGGTGTTCGCAATGCGAATGGAAGGCGATGTCCTTGACCAAGACCATGTCGTCATAGCCGCCGACTTCCTCGAAGGTGCGCCCCAGCGCTTCCTGCGGGTCCTCGTCATAGCCGGAGAACATCTCCAGATACGCCTTGGCGACGCGCGACGGCGTGTCGATCAAGCCCTCGCGCCCAACATCCTCGCCGATCCAGCGCAGCAAAGTGCTCACCGCCTGCTCGGCTTCTTCCCGGCTGGGCCGTTCCGTCTTGGGCAGCACCTTGCGTTGTGCGCTCTCACGAAAGGGTTTGATGATGGCGTCCATTTTGATCTCCTGCATGGCCCTTTCGCCTGTCTGGAGCGTGTCCGAGCCGTTGGCGGGATAGTCTGCCCTGTCCAGCCGGCGCCCTGGGCACCCCAGCGACAAGGGGGCCGTCGTTCACTTCTTATATAGCCCGCTGTGCCGGCTTCGCAATTGCCGGCTTCCCGCGTGTTCGCCCGCGTCGCGCCAGCCTGAACAAGAGCCCATTTCACCGTTCAGGCTCGGTTCAGCCGCGATCTGCGAAATTGCCTCCATCGAAACGCACCGGCCGGAAATGACGGTCGAGGACGAACCCCGGAACCCGGACGGGCTTCCGCCAAAGGAGAACCATGATGAACATCAAGACCCTTCGCGGCACCGCCATCGCAGGCCTTGCGGCACTCGCCATCACCGCAGCCGGCGCGGTTGCGGCTCCCGGCAAGGCCGAAGCCAACGACGCAGCCATCGCCGCCCTGGTCGGCGGACTGATCGTCGGCGGGATCGTCGCCAACAGCTACGCCCATGGCACCCCCATCTATGTCGCGCCGGCATACCCCGCGCCCCGCCATTACGGCCAGTACAACCGCCGCCAGGACTGGCGCCGCCATCACCGCCACGAACGTTACGGCCATCATCGCCGTCCGGGCTATGGCTACTGAAATCGGTAGCCTGCCTGGTCAGAAAGCCCCGGTTCCCCCGACCGGGGCTTTCTCCTTTTCTATGGGCCATTCTGATCGGCCAGCGGTCGCATTCTCCCACAAAGTACTGAATTCAATTGAAAAAACGACTTGGCGCAATCCATGCATCATGTGTCGAAATGCACGCGATGGGGGAAGGGCGAGTGCTATTTCAAGTTGGCCGGCGAGAGAAAACGCCGATTTGTGATGACAAGCCTTTGACAAGGAGAAAGACCATGAACACGAACACTCTTCGCACTTCCGCGATCGCCGGCTTTGCCGCCATCGCACTCGTCGCCGCCGGTTCGCTGGCAGCCCCCACCCAAGCACATGCCGGTGGCAAGGCAGCCGCCGCTTTCGTCGGCGGTCTCTTCCTCGGCGGCCTTGCGGCCAACGCGGCTTACGGTGCCCCCGTATATGGCGCGCCGGTCTATTACGGCCCGGCCTGTCACTGGGAAAAGCACAAGGTGTGGACGCCTTACGGCTATCCCGTCTGGAAGAAGGTCAAGGTCTGCTACTAAGCGGACCGGCCGCCAGACACGAGTCTGAGCCAAATCAGGGGTTTGTCTCAAACTTTTTCTCCGGAAGCCTCGGCCCAGCGCCGGGGCTTTTGGCGTTTCGAGGGGGCGGGAATGTCGCGAGGTGGTGGAGCGGGCGGCTGCGGAACGCCTCGACGCGGTTCGGGTGAAGACCTATATTGGGCAAAAGGCCGCTATTCGGATCGTTCAACATGCTCGACGACGTCTACAACGCCAAAATCCTCGACTACGCCGGCAATATCGAGCGCATCGGCCGCCTCGACAGTCCCGATGCCACGGCGAAGGCCCATTCCAAGCTCTGCGGCTCCACCGTCATTGTCGATCTGAAGATGGAGAATCGCCCCGAGGGGAGGATCGTCACCGACTTCGCCCATGAGGTGAAAGCCTGCGCGCTCGGTCAGGCTTCGTCCTCGATCATGGCGCGCAACGTGATCGGCGCCACCGCCGGCGAACTCAAGGCGCTGCGCAAGACCATGTATGCCATGCTCAAGGAAGGCGGCCCGCCGCCTCAGGGCAAGTTCGCCGAATTCGCCTATCTCGAGCCGGTGCGCGACTACAAGGCCCGCCATGCCTCTACCCTGCTCACCTTCGATGCCGTGGTCGACTGCATCGAACAGATCGAGGCCAAGGGCTCGGGCGAACGCGCCGACGCGATCCGGGCCGAACAGGCCGCGCGGAAAGAAAAGCAGAAGCAGACCAAGGCCGCCGCCGTCAACGCGCTGAACGCGGCTGGAATCCGGTTCCGTGTGCCCTGAACCTGTCGACGGCGCGGCGGACGAACACGCAGATCCCCGTCACGATCATGCCGGATCACGCCACAAGGGGCGCAACTATGCCGGCCCGTGGCCCAGAACGCCGGGCCGGCTTCTCGGCATCGGCCTCGTGCGCCTTTACCAGCTGACCCTTTCGGGTTTCATCGGCAATTCCTGCCGGCACCAGCCGACCTGCTCTGAATATGCCTATGAGGCGATTGCCCGCTACGGTCTGGTTCCGGGAAGCTGGCTTGCCTTCTGGCGCGTTTCGCGCTGCAATCCCTGGGGCACCAGCGGCTACGATCCCGTTCCGCAAAAGATGCGATGGTGGTAAGCCGTTTTCTTTGCCTTGCGCGGAGTGTCGCATGAAAGCCCGTCCCCCTGCCATCGTCGAAATCACGCGCGGCCCCATGGTCGAAAGCCGCCATGAGGTCGACATCGTCGTCGCCGACGCCGGTGGCGGTCTGGTCTCCGTCTTTGGCGAGGCGGAACGCCCGGTCTTCCCGCGTTCCTCGGTCAAGGCGTTCCAGGCGCTGGCGGTGATCGAATCGGGCGCCGCCGACCGCTTTGGCTTCGAGGAACGGCATGTCGCGCTTTGTTGCGCTTCACATCATGGCGAGGACATCCATGTTACCGGCGCAACCGAGATTCTTGCCAAGGCGGGACTCACGCCGCAATGCCTGGAATGCGGCGCGCAATTGCCGCATCTGAAGGAGGACGAGTACCGGCTCGTGCGCGCGGGCGAGGAACCCGGAGCCATTCACAACAATTGCTCGGGCAAGCATTCCGGTTTTCTCGCCTTCGCTGTGCACGAGGCCATGCCTACGCAAGGCTATGTGGAATACGCCCATCCCGTGCAGCGCGCCATCGCGGGCATCATGGAGGAGGTGACAGGCGCGCGTCACGGAACGGACAATTGGGGCATCGACGGCTGCTCGATCCCGACCTACGCCATTCCGCTCGACGCCCTGGCGAAGGCGTTCGCCCGGTTTTCGGTGGGCGAGGGCGGCAGTGCCATGCGCGGCAAGGCGATGTTGCGCATTCGCGACGCCTGCTTTGCGCATCCCGAAATGGTCGGCGGAACGGGTGACGGCAGCACTATCATCATGCAGGCGCTCAAGGGCAGGGCCTTCGCCAAATCCGGCGCGGAAGGGGGCTTCATCGCCGCCTTGCCCGAACAGGGTCTGGGCATCGCGCTCAAGGTGCGCGACGGCGGCGCCGGTCGAGCGGCCGAGATTGCCGTGGCCGGCTTGCTTGAATCTCTGCTTGAACTTTCACCGAACGATTCAAGTACCTTGAAAAGACTCTCGAATCCGCCGGTGTTGGATCGCCA
>JAGRLL010000236.1 GCA_020441855.1 Nitratireductor sp.
GGATCGTTTCCATCGAGATGATCGAAGCCGTGGGTCAAACCTACTGGGAGACCTATTTCAAGACGCTGCACGACCGGTTGCGCCCGGGTGGCAGTGCGGCGATCCAGGCGATTACCATCGAAGAGAAGCGTTTCGACTCCTACAGCCGTTCGGCGGACTTCATCCAGCGCTACATTTTTCCTGGCGGCATGCTGCTGACAAAGCAGAGCATTGACGAACATGCCAGAAAGGCCGGTCTCGTCCCGGCGGCCAGCCAGTGCTTCGGAGAAAGCTATGCGCGCACGCTTCGCGAATGGTGCCGCCGTTTCGACGAGAACTGGCCGCAGATCGCCGCGCTCGGTTTCGACGAGCGTTTCGGCCGCATGTGGCGTTATTATCTCATTTATTGCGAGGCGGGGTTTCTCGACGGCTCGATCGATGTCGGCGTGTACCGGCTGGAAAAACCCTCAGCCGCGTGAGCGGCGTCGGCGGCCCATCACGAAACTGGACACGTACCAGAAAAAGACCCGGTTGGGCACGATCTGCAGGAGCTTGAGCGCATAAACGAAGCCGCGCGGGAAGATGATCTCGTAGCGCCTGCGTTCGAGCCCCAAAAGCAATTGACGCGCGGCGTCTTCCGCTTTCATCAGGGACGGCATCGGAAAGGGGTTGTCGCGGGTCATGGGCGTATCGACGAAGCCGGGATTGACGAGCGAGACGGCAATGCCATGCGGTTCGAGTTCGCTCTTCAGGCTTTCGGCCAGATTGATCAGCGCTGCCTTCGTCGGGCCGTAAGCCGCCGATCTCGGCAGGCCCCTGTAGCCAGCAATCGATGCGACGATGGCGATATGGCCGGCCCCGCGCCGTTTCATGCGCGGCACGATGGCGGCCAGCGCGTTGACGACACCCATATAGTTGACCTCGATGCCGCGCCGTATAGCGGCAACATCGATTTCCCCGGCATTCATGATCGTCCACGCCCCGGCGCTGAAGACCGCCAGATCGATGGGTCCGTGTTCCGTCTCTATAGCATCGACACATCGCTCCACGGCGGCTTCGTTGGTGACGTCGAGGGGATGGGGTTTCACATTTCGGGCCAGCGCGGCCAATTCTTCCAGTTTGTCCGAGGAGCGCGCCGACACGGCAATTGCTTCCGCCTTGCCGTCCAGCAGAATTGCCAGTTCGCGTCCGATGCCCGAACTGGCGCCGGTGATCCATGCGACATTCCATGGATTGCTTGCGGACATGCGATGGCTCAAATGCCGACGAATGGCTGCAACAGCCTGCTGACGATGCCCTTGAACCGGATCGGTGTTTCGGCCGCGACAAGACAGATGCACGGGGCGCCATCCTCGACGCGCGGCTGGTGCTCGACATGTTCGTCGAGGTCGGCGATGTCGCCGGGACCGAAGATGCCGAAAGCATCGCGATAGGCGCCGGAGAGGATCAGCGTCAGTTCGGCGCCGCCATGGCCGTGTTCGGGCACAGCCTTTCCGGGCGCAACCCACAGCATGTAAAGCGCCGAAGGCGAGTTAGGTTGCGTAGCGATCACATGCTTTTTGACGCCCGGTGCGATCGTGCGCCAGGCTATGTCGTCTAGCCGTCCGCCAATGCGCCGGGCAAGCGGCAGCGGTACATCGGAACCGGCGGAGCCAAACGGTCGTGGCGAAGGCTGAACTGCATCGCCGGTTTCGGCCGTGTCCAGCCTGTTCATGACCGCTTCGAAGGATCCCGCCTGCACGGGCGCGGCTTCGGCCTCCTCCAGCAATTCGCCGCCGAGTTCTTCCGCCTTGCGGGCCGCGTGCCGGCAATGGTCGCACATGGCCAGATGCGAGGCCACGACCACGAGAAATGCCTCATCGAGGTCTCCACTCGCGTAACGCATCAGGGTCGCGTCATCCAGATGATGGGCGATCGTCATATCTTTTCTTCCAGTTTCTGCTTCAGTCTCGCATATGCCAGGCGCATGCGGGATTTGACGGTGCCCAGCGGCAGTGCCAGGCGGCTGGCGATTTCGCTCTGCGGGAGATCGTGCAGATACGCCAGTTCGATTACCTCTCGCTGATCTGCGGGCAGTTCGACCAGCGCGCCGGCGACCAGTTCCGCCCGCTGGACGGCCTCCATCTCCTGTTCGGCGTCGGGTTGATCGTCGACCAGCTCGATCGCCTCAATATCCTCGTAAGGCTGGGAAGACAGACGCCGCAACCTGTCGATACGGATGTTGCGGGCGATCGTGAAGATCCAGGTGCCGACCGCACCGCGCTCGGGAGCATACTGGCCTGCCTTTCGCCAGACCGCCACGAATACGTCCTGCACGATGTCCTCGGCGAGCGCGGGATCGGCTCCGCTCTTGAGCATCAGCGATTTCACCCGAGGCCCGAAATGCGCAAAGACCTGGTGGAAAGCCGAACGATCCTGCTCGCACACCCTGGCCATGAGCGCGATGAAGTCCATGCGGTCGTCGTGCTCTGCCGTATTCACCCGGGTTGCGCTCAGCGCCATCTGTTTCCATCACTCGTTAACAGGCCTACCTGATACGCAACCGGTCGGCAAACGGATCAGTCGCCAGGCGCGGCAAGTCGGATACGTCGGATATGCTGCCCGGTCGTACAGCGTCTTGAAACAGGTCTCCCGGCAGGATTGACCCACGGCTTCGATCATCTCGGTGGAGACGATCCGGTCGAACTGCCCCGTCACCTTGCGAAAATCCGGAAGCAGGATACGGTTGTGCCCGGTGAGACCCTGCATGCTCGCCTCGGTACGCGCAGGCGCGATTGCGCATGCAGGAGATGCCTGCCTCACGTCGTCAGGAAAGGTTCGCCCGGTGGCGCCTGGCATGGCTGCCAAGCGATGCGCGACGCGGCCGCATGAGGGCCGGAACCGTCAACGTGACAGCGTCCCTTTTTCAATTCCCTCGATGACCGCCCAGAATTCCTTGAAGATCTCCGACCGGATCAGCTTTTCCAGCCCGTCCGGACTTGGGCTGTTGTCGGGATGATACATCTTCGCGAATTCCTTTTTCAGTCTCCTGAAATGGTCCAGCTGTCCCGCTCCGCCAACGGCCGGGCTTCCGTCTCCCGATTCCAGTTCGCTGAGCCGGGCTCGCAGCCTGGCGATTTCGCCCGCCTGCCTTTTTTCCTTGCGGGCGGCCCTGGCCATGTCCGCCTCAAGTTCCCCGATGGTCTCGATCAGATGCCGAACTTCGCCGGCGCCGGAAGCGATCAGGCCGGCAATTTCGTCGTGTGCCATGCCGTGCAATCTGGCTGCGATTTCTCCGGTGGGGCGCGTGTCCCATTCGACGAGGCTACCCCGCTCACGGACCGAGCTGCTTTCGGAGCCGGTCGAACGGTCGCTTTCATGGAACTTCATCAATTCTTCGATGAACGATCGGATGTCTGCGCCGGTCTTCAGAAAATAGGGTTCGGAATTGCCGGGCGCGGACGTCTTGATCTGGTCTCCCAGGTATTGGCACTCGAACCCCATATCGATGATTGGCCTGATGGCGGCCTTCACTTCCTTGAGGCTCATCTGCGAGATCGGCCTGGGGGCTTTGCTATTCATCGCGGGGATTCGTGATTGGATGGCTGCCGATTGTTCGGCGCGCAGTCAGGCAAGGTAGGGCGTGCTCAGCATCGCCAGCGCCAGAAGTCCGCATGCGGCGAGGAAGACCTTCAGCGCGGCATTCCTTCGACGGGAGTGCCGCCGGCCTGCTTCGTTGAGGTGCCGGTTCGCGGCAGTTTCGCGGTAGTGGACGAACGGATTCAGCCAGAAGGCCCAGCCCGTGTCCGGCTTGATGTTCATCATGGACCTTACGTGGTGATAGGCCATTGCCAGCCACGCGCCGATGCATGCGGCGAGGATGATGAAGATCACATAATCGATCATTGCCGGGCCACGTCATCGGGTTGCGCTAGGGGGTCAGAACAGCATCGGCAACGGCCAGCGCATCGCCCGGGGACATTTCCACGATACGCAGCGCCTTTGGTAGGGCCTCTGCATCCATCTCCCAGCTTCCGATGAGGATGGCATCCGGCAAAAGCGCGTAAACCAGGCCGTCGAGGACCAGGCCTTCTTCGTCCATGTGCATGACGTCGATCGCACCGAGGGGTTTTGCGTTGACGAAGGCGAGGGCCAGCGCCACCCCGTCCGCCGATAGCCGCCCGTCCTCGTCGAGCAGGCCGGCGCTTGCGAGATCGGCCAACCCCTTCGTGATCTTGGCCGGGGTCTTGATCGTTGCGGTAGCGCCATTGCTGATCGTTTCGAAGCGCGAGACCGCCGAGCGAAGATCGGGGTTTTCCAGCCCCCGTTTTGCCATCGCAAGGACCGCCTTTGGCGCGGGTGGCGTCGTCAGAAAGCTCAACGGCGCGGGAACACGGTCGAGCCGGCTTTGCAGGTCCTCGTCGCGGATCATGTCGGCCATTGCCGCGAATGTGCCGAGCGCGGCTATCGACAAGGTGATGTCGAAGCCGCCGGTCACGGCTTTCGCCTCGCCGAAGCCGATAATGCCGTCGATCGCGGCCAGCGCCTGCGCCCGGTCGGAGACAAGCGCCATATCCCAGGTGCCGTCGGGGAGTTGGGCAACCAGCACCAATTGCGGTCCCGTTCGACCGCCGACGACACGCGTTTCCAGTTCCACGCCGGATTCCGGCAGCAGGTGCCGGACCTTGGCCACACTCGCGGGGTCGGCTAGGATTTCGAAGGCGGCGCGCGCAGCCGGCTCGATATTACCGTCATCGGCGCGCAGGCGTTCGGGAATGTCGGGCTTGGCGCCCGGCAATGAGGCATAGAAGGGCGTTGAAGGCGGGATCATCCGCAGATGCGCGAAACAGGCGGAAACCTCGGCCGGTTCCAGGATATAGCGGCTTGGCTGAAGTTCAGGCATGACGGTTCTCGTTCTCCCCCTGGCGGAATTCGTCCCGCCAGCCCTGCATCACGACGGATGGCCGTTTCGGCGTGCCGGACGGCAAGTCCCGCAATTTCTGCAAGCCCTCGACATAGGCGCTCATCTGGCCGGCAAGCTGCTGTGTGCTGGTGCCCATGCCGCGCAGCACGTCCTCGGCCTGGCTTGGCGTTAGGTGGCCGGACTTGACCTTCTCCAGAACGTTGATGCCCTCGGACAGCCGCGCCGGAATGCGGGCGCCCGGCGCATTGCCCAGCGCCGACATCGCTTGGGTGCGGGTCAGCACCATGTTGCCATATTGCTTGGTCAACTGACGCTGAGCTTCCTCCATGTGCGCGGATGCCTGTTCGAGCAATTGGCGCCGCGCGGCGGGGTCGGTGGTCTGCCCGGCCATCTCGCGCAGGGAATAGGCTTCGTTCATCCAGTGATTGACCTTGTACTCGACCGTCTTGGCGACCGCGCCGACATCGCTCAGGTCGCGGCCGCGATAAACATCCTTGGTCGCCGTATCGAGGTCCGCCTGTCCGGTGCCGTAGGCCTCGGGATGCAGGCGGTCGGTCGTTGCCTGATCCATGCGTCTCGCGAAGGCTTCCGGATCGTTCATCAGGATGGGGTCGATCAAATGATCGTCCGCGGACAAATGGGTGTCCTTGAAGTCGATGCTCGGTCCGGACCCTTTCGGACGCGAATTCCCGGCCAGGCCGTCGGCAAGATTGTCGGGCCCGCGCGGCGGCGGCTGCCGCCCGGTGGCAGCCTCGAAGAAGGCGTCGTTATAGGTCTGTGCCGTCACTGTCGAAGGAATGTCGCGATAGACGACGCGGCCGTTCTCGATCGTGCGCACGCGCATGGTCAGATCCCGGTCGAAGCTGACCTTGGCGTCCGAGGGTGGCTTGTTCCCGGGGTGTTGCGGCAGATCCCATCCCGGAGCGGAACCCGCCGCGCGGCTGCCCTGGATATTGCCATCCGGCCGCCAGGTCGAAGCGCGTCCGTAATGGTCGCGCGCGGGTGCGCCCGGATCGATTTTCGCCCCCGGCTCGCCCTTCACATTGGTGATCGTGACCACCTCGATGTCCTCGGGCCGCACGCCGTAGCGATCCGCCAGACGGTTGACCATCGCCTCGTCGGCTTGCGAATAGATGCTCTGCATCTCGCCGTTGAACGTACCGATCAGCGGGTCCTTGCCCGTGGCACGGGCGCGTTCGTTCAGCGCGTTCATGCCGTGCTTGTCGGCCTGGACCCTTACGACCCCCTCGCGAACGCGGCGTTGCTGCGCGGCCAGCTCTTCGGCCGTTGCGCCGGAACCGCGCATGCGGTCGAGTTCGTTGACCGCTTCTTCCAGCTCCTGGACCTTCTGGCGTCCCCGCTCGCGCCCCTGCACATGCGCCTCGTCCATGACCGCGTTGTTGGCGTTGCGCTGCGCAGCCTCCAGTTCGGTGCGTGTCGCATTGGGATTGTTGCGCACTCTTTCCAGTTCGGCTGCCGCTTCCTCGGCGTTGCGAAGACGAGGGCCGCCACCGTCCGGCGGCGGCCCGCCAGCGGTACGGTTGATCAGGCCTTCGGTCTCCTGCGTCAGGCGGCCTTCGTTGAGGCGCGCTCTGGCGTGGTCCACGCCCATTCGCCCGGGCGGGCCGTCGAGGCCGGCGGCCTCCAGCGCGTTGTCCAGCCGGCTGCCGATGGCGTTTGCGGAGCGTTGCCCGGCAGCGGCGATCTTCTGGCCTGATTCAACGACGTCCAGCATCGCGAAACCGTCCGCCACGATGCTGACGGCGAATTCGCCCGCCGAAACCTCTTCCCCCCGTGCGACGCGGCGAGCCGCGTTCAGCGTGTTCACCGGAAGATTGTCCTCGGCGATCTTGCCGCCGACGATCCGCATGCCGTCTCGGAAGGTCATCTCCTCGCCCTTGTCGGCCGCATCCTCCGCCGCATCGCGTACGGCGGTCCAGACACCGCGGCCCTGAAACACCACCTCGCTCGTTCCACCGGTCGCAAGCCCCAGACCGGCGCGCGCCAGAAAACTGTCCGAGGCACGGTCGACCGCATCGCCGGTATCCTTGACCGTCTCGTCATAGGTTTCGCGCAATATCCTGCCCATGCCGTTGTCGGCCAGATCCTCCGGCCGCGCGGCGTTGTCGCGCGCCATCCGGTTGCGCAACGCCTCGCGCAGCCGCTGCAGGTATTCGGTGTCGATGGAGCCGTCCTCGTTGTAGATGCGCTCGGGATCGGTGCGCAGCAATATGTCGATGTCGCCCCTGTCGGTCGCTGCGCGTTCGGCCGATTGTCTGCTGGCGGTGGCCTGCTCGCGCGCTTCGCGTTCACCGCGCTCCTGTGCGCGGGTGGCGTCGTCCTTTTCCCGCATGGTCTGGCTGGAGGTGCGCACGTTTTCCTCCGTCTCGCGCCTGTGCCGCGCAACTTCCTCCTCGCGCTGGCGCGCCTGTTCCTTCAATGCTTCGGCGGATTGCATCGCTTGCTGGCGCGACATCCAGCGCAGGTCGCCATTTTCGTCCGGCGCCAGGTATTCGCCCTGTTCGTTCGTCTCGAAGGGCTGTCCGTTCTCGTCATATACGGGGGTTGGCGGCCGCACGCGTTCGGAAGACTGGACGTTCGGCGGCGCGTTGCCATCCTCCTGCGGTGTGCCGAACATCGTGCCGTCGGGCGGTGATCGCGGACTTCGATTTCCCGCGTCACCGCCGCTGTCTCCCGTACCTTCGGCTCGATTGCCCTGCCGAGACAGCGCCTCCATGAGTGCGGCCTGGATTTCCTCGGAGGTAAGCTGAACCCCGGCCTGCAGCGCATTGGCGACGGCCGCCGCAACAGCCTGGGCTACGTTGACGGCGATACCCGCCGCGATCAGCGCGGTTGCGACCGCCGCCGATACCGCGGCGACCTCCTGCGGCGACGGACCTTCACCAGAAGCGGCGGGGCCGCTCGAGGAAACGGAGGGGGCACCCGCGCCAGAGGACGATCCTGGTCTGCCTTGGGATTTTCCGAGCGTCTTGACGATCAGCGCCAGCGATTCCTGTGCCAGGGAAAGCGCGATCGGCCCGGGATCGACCCCCATGCCGGAATAGCTGCCAAGGTCCCGGTCGTAGAAGCGGACATTCACCTGGACTTCGATCAGCCCGTTTCGCCATTCGCCGCTTGAAGGAAATACGTACAGGTCGCGGGATTCCAGTCGGACTTCCGCTTCGCGCTTGGCGACATAGGTCGCCCTCGTTCTAACGTCCTTGTCTTCCTGTATGCTCGTGCGAAGGCTCGCCAGATAGGTGTTCGTGGACGCATTCTGCGTAACATAGAGCGTGTCGTTCACCCTTGTCTGGCCATTGGTCATCAGCTTCGCGCTGCTTGCAAGGAAGCTCGTCCCGCGGCTGCCGAAGCTGATCTTCAGGAACACGCCTTTCTTCAGGGTGAAGTCGCCTGATTGCCAACCGCCACAGGTAAGGGTCACCCAGGCGCTTATGTACTGTTCGAACCGATCCTTGCTGTGATTGCCAAGCGTGGGATTGCACGGCATGCCCCGCTGCAATTTCTTGCCGATCAGGCGATGGAACTCGCCGGTGAAATACTGGTTCAGCCTGGCGACGTCGTCGCCGGTCGCATAAGCCTTCGGCGCGCCCTGCAGCAAGGTCGCGGAGCAAAGCGCCAGCGCGGTGATCACCACGGTCGGCAACCGTTGCAAGCTCCTCCAGCGCATCACGATCATGATACTGACCACGACAAGCATTGCGGTGGTCATCGCGCCGGTCAAAAGCCCGCCACGGATCGCAAGCGTGCTGGTTGCCGTCATCGCAAGAAGCTGACTAAGCCCGTACGCGGCGACCCATACTCCGAGATAGAGAATGGTACGCTGAGCGAAGATGGCGTCGTCCTCCTCGTAGACCGCATGGGCACGGCCGCGCACATAGCCGACCGCTGTCCCGATCCCCATTGCGCCAAGGACCCAGATCGCGGGAGGAGACTGGCCGAAGATCCACAACTGCACCAGGTAGCAGAACCCTGCGGCGATCGGAGGAATGAGGCAACTGATCCAGCCGAGCCGCCACGGCTTCCTGTACGTCCAGGCCATCATCGCGAAGGAGCCGGCGAACAGCCAGATCATGCCGGGAACCATATAGCCGGCCAAAAGGAGCAGGAAGCCCGGGCCGAGCACCGCAGCGCTCAATGCAAGGCTCCTGACCATCGCCCTGGATGCGGCGGCAGCGATCCGCTTGAGTGCTTCCACCTTGCCGAGCGTGCCTGGAGAGGGTGCGCGCGCTCCCGATGCCTGCCGTTCTTCAGGTTCGGTCCTTGCGCCGATACCGGACGCCTGAGTGCCACCGAACAAATTGCCGAAGATGTCGCCGAACCGGCCCGCGCTCGCACGCGCATCTGCGTCAAAGCCGGGCATCTTCGAATGCTCCTCGCGGGCATTCGCGCCAGCCTGCGCACCGGTGCCGGTTTTTCGCGCCGGATCGTCCCCGCCGAAAATACCCGCGAAGGGATTTGCGCTGCCATCTTGCTTTTGCCGTTCCTCCGGCAGCAAGCGGCCGCATTGAGCGCAAAACTGTTCACCCCGTTTGTTTTGCGTGCCACATGCTTCGCATTGTACGGACATGCCAGCCTCCGGGTACACAATCGGGAGGATGTTATCGGCTATACCGGATGAATCAACCGTGCCGCCCTTCTTTCTCCCTGGCGGCCCGGATCAGAAACTGTCGCGCAATCGAGGCTCGGTCGATCTGACCCACTCCGAATGCTGGTCCGAAAACACGGTTACGCCGGCGGTCTCGTTGGCGTGCGGCAGTTCGAACAGCAGCATCGCGCCAAGTTGACCCAGTACCTGCTCGAAGCTCGCCGGGCTGGAGAACCGGCGCGGATGCAGGTCACCGGGTAGCGGCCCGGCCGATTGAAGCAGGGTCATGCCGCTGGCGCTGAACTCGTCGATCCATTCGATGAATTCCTTGCGCGACAATTCGAGATCGTATTCGAGCGACTGAATGCGCACATTGCGGTTGGGTCCTCCGCGCGAAAGCGGCACGCTGGCCCGCCACCATGCGATCTCGGGGGTCGGCCAGTGCCGGTAGAGCCTGACGATCTCGCCCTGCGGATGCAGCAACGGTACGATCGACTCGGCGCAGGCATTGTCCAGCACGTAACGATGGATGCGCCCCTTCACTTCTCGGTTCGATCTGCGGGCCATCGTCAGTCCTGCACGGAAATGTCGGGGAGGGGCGCGGTCTCGGGTTCGACCATCCGCACGCCCCTTGCCGGGTCGTCCGCCTGCTCGTCCGCCATGTTGATGCACATGCCCTGATAGTGCAGCCGGTAGCCTTCAGGGCATGTCGGGTTCCCCGTGCCCATTGCTTCGGTGCCGCCGGCTCCTGCCTTGCCAACCGGTAGCGCGAAGCATGCCAGCAAACAAAGCGCAAAGCATGGAATGGGCATCGTCGACATCATCAATCTTCGTGCCATTGTACTTCGATTTCGTCTTCCGGTGTGGTTCTCCGTGTATCGAAGCGGGAGATGTGAATTCGGTCGTTTCCGATCCTACAGGAAATCTGGAAGGGAAAGCCCTGGCTGCGCCGGTTGCCCCAGACAACGCAATATTCGTAATCGGATTCAGCTTTGGCGCGCGCGATGTAGACCGGTTGGCCTTTGAATTCGGTCAGCCCGTGAACATCATCGAACCATGGTCCCGCCGCATCGCCCCAGACCACGCACCAGTTCGCGGCCCTGAAACGTTCCAGACCTATCTCCCCGTCGACGTCCGGCGTGTCGCAGGCGACGAAACAAAGACGCCCGGCGATCACCAATGGTGTCCATGGCCGTTCCTCCAGATACGGAAATGCGGGAGAGATCCAATCGCCCCACTTCCAGGACCAGCCTTCAGCGGTCCTTATCCGTTCCTGTCTCTCCGGCAAGGCGCAGCCCCGTTTCGTTGACTTCGGCAGGCCGTTGCATGGTAAGCCCCTTCGCCCGGCGCTTCAATGTTCGCCGGATTTCTCGGGGGCGGCCGCTCATGCAGGTGTCGGATCAACGAAACTGTCGAGCGCGGAGGGCACGAATTGCGACCAGAATGTATCGCGGGAGATCGGTGCCTCGCCGATCCGCGGGTTTGTGCTGCCTGGCCGCATGAACAGCGAGGGATGGCCCACACGATGAAGCACAATGCCCGCGCCACGATGGATCAGTCTGGGTATCAGGCTATCGATCCGCTTGAAGCCGAAGAGCGAAAGCACCGCAACCGGCTCCCCGACCACAAAGTCGAATTCTCCTTCAAAGACATCGATGATCTGCTGACGCTTGAAGAACGTGGTCGGGAGGTTCGTGCAGACCAGGCCGGTCATCCTGCCCGCGCGTCTGGCGGCGGAAACATAAGTGCGCACGAACCCGGCGCCGCCATCCAGCTCGAACAGCCGGTCTTCGAGGCAATTGAGTTTCGCGGCGACGCCGAGCATCCGATCGGGAAGGGTGCGGGCCTGTGCCCCGGGCCCGGTATTCGAATCGTAGTCGAACCGGGCCGCACGCCGATCTGCTCCGGTCAGCCCCTCCATCAGGAGGTGCATGGGGTCAGGGTACGAGGGGAATGGCGGGTCGTTGTGCGGCGCGTCGGCCGACAAGACCACCACATCATACAATGCCGTCTGCGGATGCGCATGGGCATTTCGGCTTGTCGCCGGATACATCGCAATCGTCACGGCGCTGTCGCTCCCGCAATCCCTGATGTCCCCCTCATCTGGCGTTCCTCCTGTTGTCCTGGCCCCGTTTCGGTTCACCGGATTCGCGCGTTTTCGCGTTCAGAATCCGCGTTTTCTTGAAATGACGTAATATTCGTCGTTGAACCAAAGACCGTTGTGCTTCTTCAAAACGGCCTTGGTGATTTCGAGGTAGCGAGGGTTCGACATCGCTTCGGCAAGGCGTTCGTCCTCGACCTGCGCGACATAGGTGGCGTTGTTCCATGCAGCCAGGAGCGTTGACGTGCCGATCGAGGTTGCTTCTGCGTCGATCTCGTTTGGCAGGGTGTACATCTGGTACCGGAACTTCGAGCGCTCTTCGGAATAGGCGTTGAAGTTGAAATGCCGCGCCTTGTTGCCAAGCACGGACTTGGTTTCGCGCAATATGTCGTGCCGGGAATTCACAAACGGGGATTCGCCCGGCCATACGCCCTGGACGATCTCGAGGGCGGGATCGTTTCCGCATGAGTGAATGCCGAGCAGACGGCCCCCGGGGGCAAGGCTCTGGACGAGCGGTGCGATGACCTTTTGCGCCTTGAACCTGGCCGATGCGCTTGCGCGATAAGGCTGCGAGGCGACGATGAGGTCGTAATCTGCGGTGATCGCGCCGCGCTTCGGGATCACCTGATCGAGCAGGAAGCGATGGCTTTCCAGGTACAGGACAAGGACGGTGGGCCGTTCGTAGATCGGATTGCCGGTCTTCCTGGAAACACTTGCGCGCCAGTTCTGCGCGAGGAACGGCTCCAGATCGTTGATCTGCTGTTCGTATTCGGCCGCGGAACGCCCCGAAAGCGCGACCTCGTGCCAGACGAGACTGGCGGCGACCGAAGGCGAATTGGGCAGCAGCAGCGGCGCTTCCGAATAATTGAGATTGGTCAGGATGACCACCGTGGCCGGGTGCTCATGGAAGCGGTCCGGCATCTTTTCCAGGGTCAGGCGGACGTCTTCGAGACTGATCTCCTTGCCGACGATGTAGAACGGCAGTGTTTCGAAGCGCTGATGCATGGCGCGCATCACCCGGGCCAGGATCGTGCCGTCCCCGACTCCGGCGTCGAATACGCGAACAGCCGGAGGCCTGGGGTGAATGAAGCCGAGCTCCTGCGAAATGCGTTCCGCCACGACACGCTTTTCGCTGCACGTGTTCACGAACATCAGGTATTTCTGACGATTGTCGTAGAACCTGAAATTCTGTTCCGGATCGGTATCGCCGGCGGAAGACGGGGATATCGGGGCTTGATGCGCTGCCGGGCCTGTCATTGCCGGCACGGCCGCCGGGCGGGCCGCCGGCTGGCTTGCGATCGAGGCGTGTCTTGCTGTCGGGGCCGGCGAATGCTTGCGCCGGGACTTGGCAAGGCCCCGCGCCGGCGGCGGCCGATCCATGAATTCAAGCAAACGGCTGGCGGTTTCCGGGGTCACCCGGCCGCCATAGCCAAGGCGCGAAACCAGTTTGCCGTCGTTGACCGCCAAACGGCCGAACGTCGTCTCCGCCATGCCGGATGAACGGCAATATTCCTTGATGGCGTGCAGCAGCGATTCACTATCGACTTCGCTTAAGTCCATCTCTCCCCGGCCGATTGGCGCCAGCCATCCGGCTCCGCCATCCGTGGCCCTCCACTGATTGTGTTGGCCGATCACATTCCCTCCCGATCGACCTACAAGTTGAATCTGAGCCTTTTACCCCCGATTGGACAACCATAATTCATCCCACTATTCGCCCATTCGTTCATTGGTTGTGCAAGTGGGATATCTGCCCAAAGATTGTAGACCACATTGAAGCGGCAGTGCTTCCATGTGATTTCGAAGCGCCGGCCGATCCTGCCGGAGGGAAGGAATTACTGAATTACTTCTGTATGTTAATGCCGGACTCCCAGTGTTGTGACAATGCGGTGGACACCTGGCGCGGCCTCGCGCCACGATGTCCGGTGTTGCCGAAGCCCATCGCGACGAAATCCGCGAAAACATCATCCCATTCGTTGCTGGCTGAAAAAATGTGCGTGTCAGCCAATCGTTCGCGGGATGAATTGTGGGACGGTTTCTGGCGCGCATTGCCGGTTTTCAGAGCGATCCGATGAAGGCTTCCGCGGCCTGCGTTGCGAAGTCGATCACCGCTTCGTCCGCCATTACGCCGTCCTTCACCTTGGCATTGGCCTGCGTGATGACGACCTCCTGCCAGACGAAGACTTGCGCAAGCATGCCATTGAGGATGTATTTGAGGTGCGACTGGGCGCGCACGCCACCGAGCAAACCGCCCGACACCGAGATGATGAAGCACTTCTTGCCCTTGAAGACCGACTGGTAAGCTGGTCTCGAGGCCCAATCGATGGCGTTCTTTAGCAGCCCCGGGACACTGTAATTGTATTCAGGCGTAACGAACAGCAGGCCGTCGGCGGCGGCGATCTGGTCGATCAGGCGCTTGACATTCGGGTCGTCCGTGATGTCGGCGTTGTAGAAGGGCAGGGTGGCAATTTCGGCGTGGTCGATGGCGCATTTGCCATTCAAAGAGGTTTCCAGGGCGCGAATGGTGGCTCTGGACGACGAAGCTGCACGCAGGCTGCCGCAAAGGAAAAGCAATTTCTTCATGGAGTGATCTCCTGCAAACGGACTTGAGGGCTAAAGCCGGGCGAGCCATGTCGCTATGGGCGGAAACATGACGATGACGAGAACCGACAGGATCATGGCGAGGACGAAAGGCAGCGCACCGCGGAAGATTTCGCCGACTTTCAGGTCGTCTTCGTCGAGGGCGGACTTGATGGTGTAGACCGACAGTCCGAAAGGTGGCGTGAGCAGACCAATCTCGACGGACACGACGGTGAGCACGCCAAACCAGATCATGTCGAAACCGGCGGCCCTGGCGACCGGCAGGGCGATCGGCAACAGGATCAGCATGATCGAGATAGAATCGATCAGGCACCCCATGGCGATGATCAGCACGATGTAGACGGCCAGAAAACCGTAATGGCCGATCGGTCCTTCAAGGAAGAATTCCGCCAGTTCGCGCGGCACGCCGCTCAATGCCAGCATGCGGCTGAAAAAGGTTGCGGCCATGATCAGAAACAGGACCGAAACCGTGATCTGACCGGTCTCTACGAGCAAGGACCAGAATTGCCTGCCCTTGAGCGACTTGCGCAAAAGCGCGATCACGAGCGCGCCGCATGCACCGGCGGCGCCGGCCTCGGTGGGGTTGAAGAATCCGCCGTAGAGCCCGCCCAGCACCGTGAGCACCAGAACGACGATCGGGACCGATTTGCGCAGCATTTCCCATCCGCTCAACTCGGCGAAGTCCGTCTTGTCGTCGGAATTCTCGAAAACGAAACCCTGCCGGAAACGCGCGAGAAGCATGATCGTTATCGTGAACATGAGTGCGAGCAGGAGCCCCGGGCCGATGCCCGCCAGGAACATGCGGCCGACCGATTCCTCGGCCAGTACCGCGTACACGATCATCAGCAGCGACGGCGGAATGAGCATGCCGAGCACGGAACTGCCGGCAACGACGCCCGTTGCGAATTTCCGGGTATAGCCGTGGCGCACCATTTCCGGGACCGCCACACGACTGAACACAGTGGCCGATGCGATCGAAATGCCGGTAATCGAGGCGAAGACCGCATTGGCGAAGACGGTGGCGATGCCCAGCCCGGCGGCGATGCGCCGGAGCAGCCGTTCGAAGACGTCGAACGTGTCCTTGCCGACCCCGGATACAGTGACCAGCAATCCCATCAGCACGAAGAGCGGCACGACCGCGAACAGGTATTCGCGGATGGAATCGTTGGCGACGGCGCCGATCATGCGCACCGCGACCGTGTCGTTGCGGATCAATGCCACGCTGACAAAGGACACGCCGAGCATGGAGATCGCGATCGGCATACCCAGATAGATGAGCACGATCAGCGCGACGATTGCAAATGAACCGATTTCCGCCGGGCTCATTTGTCGTTCTCCGGCGCTCGTGCGCTGCCGAACCCCTCGCGCAGGGCAGCGATGGTGCGCAGCAGAAACTCGATTGCGGCGAACGTGACGCCGATCAGGATCAGGATGCGAAACGGCCAGGTCGGCATGGTGGCGATCCCGGGAACACCGATAAACTCTGAGGACGCAATGTCCTTCTGAAAGATGTTGACGGTCGACCATGCAATGAGGCCGACCAGCAGGGCGCCTGCTAGATCGAAGAGGGCGGAGAGCATGGCGCCCGCGCGCGGCCTGCTTTCGCGGAACACGGTGAAGAAGATCTCGGTTCGCGCCATCCGGTCGGCACGAACGGTGGCCGCCAGTTGCAGATAGACGATCATGACGAGCGTGAGGGCGCCCAGCTCGGTGATCAGCGGCAGCGAGGACCCCATCAGGTTGCGGGCGACGATGTCGGCGCAGATGATCAACATCAGGAAGCCGATCAGGATCGTGCCAAGCGCCGCAAGCCCTTCGACCGCCATCGCCCAGATGCCGGCAAGACCTGGAGCGGGACGCCCCTTGTGCGGAGCGTCCCTGTTGGTTTCGTTTGAAGTCACGATACCCGCCGGAACCCTAGAGTTCCTTGTCCCAGTCGCGCAACGGCGTTGCACCGTGCTGGCGCAAGCCTTCCATATAGGCTTTCAGGAATTCCTTGGCGGGAATGCCGCGCTCTTCCTGCGAATTGGCCCAGTCGGCGGCGATGTTGGGAAGTTTCCCGGCCCATTTCTTGGTTTCGCCAGCCGGCATGGCGTCGATGCGTACGGGCGGGTTCTGCCCGGCACCCAGTTCGACCATCTTCTTGAGCGCGAATTCGTGGCGGTCGACCAGGTCCTGGCCATGCGCCTTGGTGTAGGCCTTGCCGGCTTCGATCATCGCGTTCTGCACCTCTTCGGGCAGGCCGTCCCAGACGTCGCGGTTGATTGCTATGGCGCCGGAGAAGACGCCGCCCGCATCAAAGCGCGCGATATAGGGGGCGACCTCGTAGAGCTTGATCGGCAGCGCGCCGAGCGCAAGCGAGAGCACGCCGTCGGAGACGCCGGTCTGTACGTCGGTGTAATAGGTGGTCAGTGCGCCGTCGACGGCGTTGGCGCCGGTGCCGCGCAGCCAGTTGCCCAGCACGCCCGGCGCGGAAATCTTGCGGCCGTCCAGGTCGTCGATGCCGGA
>JAGRLL010000237.1 GCA_020441855.1 Nitratireductor sp.
CCGTTCACCGATGTCGTGCTGATCGATTCCAAGCTCGGCGGCGTCATCGCCATGTTCGGTTCGATCGCGGTGCTGTTCTTCCTGCCCTGGCTGGATACCTCGAAGGTGCGTTCGGCGCGTTACCGTCCGCTCTTCAAGCAATTCTTCTGGATATTCGCGGCAGTGTGCGTCGGGCTCGGCTGGCTCGGTTCCAAGCCGCCGGAAGGCATCTACCCGACGCTCTCGCTGATCGGGACGATCTGGTACTTCGCGCATTTCCTCATCATCCTGCCGGTGCTTGGATGGGTGGAAAAGACCAAGCCCGTGCCGCCGAGCATCGCCGATGCGGTGCTTGCGGAAAAACACTGAAGCCTGTTTTCGGGGAAAGAATCACATGACGATCAAAGCCATGATTTCCGGAATTGGACGGGCGGCTGCCATCGCCGTTCTGGCTTCGGGTTTCGCAACGAGCGCATTCGCCGCCGAGGAGGAGGGTGCAACGCCGCACTATCCGCTCGAACATCCCAAGCACGAACACTGGAGCTTTGCCGGTCCGTTCGGTCATTGGGACGTAGGCCAGTTGCAGCGCGGACTGAAAGTCTACAAGGAGGTCTGCTCGGCCTGCCATTCGATGCGGCTGGTTCCCTTCCGTAGCCTCGAAGGGCTTGGCTACAGCGAAGAGCAGGTCAAGGCATTCGCCGCCGAGTACGAGATCAACGACGGTCCCAACGCCGATGGCGAGATGTTCGACCGCCCCGGCAAGCCTTCCGACTACTTCCCGTCGCCCTTCCCGAACATGGAAGCAGCCGCCGCCGCCAATAACGGCGCGCCGCCGCCGGACATGTCGGTACTGGCCAAGGCCCGCGGTATCGAGCGCGGCTTCCCCTGGTTCGTCTTCGACATCTTCACACAATATGCGGAGAACGGGCCGGACTACATCCATTCGCTGCTGACCGGCTATCAGGATCCGCCGGCCGGTGTCGATGTGCCGGAAGGTTCGCATTACAATCCGTATTTCGCTGGCTCCGCCACGCTCGCCATGGCGCCGCCGCTGTCGGAAGGTGTTGTCACCTATGACGACGGTTCGCCGGAGACGGTCGAGCAATATTCCAAGGACGTCTCGGCCTTCCTGATGTGGGCTGCAGAGCCGCACCTGGTCGAACGCAAGGCGATGGGCTTCAAGGTGATGATCTTCCTCGTCATCTTCTCGATGCTCATGTATCTGACGAAAAAGCAGGTCTGGGCTTCGCTGAAGGAAAAGGAAGCCTGATTCCCGTTCGCTGCGACCTGCAGCGAGCATTGGACAAGTTTGAAAAGGGCCTTGTGATGCAAGGCCCTTTTTGTTTGGTTTCGTGGTCTTGTCAGCGAGGATGATCGATGGAACTTGATCTGCGGAACGATCTGGTGGCGGCAATCCGCACCATTCCCGATTATCCCCAGCCCGGGATACTGTTTCGCGACATCACCACGTTGTTGCAACAACCGCGCGCTTTCCGCCGCGCGGTGGACGAACTGGTTCATCCCTATGCCGGCACGGGCATCGAGGAGGTCGCGGGCATCGAGGCGCGTGGCTTCATCCTCGGCGGAGCGGTGGCGCACCAATTGTCCGCCGGCTTCGTGCCGATCCGCAAGAAGGGCAAGCTGCCGCA
>JAGRLL010000238.1:0-3031 GCA_020441855.1 Nitratireductor sp.
TCTGCAATCTGATGGACGAGATGGCCGCGACTACCGACACGCGCTTCGTCATCATCACGCACAACCCGATCACCATGGCGCGCATGAACCGCCTGTTCGGCGTCACCATGGCCGAACGCGGCGTGAGCCAGCTGGTGTCAGTGGACCTGCAGGAAGCGGAGCGGTTGAGGGAAGCGGGTTAGGGGATTAGCCCCAGCTTACCAGACCATGGTCGATGAATTTGCTTTCTCTAAGCAATTCTACTTTGTCGCAGAATACAACCACGTTTCTGGCATCGGACCTGGCAGAAGGCACAATTAAGCCGTCAAAATCCAGAAAATGTGCAACTTCACCAATTTCCTGAGTTCGCGGATACTCTGCATCTTTCTGCTCATAAGACAATCGACCGAAAGTCTCGGTTTTTAGTCCGACAGCAGCAAGTGCACTGAGATCAAGAAATTGGAGCGCACGAGCGAGCGATAGATCGAGCTCAAACAATCGATACCTAACTTTACTAGGCATCACTGGTTGACCACGCATCAAATGGAAACGCATCTCTTCAAGTGCCCCTTGACGGGACAAGGATGTGTAGAGAACGTCGAAACTTCCATCGTCCCAACGACCACCCGATGCGCTGCACTGTAGCGGATCACGCCCGTCGCGAATTACTCGCCACACTGTCCCTTGGAAGCCTGTTGGCTCAATCGCCTCCAGTGCATCGATTAGTGCATTGTCGCGTCGCACTTTTATCACTAGCGGAACCTAGACAAAAACATCGTTGTCCAAACGATCGATCACCGCAAGGACTTCTAGACTACGATCATTATGAATAAGATCCATGGCACGTTCCCCATCGAGTTGCGGATGACGAGCATAAAGCCATGCGCGAATCTCCTCAGGTGTATAGTATTCGTTGAGTCGGCCAACGATATAGTAAAGATCTGAAAGAATTAATTCGTTCTTTGGCTGCGGCTTGATATCGCCGGATTTCCAGCGCGATACGGTTGCTTTTGACACATCCGTAATGTTGGCTATGTCGGTCCCTTTTAAGCCGCCAATTTCAGCAAGTTCGCCGATGTAGCGTACCACTGCAGTTTGCATGTCTTACCCCTGGCCGTCGCGTCTCAATGCTTGTTCAATATTCAAGTCGCAAGCCCGGACACGAGGGGAGTCTGCACCCCTCTCTTCATGAATTTTTTCAAGAGCATCTGCAACCTTTCCCATTGTAACTGCGTGGTCGCGAGTGCGATTAAGCAAACTTGTCAAATCAACCCCTGCCTCTGAGGCTTGAGCTTTGGTTGGCTTCAGAAAGCTGATATCTTTTGCACGGCGTTCTGCTCTTGCCATCGTCTTGGACAGGAAGTGTCCGGCTCGGTTCAGATCGGGAACGTCTTGCAGATCTTCCTGCGCTAGTGCCATCTGAAGTGCCTGAATTTGTTTTCGGTTCGTCACCATTTCCTCAACACTAGCTGCGTTCACATAGTCGCTTTGCAGAAGAAGCTTCCGGCCTCCCCTTGCCCGTGCCAGCAATTCAAACTCATTCGCGCGAAATCCGCGACTCAGTCCAAGCAAGGGTACGATACGCGCTCTTCGTATCTCCGTTTCCGGATCGGGTTCGTCAGGAAGTTTATGCCAATCCCTGGCACTAAATTGATCCAACTCCAAAATGCCACCTGCGACACCTGAAGCAACGCCAAATGCCTCAGCAGCTTCAGCGTTAAGGCCACCGCAATAGTCGAGAATCACTGGCTTACCAAGATTATGGAATCCACCCAGCATACGAATGAAGGCGCGGATTTTCTGGGGCCTAGGTTCTTTACCCAGACCAGAAAGACGCACCCAGATCGCATCGACTGGCAGAATGGAAATTGTTTCCAGTAGTTCTTTGCGTGCCGCTGGGCCAATCAACCCCTGGACGGACTGGATTATCGTATAGTCAATGCGAATCCGCCCGCCACCTAGTTTGTCTAGCGCTGAACGCAATATTGTGCAGGCCTCAGCATCGGTTTTGAGCCAACCGTCAAAATTAGGGTCACCAAGAAAATGTGTTGGGGCGAGAATTCGATCAACTCTATTCGAAACAGCCATTTCCGCCATCCTTACAATGGCACTTTCATCGAAATAGCTTGGAGTAAGGGGAGTTGAGGGAGGCTCCAAAAGCCACGAAGCCTTGCGCACGAATGTCCGGTGTCTTGCTGCGCTGGATAGTTCAGCGGCTCCCGTATCGATCGAAATCTCAACTCCCTCACTCTTCAACTCTTGGACTAAACTACTTTGTTGTTTCAACCGGCCTGCATCGATCACAACTCGCGAAACCGGAAAGTGATCCGACGCAAACATATCTCCAAACTTTCGATGGGATTCTCCTATGCGGAAAAACTGCGCAAGTGGCGTGCGCAATTGCTGCCCGTGAGGAAATGGGACGACAACATCGTTCATTGTCATATTCCTTTTCGGTTACACAAAAATAAAGTACGAAACAAAAAGGGAATGTCAATCCTTGGGCGTATTTGTGGTTTCAATCTTTAAATTTGCAACTTTAGCTACAGGCTCCCGCATAAGGAGGGGTATGGTGAAGGAGACAATCCAACTGGTACTTCTTTGTTAAATCTATCCCCGCTCTCCGCCCCTCCCTTATCCTCCCTCCCACTGCTGCCTCGCGCAAACGGCGGATCGCGCGCCGAAACGTCTGGGAGGCAGCAGCAGCGGAGCGGGAAGCTCACCGTCGAATAGCGAACTGGCCTCGCCTTTATGGATTGAGTCCGGGAACGTGAAAGGCGGGGGCGCCTTCGAGGCCCGGCCGGCAGAGCGTGTGCGAGCCGTCCGGGACATCAAATCTCCGCGCAGGGCACTGTAGGCCCGCACACAATTCGGCCTGGCGAGAGCAGTGCCCTGTGTGTTTGTTTCCAGCCGTCGGCCAGCGCCTTCGAGGGACGGTGGGCGGGTTCTTTCTCATGACGCTGGCCGGAAACGGTCGAGTGGATAATGAGGCGCGTCCTGTTTTGCCTCCGCCCGGCGTCCGGTCACGCGCTGGCGCTTCCGCTTCCCCGAT
>JAGRLL010000238.1:3150-5326 GCA_020441855.1 Nitratireductor sp.
CCGATAACATTTGTTTGATCCTGCCGGCCGCATTCCGGCCTCGTCGCGCGGCCAGGCTGCCCTACCCTGTGTTCGGGCAAGCGTGAAACCGGAGGAAAGTGCATGCAAGACAACAAGGACAGGATATCGTTGACGCGGCGCGCCGCCGTCAAACTGGGCATGGGCGGCGCACTGGCGTTCGGCGCCACGACATTGGTGCCGTTCACCGCGCGCGCGGCCGGCATGGGCGACGAATACGAGACCGATTCCGGCAAGATCGCCATTCACCCCGTCCAGCACGCCTCCTTCGTGATGAAGGCGCCCGGCGAAGGCGGCGAAACGGTGATCTACAACGATCCCGTCGGCGGCGCGGCGCTTTTCGCCGATTACCCCCGGCCCGATCTGATCCTGATCACGCATGAGCATGGCGATCATTTCAGTGTCGAGACGCTGGAGGCGCTTGTCGGCGAGGGAACGAGGCTGCTGACCAACCCGGCCGTCTTCGGCAAGCTGCCCGACGGATTGAAGGCGAAGGCGAGTTCGATCGCCAATGGCGAGAGCGCGACCATCGCCGGCATCCCGATCGAGGCGGTGCCAGCCTACAACATCACCGAGGATCGCAGGAAATATCATCCGCAGGGCCGCGACAACGGTTATGTGCTGACCATCGGCGGCAAGCGCGTCTACATCGCCGGCGATACCGAGGACACGCCCGAAATGCGCGCGCAGAAGGACATTCTCGTCGCCTTCGTGCCGATGAATTTGCCCTTCACCATGGACGTCGAACAGGCGGCCTCCGCGATCAAAGCGTTCAAGCCGGCCTACGTCTACCCCTACCATTACAAGGGCAGCGACCCGGTGGCCCTCGCCTCAAGGGTTGGCGGCGACAGCAAGGTCGTGCAGGGGCCGTGGTATGGGTGAGCAAATCCGCGAATAGTGGAGGCCGGTTTTCGTCCGGATTTGCGCAACGAAAACTGAGGCGACACCTTCGAGAGGAAGAAGGCCGGGTGCGCTCCCCGAGGGGATCGTCACCCGGCCTTTCTCACAGGATGCCCGGCGCGGTGAACAGCGCGGCAAGCGTCATGCAGGTCAGGATCAGCGATCCGATCGTCCAGAAGGTGGCGCGCATGTCGTGCGTCTGCGCCGTGAAACAGGCGAGGAAGTGCAGGAGACGCGAGACGACACAGGTGTAGAACATGATCCGCGCCATCGTCAGCGAGGCATCGCTCGGCACGTGGAACAGACCGGAGACGAGGAAACAGGGCAGGTTTCCCAGATCGTTCATCTGGATGCGCCGGATGCGCTCCACCCGGTCGTTCGGCTCCAGCTGCCTGGGGTCGGGCGCGGGATTGAGCGGCGTCTTTCTTCGCAGATTGGCCGGTTCCGCCCTCCGTGCTAGCCTCGTCGCTACGGGGCCTTCCGTCCGGAGGATCGCACGTTGGACTATTTCGATATCGACGTTTTTTCGCGCAAGGTCACGGCAGCCAATGAAGAGGCCCGGCGCTGGTTCGATCGCGGCCTGACATGGTGCTATGCCTATTGCCACGAGGAATCGATCGCCTGCTTCAGGCGCGCACTCGATGCCGATCCCGAATGCGCCATGGCGCATTGGGGCATCGCGTACGCATCCGGTCCCAATTACAATTTTCCCTGGCGGCTGATGGATCCGCAGACCAAGGCGGGTTTTCTCGCCGCCGCCTACGATGCGACCGAGGCGGCCATGGCGCTTGTCGGCAAGGTGACGCCGGTCGAACGCGCGATGATCGAGGCGCTTCCGGCGCGCTATCCCCGGCGCGAGCCCATCGAAGACCAGTCGGTCTGGGACGACGCCTTCGCCGACGCCATGCGCGAGGTCTGGCGCGACCATCGCGGCGACCTCGAGGTCGTGGCGATCTTTGCCGAGGCGATCATGAACCGCACGCCGTGGCAGATGTGGGATTTGAAAACGGGCGGGGTCGCCGCGGGCGCGGGCACGGACGAAGCGCGTCATGTGCTGGAGGAAGCGCTCAACGCGTTCCCCGCCGCGTGGGACCATCCCGGCATCCTGCACCTCTACGTGCACCTCATGGAGATGTCGCCTTTCCCCGAAAAGGCCCTGAAGGCCGGCGACCGTCTGCGCGAACTGGTTCCCGATGCCGGCCATCTGATCCACATGCCGACCCATATCGACATATTGTGCGGCCATTACCACGACGTG
>JAGRLL010000238.1:5442-12605 GCA_020441855.1 Nitratireductor sp.
GCGCTGTTCCTCGGCCAGTATGCGCCCGCGCTCGCCGCCGCCGAGGAATTGATCGCGGTCACGCCGGAGGAATTGCTGCGCATCGAATCGCCGCCCATGGCCGATTTTCTCGAGAGCTATCTGTCGATGAAGCAGCACGTCTTCATCCGCTTCGGCAAATGGCGCGAGATCATCGCGCAGGAATTGCCGGATGACCGAGAACTCTATTCCAACCTCGTCGCCACCATTCACTATGCCAAGGGTGTGGCCCATGCCGCCCTTGGCGAGGTTGGGGAAGCCGAACGCGAGCGCGAATTGTTCCTCGCGGCCAAGGCAAGGGTTCCGGAGACGCGGCTGCTGCACAACAATCGGTGTATCGACCTGCTGGATATCGCCGATGCCATGCAATTGGGCGAGATCGAATACCGCAAGGGCAATTACGATGAAGCCTTCGCCCATCTGCGCCGCTCCGTCGAAATCGACGACAATCTGCCTTACGACGAACCGTGGGGCTGGATGCAGCCGACCCGCCATGCGCTTGGCGCATTGCTGTTCGAGCAGGGCAGGGCGGAGGAGGCCGAGGCTGTCTATCGCGAGGATCTTGGGCTCGGGGGCAGCCTGAGCCGCGCGACCATTCACCCGGACAATGTGTGGAGCCTGCGTGGTCTCCATCAATGCCTGGAACGCCGCGGGGCGACCGATACGGGCGAGGGCATGTTGATAAGGCAGCGTCTCGATTTGGCCGCTGCGCGCGCCGATACGCCGGTGCGTGCCTCCTGCTTCTGCGCCCAGGCGGCCATGCAGGCCGCGGCTGAGTAAATTGCAGCGAACCGGCGCCTGCGTCATCGGCGCTATTGCGCTGCACAATGATGCGCGTTAAGCCACTTCAAGGAGATTTGAAGGGTGGAGCGACATGGCTGAATCGAACGCGGCGAAATGGGTCTACACGTTCGGCGACGGCAAGGCGGAGGGAGACGCCTCGATGCGCGATCTCCTCGGCGGCAAGGGCGCCAACCTGGCCGAGATGTGCGCGCTTGGCCTGCCGGTGCCTCCGGGTTTCAGCGTCACCACCGAAGCGTGCAACTGGTTCTATGCCAACGGCAAGAAATTTCCCGACGGCATGAAGGAACAGGTCGAGGCCGCGCTCGCCTATGTCTCCGGGCTGATGGGCCGCGAATTCGGCTCGTCCAGCCATCCCCTTCTGGTTTCGGTGCGTTCAGGCGCCCGCGCTTCCATGCCGGGCATGATGGATACCGTTCTCAATCTGGGCCTCAACGACGAGACGGTTGCCGCACTTGCGAGCGAAGCGGGCGACGAGCGTTTTGCCTATGACAGCTATCGCCGTTTCATCCAGATGTATGGCGATGTCGTCATGGGCGTCGACCACGAGATGTTCGAGGAAATCCTCGATGAAGCCAAGGCGAATGGCGGTTACGAGCAGGACACCGACCTGACGGCCGACGACTGGAAGAAGGTGATCGAATCCTACAAGGAACTGATCGCCCGCGAATGCGAGGAGGGATTTCCGCAGGCTCCGATCGACCAGATCTGGGGCGCCATCGGAGCGGTCTTTTCCTCGTGGATGAACCAGCGCGCGATCACGTACCGCCGCCTGCACGACATTCCCCCGGAATGGGGCACGGCGGTCAACATCCAGGCCATGGTGTTCGGCAATATGGGCGAAACGTCGTCCACGGGCGTTGCCTTCACCCGCAATCCGTCGACCGGCGAGAAGGCGCTTTATGGCGAGTTTCTCGTCAACGCGCAGGGCGAGGACGTCGTCGCCGGTATCCGCACGCCGCAGGCGTTGACCGAGGCCGCGCGTATCGCTTCGGGCTCCGACAAGCCTTCCCTCGAAAAACTGATGCCGGATGCATTCGAGGCGTTCCAGAAAATCTGCGACCGGCTGGAACAGCATTATCGCGACGTTCAGGACATGGAATTCACCGTCGAGCGCGGCAAGTTGTGGATGTTGCAGACCCGCACGGGCAAGCGCACCGCGCGCGCCGCGCTCAGGATCGCCGTCGAGATGGCCAAGGACGGTCTGATCACGAAGGAGGAAGCGGTCGGCCGTATCGATCCGGCCTCGCTCGACCAATTGCTGCATCCCACCATTGCGCCGAATGCCGAGCGCGATGTCATCGCGACCGGACTGCCTGCCTCGCCGGGCGCCGCGACGGGCGAGATCGTTTTTTCCCCCGACGAAGCCGAAAAGCTCAAGGCCCAGGGCAGGGAAGTCATTCTGGTTCGCGTCGAGACGAGCCCCGAGGACATTCATGGCATGCATGCCTCCCAGGGTATCCTGACCGCGCGAGGCGGCATGACCAGCCACGCAGCTGTCGTCGCCCGCGGCATGGGCAAGCCATGCGTCGCTGGCGCGGGCAGTGTCCGGATCGACTACAATACCGGCGAAATGCGCGTCGCCGGACGCACCCTGAAGGAAGGCGAGGTCATCACGCTTGACGGTTCGACCGGACAGGTGCTGGTCGGCGCCGTGCCGATGGTCCAGCCCGAATTGTCCGGTCATTTCGGCACGTTGATGGAATGGGCCGATAACATGCGCCGCATGCAGGTGCGCGCCAACGCCGAGACTCCGGCGGATGCGCGCGCCGCGCGCTCCTTCGGTGCGGAAGGTATCGGCCTTTGCCGCACCGAGCACATGTTCTTCGACGACGAACGTATCCTCTGGGTCCGCGAGATGATTCTCGCCGAAAACGAAAAGGGCAGGCGCGAAGCTCTGGCCAAGCTCCTGCCGGTTCAGCGCGCCGATTTCGTCGAATTGTTCCAGATCATGGCCGGCCTGCCGGTCACCATCCGCCTGCTCGACCCCCCGCTGCACGAATTCCTGCCGCATACCGACGAGGAAATCGCCGAGGTCGCCAGCGCGATGGGTGTCGAACCCGACCGGTTGCGCCGGCGCACCGAGACCTTGCGCGAATTCAATCCGATGCTCGGTCATCGCGGCTGCCGCCTTGCGATCTCCTATCCCGAGATTGCCGAAATGCAGGCCCGAGCCATCTTCGAGGCGGCCATCGAGGCCGGCGCGAAGGAAGGCAAGACCGTGGTGCCCGAAGTGATGGTGCCGCTGGTCGGCCTGCGTTCCGAACTCGATTTCGTCAAGGCGCGCATCGACGCCGTCGCCGCAGAAGTGATGAAGGAGAAGGACGTCAAGTTCGACTACATGGTCGGAACGATGATCGAGCTGCCGCGCGCCGCGCTCGTCGCCGATTCCATTGCGGAAGCAGCCGAATTCTTCTCCTTCGGCACCAACGATCTGACGCAGACGACCTTCGGCATTTCGCGCGACGACGCGGCCTCCTTCCTGCAGAGCTACGCCGTGAAGGGCGTCATCAGGCAGGACCCCTTCGTCTCCATCGACGTCGATGGCGTCGGCGCGCTGGTCAGGATGGCTTCCGAAAAAGGCAGGGCGACACGGCCCGGCATGAAACTCGGCATCTGCGGCGAGCATGGCGGCGATCCGGCCTCGATCCGCTTCTGCGAGCAGGTCGGTCTGGATTACGTCTCGTGTTCGCCCTTCCGCGTGCCGATCGCGCGTCTGGCCGCAGCCCAGGCGGCGACCGACGTCGAGTTGTCCTCGACGGCGTGAACATGCGGCGCTTGTTTGCCGGCAGGTTCGCGCTGATCGTATTCTCCACCGTTGCCGCCGGACTCATTGGTGGCTTGTCGCCGGGGTGACGCCTTTGCAGGTTCTGCAGACGAAGTGTCGACGGCGCCCGCTATGATCCTGACGGCGCGTCCCTGCAATATCTTCCTTCAGTCGGTTCGGCGGCTCTTTGGCATTCGCGCCGGCGCGGTTTGACCGGGCGACCCGGCAATCAGTGCAGTTCGATCAGGATCGCGCCAAGCGCAATGAAGCCGATGATGACGACGCGCGTCAGATCGATTTTTTCCTTGAAGATCAGCACGCCGATACCGGTCGCGAAGATGATCGAGGTCTCGCGCAGCGCTGCGGCCTCGCCGACCTTGCCGAGCCTTGTCGCCAGCATCAGGGCACCGAAGCTCATGATGCCGATAATCGCGCCGAACAGCCCGCGCAACGCCAGTTCGTCGAGTGGCGGTTTCTTCGAGATCCGCCGCCAGCGCCATAAGGCGATCAGCGGAAAGGCGAAGCCGTCGATGAAGAAGAACCAGGCCAGGAAGGTGAACGGATCGCCGGCCAGCCTGATGCCATAGGCGTCGGCGGTCGTGTAGACGGCGATCATCAGGCCTGTCGCAAGCGCCACCGTGATGGCGATATGCAGCGTGGTAGAGGGAACTGCCTCGCGGCGCAGTGCCCTGATATTGGCGATGGCGAGCGAAATGATGGCCGCCGACAGGATGCCGAGCCCCATCCACTGGCCGGGCGCCAGATGTTCCCCGAAAATGAAGATGGCGCCGAGCGCAGTGAAAAACGGCCCCGTACCGCGTGCGATCGGGTAGACGACGGTGAACGCACCGAGATGAAACGAGGCCGACTGAAGCGTCTCGTAGACGACATGGATGATCAGGACCGCCGCGAGGAACGCAAAGAGTTCCGGCGAGGGTGTCGGCACCACGAAGAGCGCGAACGGCATTGCTATCAGCCCGTAGCACAGATTGATCGCACCGCGATTGATGAAGGGATCGTGCCCGCCCTTGTTGATGGCGCCGAAGATGGCATGCGCCAGCGCCGACAACAGCGCGAGCACCAGCGCGAGCAATTCGCCCGCCGGCGTGTCGGAAAGATCGACGATGAGCTGTCCCACGCAAGACTCCGAAACACAAATTTATCGTTCCTGCGATAGCGCTTTGCGGCGCGCCGATCTACTCATCCTTTCTGTTGCAGGGAGAAATGGTTTTGAAGGCAATTGGGGTATTGTTCGACAAGGACGGCACGCTTCTCGATTTCGAGGCGACTTTCGCACCGGCTTGCGCGGTGGTCGCGCGTGAACTGGCCGGGGGTGACGAAGAGAGGGCTGCCCGTCTTTCGGCGATGGCGGGCTTCGATCTTGCCGCCGAGCGCTTTCTGCCGGGCTCCATCCTCATTGGGGGAACCGCCGACGATTTTGCCGCGATCGTCGCGCCGCTGATCGGTGGCCCCCTCGACCCTGATCTGGCAAAGCGCATCGACAACCTGTTCGTGCAGCATACCAGAAGCACCGCGTCGGCTTTCGAGGGCGTGGAAGATGCCTTGGATGCGTTGCGGGCAAAAGGGCTCAGCCTCGGCATCGCCACCAACGATTGCGAAGACGGCGCGCGCGTCCATGCCGAACTTGCCGGTATTTACGGGCATTTTTCGTTCTTCGCGGGTTACGATTCGGGGCATGGCGCCAAGCCCGGCCCCGGCATGGTGCTGGCCTTCGCCGAACACCTGACCAGTCCGCCGGAACGCATCGTCATGGTGGGCGACTCGCTGCATGACCTGCACGCCGCGCACGCCGCCGGCGCCATCGCCGTAGGAATCACCACCGGCCTCGCCAGCCGCGAGGAACTGGCTCCGCACGCCGATTACGTGATCGACAGCCTTTCCGAGCTCAGCGAACTGCCGCCTTTGAGCGGTCTGTGACGAGCGCCTATTGCAGCGATAGCGCGGTCAGGCGTTTGTCCACGGCGATGAGGCCGAGCACGCCGGCGTAGGAACGGGTGAAATCGAGCACCGCGGCAGGCACGTCGCCTTCTTCCAGAATGCGGATCGCGTCGTTCCCGGCGTTGAAAAGGATGAAGAAAAGCTCCGCGTCCGCGCGTGCACCAAAACGCATGGCGGCTGCCCGGCCTTTCGGTTCGTGAAAAAGCGCGGACGGGATTTCGAAGAGAAGCTCGCAGCCGGAAAGCCGCGCCGCGTTGAAAACCGTGTCGAAAAAACCTTCCCCGAAATCGTCGCTGGAAATGCCGCCCGATTGCCCGTCCGGCCTGTCGTAGAAGAAAGTGCCGTCCGGCGCCCGGCTTTCGCCTTCCTGGGCCGTCTGCCAGCGGTTTCGACTCCGCCTCGCACCGTCCCTTGATGCCGCGTGCTGTGCTGGACCGGTCACGCCGTCGCCCGTATTCGTGATCATGTCTTTACTCCGCCGTGCACCCGTACGCCCGGGCGCATTGGAGGGGCTTGTCGCGGCGCCAATGGGGCGGGAAAGTGATTTCCACGCCACAATTCGTTTTCGGTCGCCGAATGGATTTGCATGACACGGACGGGCCGTGTTCCTAATCTACGAAACCGATTCTTCTTCTGGAGCGGCCCGAACCGGCCGTGCAACCGTAATGACCGGATATTACGAGCGCAGGACTTCCCGTGTCGCCTATTGGTGTCAGGGTATCGCGGCGACCTGCATCCCCTATTTCGTCATCGTGATCCTGTTGCATCGTTTCGCCAAGGTGACGACCCCCGAGACATTGGTGCTGATCGCCTTCGGCCTGCTCATGCTGCTGGCGAGCCTCGCCTTCGGCGCGCGCGCGGTGTTCGATCTGTGGAATCGCGGGGACCGTGGCGGCGGCGCGACCATTCGCGGCGTATTGCTCTCGACGATCATGCTGGCGCCCTTCGTCTGGTATGCCTGGCTTGCGGTGAAGCATCCCGCCATCAACGACGTGGCAACCGATTTCGGCTCGCCGCCCGCCTTTGTCGAGGTCGCCCGTATTCGCGAAGCCGGCCTTGCAAAGGGCATGAACCCGCTCGCCAACTATGACGACAACTATGCCGATCTGCTGATATCGGCCTACCCGAAGGTGGGCTCGCGGCGTTACGACACCGGTTCGGCGCGTATCTACACCGCTGTCCGCGCCCTGATCGCCAAGCGCCATTGGCAGGTTCTGGCCGTGAGGGGATTACGCACCCAGGACAAGGCCGCCGAAGGCGACGCTGCCACTGGCGGCGAGGATGCGCCGCTCGATCTCGATGCGCCGAACGACATTGAAATCGAGGCCGTTGCCTCAAGCCGCATCTTCGGATTCAAGTCGGACGTGGCCATAGCCATTCATCCCGAAGCCGAGAGCACGCTCGTCGACATGCGTTCGGCGTCGCGCTACGGCCATCACGACTTTGGCGCCAACGCGGCACAGATCGAGAAGTTCCTGGCCGATCTCGATACCGCGCTGGTGGGGATCGCCGGCGAGGGCTGAGCCTAGTCTGCGGCCGCGGGCTCGTAGACGGCGTCGAGCGAGGCCGGGCCGTCGGCAACGATCCGCCCCGCCGTCAGCAGGTCCTCGATATGGGC
>JAGRLL010000239.1:0-9861 GCA_020441855.1 Nitratireductor sp.
CTGACCTCGATGCTCAAGCGCGTCGACGTCGCCGTCGACAGCGCCTTCTCCGACGTCAAGAACGACAAGTGGACGACCGGCTTCTACGTCCTCGGCCTCAAGGAAGGCGGCGTCGGCTATGCGATGGACGACAACAACGCCTCGCTCGTCACCGACGACATGAAGGCAGCCGTCGAGAAGGCCAGCGCCGACATCATCTCGGGCGCCGTCGAGGTGCACGATTACATGTCGGATTCAGCCTGCCCCTACTGATCGGCAGATTGCTTACAGAAAACGTAAACCGCCCCCGGAGATGTCCGGGGGCGGTTCTTTTTTGTCGCGATGCAAAACCTTGTCGCGAAGCTGAACAGGCGGCGAGCTGCTTGGCGCGTCCTATTCCGCGGGCTCGCTGATCTTGATATCCTTGAGCTTGCCGAGGCCGAGCGCCTGCAGCGCCATCTTTTCGTAGAACGGCTCGGAAACGCCCGTGCGCACCTTGCGCAGGAAATATTTCTCGAAGCCGATCTTGGCTGCATGCACCCATTTGCCGGTCGACGACCAGTTGACGTTGCGNNTGCGCGGCGGGATCTGCGGCTGCGCGATGAAGGCGATGCCGTTGTCGCCCATGTCGGCCAGGCAGACCGCGTTCCATGTCGCTTCGGCGTCGGGCTGGAGACCCTTGAGCAGTCGCGAAATGTTGCGCGTTGTCGCCGTCGCCATGGATTCGATCATGAAGCCGGTCTTCGGCACGCCGACGGGCACCGGCGTAGGGCCGATTGGCGGGATTGCGATGCAAACGCCGATAGAGAAGATTTCCGGGAACTTCGGATTGCGCTGGTGCCTGTCGACCACGATGAAGCCGCGCGGATTGGTCAGCCCCTCGATATCGCGCACCGCCGGGACGCCGCGGAAAGCCGGCAGCATCATCGTGTAGTTGAAGGGCAATTCATGCTCCTTCTTCACGCCGCCATCCTCGGCCATTTCCGTGACGTGCAGCTTTCCGGGCTCGACTTTGGAAACCTTGGAATTGCAGATCCACTTGATGTGATGGTCGCGCAACTCGCTTTCGAGCATGCCCTTGGTGTCACCCACGCCGTCGAGGCCAAGATGGCCGATATACGGCTCGGAGGTGACGAAGGTCATCGGCACCTTGTCGCGCACCTTGGCGTCGCGCAGCGCCTTTTCCAGGATGAAGGCGAATTCGTAGGCCGGTCCGAAGCACGAGGCGCCCTGTACTGCGCCGATGATCACCGGTCCGGGATTGGCGACGAGTTCGTCGAAGGCGCTCTTGGCCTTGATCGCGTGGTCGATATGGCAGACCGACTGGGTGTTGGCCTCCGGTCCGAAACCCTCGATCTCGTCGAAGGCGAGTTCGGGGCCGGTCGCAATGACGAGGTAATCGTAGTCGAGCGAGGAGCCGTCATTGAGCTCGATCTGCTTCTTGTCGGCATGCAGGCGCTTGGCGCCTTCGGCGCGCAAGGTGATGCCGCGCTTCTTGCACACCGGCACCAGATCGACCTCGATCGACTTTTTCGTTCGCCAGCCGACCGCCACCCAGGGATTGGACGGCACGAAAGAATAGACGCTGCCATTGTTGACGAGCGTAATATCGTGCGCCCTGCCCAGTTCCTCACGCAATTCATAGGCCATGATGGTGCCGCCCAAACCGGCACCCAATACGACGACATGCGCCATGACTTTCCTCCACTCTTCCTAATTCGGAGCCCTGGTATGGCGCCGCTGACCGTGACACTATCACTAAATATTAGAAATACGGAATATGTAAGCGCATTGATACGGATCAATTGGTTCTTCCTGCCGTGAACCCGGCATGATTCGGGTGTCCCGTTCCGGCCGAAACAGGCATAATGAACCCATGTACGACGACACCGTCTTCTACACCCATGTCGACAGCCCCATCGGGCCGATCCTGCTGGCCGGCAGCGAAGATCGCCTGCTCATGACGAGCTTTCCCGCCGGCAGAGGCAGACGCGAACCAAAGGCCGGGTGGGTAGAGGACCGCGCGGCGCTGAAGGAGGTCGGCCGCCAGATCGAGGCTTATTTTGCCGGCGATCTCACCGAGTTTGGCCTGGAACTCGCACCAACTGGCAGTACATTCGAGATGGCCGTGTGGGCCGAACTTGAGAAGATTCCCTATGGCGAGACGGTTTCCTATGGCGATATCGCCAAGCGCATCGGCCAACCCCATTCGCCGGAAAGTGTTTCGGCGAGCCGCGCGGTCGGCGTGGCCTGCGGCGCCAATCCGCTGCCCATCGTCATTCCATGTCATCGGGTCGTCGGCGCCAACGGCGCGCTGACCGGCTTCGGTGGCGGGCTTGCGGCCAAGCGCCATCTGCTGGACCTGGAATTCCGGGTAAGGCCACCGGCGGGCACGCTGTTTGCGGCGATGAACTGACGCAGATCCGGTCCAATTGAATGCCGGACTTGCGGCCGTTTCTTTGGCGTTGAAAACCTACCAGTGCGGCGGACGCCGGCTTTCGGCGGGCGGGGTCGCCACTTCCTCGAGCGCGAGGAAGCGTTCGGTCAGCGCGTCGACCTTCTTTTGAAGCGCGCGGATCGTATCCCATTGCCGAGCGACCTCGCCAGACAGTTCCTCGATTGTCTTCGCCTGATGGGCGATGGTCTCTTCCAGCGCCGTGATCCGCTGCCCTTCAATCGTCGTCCTGGTCATCGCATGTAGTCCTCCAGGACACGGCGCCACTCGACCGGGAGTTCCTTCGGCCGGCGGCTCTTCGCGTCGACATAGACATGCACAAAATGGCCCTGCGCGGCGGCGCGTTCCTCGTCGTTCCTGAACAGCGCGATTTCGTAACGCACCGAGGAAGTGCCGAGATGTCCGATGCGGATGCCGGCGGCTACCTTGTCGGGGAAGGCCATCTCGGCGAAATAGGAACAGCCGGTTTCGACCACCAGGCCGATCGTGTCGCCGCCTTCCAGCCTGAGCAATTCCTGCTCGATCAGCCAGCCATTGATGGCGGTATCGAACAACGCGTAGTGGACCACATTGTTCATGTGGCCGTAGAAATCATTGTCGGCCCAGCGCGTCTGCAACGGACGGAACAGGGCGAATTCGTCTCGGCTGAGCGGGCTGGGGCGGGCCATGATTCATCCTTCTGCAATTGCCGGCTGCGCGACACCTTTCCATGCCGGTTTTACACGCCGGCATCAATAGCCCGCGCCGGCGTTCGTTTCATCTAACGGGAAACTGAGGCACGCTGCGTTTCTTGACGCCGGCCGGCGATAATTTTACCGTTTGATAAAAATTGTAATCCCGGACGCAGGCCTCGCCAACGCCCCTTGTGCGGCGGATCATTATCGGCAAACCTGTCCGTATGGGACAAGGCTCAGGGGATGGTTCGAAGGGCCGTTGGAAGTGATGGAAGTTTCAATGGCTGAATCCGCCGAACAAGCTGATCGGGACGATCCGGCGATCGAACTTATCGGCATCAACAAGAGCTTCGGCCCGGTTCATGCCAACAAGGACATCGATCTGGCCGTCGCGAGAGGCTCGATCCACGGCATCATCGGAGAGAACGGCGCCGGCAAGTCGACGCTGATGTCGATCCTCTACGGATTCTATCACGCCGATTCCGGTGAAATCCGGGTCGATGGCAAGCCGATCCGGATCGATGGCAGCGAGGCTGCGATCGCCGCTGGCATCGGCATGGTTCACCAGCATTTCATGCTGGTCCACAATTTCACCGTGCTCGAAAACGTCATGCTCGGCGCCGAGAACGGAGCCATCCTCAATCGGGGCGGCAACCGCGCCCGCATCGAACTGGGCCGCCTTGAAAAGGAATACGCGCTCGAGGTCGATCCCGACGCGGTGATCGAGGAATTGCCCGTCGGCCTGCAGCAGCGCGTGGAAATCCTCAAGGCGCTTTATCGCGGTGCCGAGATCCTGATCCTCGACGAGCCGACCGGCGTGCTGACCCCGGCCGAAGCCGATCACCTGTTCCGTATCCTCGCGCAATTGAAGGAACAGGGTAAGACGATCATCCTCATCACGCACAAGCTGCGCGAGATCATGGCGATCACCGACACCGTCTCGGTGATGCGGCGCGGCGAGATGGTGGCGACGCGCAAGACCGCCGAAACCAGCGTCGAGGAGCTGGCCGAGCTGATGGTCGGCCGTCATGTCCTGCTCCGCGTGGACAAGGGCGTGTCCCATCCCGGCGAAGTCAGGCTTTCGGTCAGGAACCTGACGGTGCGCGACGGGCGTGGCGTCAAGATGGTCGACAATGTCTCCCTGGACGTGCGCGCCGGCGAGATCGTCGGCATCGCGGGCGTTGCCGGCAACGGCCAGTCGCAATTGCTCGAGGCGATCGCAGGCATTCGCCGCGCCGAAGCGGGCGAAGTGACGCTCGACGGCCAGCCGGTCCATGTGACAGGCCATGCCGACCCCGCACTGCTGCGCGAGAGGGGGCTTGCCCATGTGCCGGAGGACCGTCACCACATGGGGCTGGTCCTGCCGTTCGAGGAGAACGAGAACTCCATCCTCGGCTATCACGGCGCGCGGGAATACGTCTCCGGGCCGTTCCTGCAGATCGACGCCATTCGCAACGACGCCAAGGCGAAGATCGAGAAATACGACATCCGCCCGCCCGATTGCAGGCTGAAAACCGCCAATTTCTCCGGCGGCAACCAGCAGAAGATCGTGCTGGCGCGCGAAATGGAGCGCGATCCGGTCGTGCTCGTCATCGGCCAGCCGACGCGCGGCGTCGATGTCGGCGCCATCGAGTTCATTCATCACCGCATCATCGAAATGCGCGACGCCGGCAAGGCGATCCTGCTCGTCTCCGTCGAACTCGACGAGATCCGCTCGCTTTCCGACCGCATCCTGGTCATGTTCGCCGGGCGCGTGGTGGGCGAGCGCGGACCGGAGGCAAGCGAGGGCGAACTCGGCCTGCTGATGGCGGGCGTCGAGGGCGAACCGGTTCAAGGGGAGGCGGCGCAGTAGAATGGACGCGAAGGCCGGCATTTCGCTCTTAACACTGGGTGTTGACGGCATTTCGCGCTCGACCGCCTTCTATGAGGCGCTCGGCTGGGTGGACACGCCCGCGAGCCAGCCTTCGGTCGGCTTTCTGCAAGGCCACAATATCGTGCTCGGCCTGTTCGGTCGCGGTCCGCTGGCGGACGACGCGCATGTCGAGGACATGCCGACGGGTTTCGCCGCGATCGCTCTGGCAGTGAACCTGTCTTCCCGCGAGGCGGTCGATGCCTATTACGAGCGCGCGCTTGCTGCCGGCGCGACCTCGAAGAAGAAGCCGGAGGCAGTCTTCTGGGGCGGCTATTCGGGCTATTTCGCCGATCCGGACGGCCATCTGTGGGAAGTGGCGCACAATCCGTTCTTCGCGATGGACGACAACGGCAAGCTCGACCTGCTGAGCGAGGCGAAGCAATGAAAAAGGAACTGCCCGCCTGGGTCGATTACGGGCTGCTGCCGCTGATCAACCTGCTGCTCGCCTTCCTCATTTCCGGCCTTGTCGTCCTGCTGGTCGGCGAAAGCCCGGTCCGTGCGGCCTATTACCTCGTCAGCGGCGCCTTCACCATCGGCGGCGGCATCGGTTTCACCCTGTTTTATGCGACGAGCTTCATCTTCACCGGCCTGTCGGTGGCCGTGGCGATCCATTGCGGGCTGTTCAACATCGGTTCGGAAGGACAGGCCTATATCGGCGGGCTGGGCGTCGCGCTCGCCTGCCTGGCACTCGACGGCATCATGCCATGGTATGTCACCATGGTGGTGGCGACCGCCGGCGCGGCGGCCTTCGGGGCGGGCTGGGCCTTCATTCCCGCATGGCTGCAGGCCAGGCGCGGCAGCCATATCGTCATCACCACGATCATGTTCAATTTCATCGCCGCCTCGATCATGGTCTGGCTGCTGGTCGACTACCTCAAGCCGGCCGCCTCCATGGCGCCGGAGACGCGCACTTTCCTGGAAGGCGGGCAATTGCCGAAGCTCGACTGGCTGCTCGAACTGTTCGGCTTCAAGGTCGCCGGTGCGCCGCTGAACGTCTCCTTCTTCATTGCGCTCGCCTGCTGCTTCCTGGTCTGGCTGCTGATCTGGCGCACGCGCTTCGGCTACGAATTGCGCACCATGGGCACCAATCCGACCGCGGCGGTCTATGCCGGCATTCCCGAGGCTCGCACCGTCATCATCGCCATGCTGATTTCCGGCGCGCTGGCCGGGCTGATGGCGCTTAACCCGATCATGGGCGACCAGCATCGTCTCAACCTCGATTTCGTCGCCGGCGCGGGCTTCGTCGGTATCGCCGTGGCGCTGATGGGCCGCAACCATCCCGTCGGCATCATCTTCGCCGCCATCCTGTTCGGCGTGCTCTATCAGGGCGGCGCGGAAGTCGCCTTCAACATGCCGAACATCTCGCGCGACATGATCGTCGTCATCCAGGGTCTGGTGATACTGTTCGCCGGCGCGCTCGAACACATGTTCCGCCCGGCGCTGACGCGCTATTTCCTTGCCCGGCGCATGGCCGCGGCGCATGTGGCCGGAGGCTGAGCGCGATGGAAACCTTCTACCGAATCTTCCTGAACGTCGACACTCTAGGCTCCATGGTACGGCTGTCGACGCCGCTGCTGCTTGCCGCGCTCGCCGGCCTTTATTCGGAACGCTCGGGCGTCTTCGATATCGGGCTGGAAGGCAAGATGCTGGGCGCGGCATTCGCAGCCGGCGCGGGTGCGGCCACCTTCCACTCGGCCTGGATCGGGCTTTTGTGCGGCGTCGGCGTCGCGATCTGCCTTGCGCTGATGCACGGCTTCGCGTCGATCACGGCACGCGGCAACCAGATCGTCTCGGGCGTTGCGATCAATTTCATCGCCGCCGGACTGACCGTCATCCTGGGCCAGAGCTGGTTCAACCAGGGCGGCCGCACGCCGCAATTGACGGCGGACGAACGCTTCAACGCCTTCAAGCTGCCAGGCGCAGACGCCGTTCGCGACATTCCAATTGTCGGTCACGTCTGGACCGGCCTTGTTTCGGGCAATTCCCTGCTTGTCTATTTCGCCTTCGCGATGGTGCCGCTCACCTGGTGGATCCTGTTTCGCACCCGCTTCGGCCTGCGCCTGCGCGCCGTCGGCGAGAACCCGGCAGCCGTCGATACCGCCGGCATTTCGGTCACGGCGATGCGCTACCGCGCCGTCATCATCTGCGGCATCCTCACCGGGGTTGCGGGAACCTATCTGGCGATCTCCCTGCAGGCGGGTTTCGTCAAGGACATGACCGCCGGCAAGGGATTCATCGCGCTCGCCGCGCTGATCTTCGCGAAATGGCGACCGGTGCAGGTCATGTTCGCCTGCCTGCTGTTCGGCTATCTCGATGCCGTCGGCATCCGCCTGCAGGGTGTACCCATTCCCGTCATCGGCGCGGTGCCCGTATCGCTCATTCAGGCGCTGCCCTATGTATTGACGGTCGTCCTGCTTGCCGGCTTCATCGGCCGGGCCATCCCGCCGCGCGCCGGCGGCGTGCCTTACGTGAAAGAAAGATAGTCCATGGCCGCCAATCTCCATCGTCTCGCCGTGAGCGCCATGGCGAAGGCGCATGCGCCCTATTCGAAGTTCCCTGTCGGCGCCGCCCTGCTCACCGCCGACGGACGCACCTATTCCGGCTGCAATATCGAGAATGTCTCCTATCCCGAAGGGTGGTGCGCCGAGACGACGGCGATCGGCCACATGGTCATGGACGGCGGCGGAGAGATTGCCGAGATTGCGGTAGTGGCCAGGCGCCAGGTGGCTGTCACGCCATGCGGCGGCTGCCGTCAGCGTCTCAAGGAGTTCGGCAGGCCCGACACGAAGGTTCATTTGTGCGACATGAACGGCATCGTCGAGACGGTGACGCTTGGCGATCTGCTGCCCAAGGCCTTCGAGATGGGTGAACGCACTTGAAACCGGCGACGGAGGAACTGATCCGCCGTCTTGGCGGATTGATGCCGCAGACGGCGCTGGTCCTGGGCTCGGGGCTGGGATCGCTGGTCGAATCCGTCGTCATGCCGGTGCGCGTGCCCTATCGCGACCTGCCGGGATTTCCCGAAGGCGGCGTTTCGGGCCATGCCGGCGAAGTGGTTGCCGGCTCGATCGCGGGCATGCCGGTGCTGATCCTTTCGGGGCGCGTGCACTATTACGAGAAGGGCGATCCTGCCGCCATGCGGCTGCCGCTCGAAGTGCTCAGGGCGCTCGGCATCAAACAGGTGATCCTGACCAACGCGGCCGGCTCGCTGCAGGAAGACATGCCGCCCGGCTCGGTGATGATGATCTCCGACCATATCAACTGGTCGGGCATGAACCCACTGATCGGCGAGCCTTCCGACAAACGCTTCGTCGGCATGACATCCGCCTATGACCATGATCTGCGCACGCGTTTCCGGACCATCGCGGGGCAAACGGACGTGAAATTGCACGAGGGCGTCTATATGTGGTTCTCCGGACCGAGCTTCGAGACGCCGGCCGAGATCCGCGCCGCACGCCAGCTTGGCGCCGACGCCGTTGGCATGTCGACCGTACCGGAGGTAATCCTCTGCCGTTTCCTGGGGCTCGACTGCATCGCCTTTTCGGTCGTCACCAATTACGGCGCGGGCATGAGCGTGCAGGGTGTGGGGGGTGGAGAACTGAGCCATGCCGAGACCAAGGAAATGGCGCCGAGGGGCGGTGAAATGCTCGGCCGGCTGATTGCGGCCTTTTTCGAGAAGCAGGCTGCCCGAACCTGAAACCTGCGGCAGCCCGGAGGGCGTGATGAGTGAGATGCGCGTAGCCCAGACGAATGACGAGACGACGGCTGCAAAGTCCGCGCCGGGCAAGGCGGCTTCCGGCGGCGAACTGGTGGCGCTCGGGCAGAAACGACAAAGAAACGAGGGCATGGCGTTGAAGCCGGATGCGTTCCGCCATGTCGAGGTCAACCTGTCGGCGGCGCAGCGACGCGCCGCGACGCTGACCACGCGCCGCACCGTCAAGAAGCAATGGCAGGCGGCCTGGCTCGTCAAGGCGATCCAGGCGATCGACCTGACCACGCTGGCGGGCGACGACACGCCGGGCCGGGTCAGACGCCTGTGCGCCAAGGCGCGCTCGCCGCTGCGCCACGATCTGGTCGAGGCGCTTGGCCTGGAGCCGGGCGAGGTGACGACCGGCGCGGTCTGCGTCTACCCGACCATGGTTGCGAACGCGGCCAGGGCGCTCGCCGGCACCGGCATTCCCGTCGCCTCGGTTGCGACCGGCTTTCCCGCCGGCCTGACACCGCTCAGGGACCGGCTCGACGAGATCCGCTATGCGGTTGGCGAGGGTGCCGACGAGATCGATATCGTCATCACCCGCGCCCATGTGCTGACCGGCGACTGGCGGGCGCTTTACGAGGAGATCGCGCAGATGCGCGAGGCCTGCGGCGGCGCGCACATGAAGGCGATCCTGGCAACCGGCGATCTGAAGACGCTGACCAATGTCTACCATGCCTCGATGGTGGCGATGATGGCGGGCGCCGACTTCATCAAGACCTCGACCGGCATGGAAGCCGTCAACGCGACGTTGCCGGTGAGCCTCGTCATGACCCGCGCCATTCGCGATTATCTCGACCTGACCGGCTTTCAGGTGGGCTTCAAACCGGCCGGAGGATTGAAGCAGGCCAAGGATGCGCTCGCCTGGCTGATCCTGATGAAGGAAGAACTCGGCCGCGACTGGCTGGAACCCGACCTGTTCCGCCTTGGCGCCTCCTCGCTGCTCGGCGATATCGAGCGCCAGATCGAGCATTACGTCACCGGCCGTTATTCGGCGGCCAACCGCCACGCAATGGCATGATGGCGATACGAGGAAACATGCGATGAACGAGATCCGCGACATCCTCAAATCGATGGATTACGGCCC
>JAGRLL010000239.1:9929-18284 GCA_020441855.1 Nitratireductor sp.
GGCCAGTTTGTTGCGCCAAAAGGCAAATCCTTCGCCTCCACCAATCCGGCGACCGGCGAGAAACTCGCCGACATCGCCATCGCCGGCAAGCGCGAGGTCGACGAGGCCGTTGCTGCAGCGAATGCCGCGTTCAGGCGCTGGTCGCGCTATACCGGCACACAGCGCGCGCGCCATCTTTATGCGCTGGCGCGGCTGGTTCAAAAGCATGCCCGTCTGCTCGCCGTGCTCGAAACGCTCGACAACGGCAAGCCGATCCGCGAAACGCGCGACATCGACGTTCCGCTGGTCGCCCGTCATTTCTACCATCATGCCGGCTGGGCCGAATTGCAGGAGACGGAGTTTGCGGGCCATGCGCCCGTCGGCGTTTGCGGCCAGATCATTCCGTGGAATTTCCCGCTGCTGATGCTCGCCTGGAAGGTCGCGCCAGCGCTCGCCGCCGGCTGCACCGTGGTGCTTAAGCCGGCCGAATACACGTCGCTGACCGCGATGGCCTTCGCCGAAATCTGCCGCGAGGCCGGCCTGCCCAGAGGCGTTTTTAACATCGTCAACGGCGCTGGCGAGACCGGCGCGCTGATCGCAGGCCACGAAGGCCTCGACAAGATCGCCTTTACCGGCTCGACCGAGGTTGGCCGCATCATCCGCAAGGCGACCGCCGGCACCGGCAAGAAACTGTCGCTGGAACTGGGCGGCAAGTCGCCCTTCATCGTCTTCGACGAGGCCGACATTGATGCCGCGGTCGAGGGCGTGGTTGACGCGATCTGGTTCAATCAGGGCGAGGTATGCTGCGCCGGTTCCCGAGCGCTCGTGCAGGAAGGCATCGCAGCGAAGTTCCACGACCGGCTGAAGGCGCGCATGGAAAAGCTGCGCGTCGGCGATCCCCTCGACAAGGCGATCGACATGGGCGCGGTGGTCGATCCGGTCCAGCTAGGCAATATCGAGGCGCGCGTCGCCGAGGGCGTGGCCGAAGGCGCGACGCTGTGGCAGCCATCCTGGGCCGACAAGCTCAAATCCAGTCGCGGCTGCTTCTATCCGCCGACCCTGCTCGCCGATGTCGAACCGGCCTCGAAGGCGGCGCAGGAGGAAATCTTCGGTCCCGTCGTCGCGTCGATGACCTTCAGAACGCCGGGCGAGGCGCTGCAGCTTGCCAACAACAGCCGATACGGGCTGGCGGCATCGGTGTGGAGTCAGAGCCTCGATATCGCCTTCGACTGCGCGCGAGGGCTGAAGGCCGGCGTGGTGTGGATCAACTCGACCAATCTGTTCGACGCCGCCGCCGGCTTCGGCGGCTACCGCGAATCCGGCTTCGGCCGCGAAGGTGGCCGCGAAGGCATGATGGAATACCTCGTCCCGGCATGGACGAAAAAGGCGAAGCCATTGCCACCCGCCGCCGTCTTGCCCGACGCGCTTCCCGCCGGTTCCGGCACCAAGGAAGGTGGGGGCCATGAACTCGACCGCACCATGAAGATGTATGTCGGGGGCAAGCAGGCCCGCCCCGATTCCGGCTACGTCTATCCGGTGTTCGACGCGAAGGGCAAGCTGATCTCCGAGGTGGGTCTCGGCAGCCGAAAGGACATCCGCAACGCGGTGGAGGCAGCACATGCCGCCACCGGCTGGTCGGCGATGACGGGGCACGGCCGGGCGCAGGTGCTGTATTTCCTCGCCGAGAACATGGAGGCGCGCAAGCGCGATTTCATCGACCGCGTGCTGCAGCTTTCCGGCAATGCCGACAAGGCAAAACGCGAAGTCGAAGCTTCCATCGCCCGCATCCTCCAATACGCCGCCTGGGCCGACAAGCATGACGGCGCGGTGCGCGCACCAATGGCCAACATGCTGTCGCTTGCGCTCAACGAGCCCTGGGACGTGATGGCGATCTCGTGCCCCGACGAGGCGCCGCTGCTGTCCTTCGTGTCGCTGGTCATGCCGGCGGTCGCGCTTGGCAATCGCGTCGTCGTCACACCGTCGCCGGCCAAGGCACTGGTCGCGGGCGATTTCTACCAATTGCTGGATACGTCCGACGTACCGGGCGGCACGGTCAACATCGTCACCGGAGACCGCGACGAACTGGCGAACGTGATGGCGAAGCACGACGATATCGCCTGCCACTGGTATTTCGGAAGCGCGGCGGGCAGCGCCATGGCGGAGCGCGAAAGCGCGGGCAATCTCAAGGCGATCTGGGCGAATTACGGCAAGGCCCGCGACTGGTTCGATCCCGTGCAGGGGCAGGGCCGCGAATTCCTGTTCCATGCCGTCCGGATCAAGACGATCTGGACGCCCTTCGGCGTATAGGACACATATCTTGCTTCCACAGGAAACCATCCGGCAGAAACGCGACCGCGGCAAACTCTCGCGCGCCGAAATCACCGAATTCATCACCGGCGTGACCGACGGACGCGTCACCGAAGGCCAGATCGCCGCTTTCGCCATGGCCGTGTTCCTCAACGGCATGGACCGCGAGGAAACGGTCGACCTGACGCTTGCCATGCGCGATTCCGGCGCGGTGCTCGACTGGTCGGAACTGGGCGGCGCAGTCGTCGACAAGCACTCGACCGGCGGTGTCGGCGACAACATTTCGCTGATGCTGGCGCCGGCGATCGCCGTCTGCGGCGGCTTCGTGCCGATGATTTCGGGCAGGGGGCTCGGCCATACCGGCGGCACGCTCGACAAGTTCGATGCGATCCCCGGATACACGACCCAGCCCGACAACGCGCTCTTCGGCAAGGTCGTGCGCGAGGTCGGCTGCGCCATCATCGGCCAGACCGCCGATCTCGCCCCCGCCGACAAGCGCATGTACGCGATCCGCGACGTCACCGCGACGGTCGAATGCGTGCCGCTGATCACCGGCTCCATCCTGTCGAAGAAACTCGCCGCCGGGCTGAAGGGGCTGGTGCTCGACGTGAAGATCGGGTCGGGCGCCTTCGCCACCACGATGGCGGAGGCAAGGGAACTGGCGACAAGCCTCGTCGAAGTCGCCAATGGCGCGGGGCTGAAAACCACCGCGCTGCTGACAGACATGGACCATCCGCTGGCGAACGCCGCCGGCAATGGCGTTGAAGTCGCCAACGCCGTGGACTTTCTCAAGGGCAGAAACGTCGACCGCCATCAATGGAAGATCACGGTCGCGCTCGGCGCGGAGATGCTGGTGTCCGGCGGGCTTGCCGCCAATCTCGACGATGCTTCCGACAGGATGGAGGAAGCATTCAAGTCCGGCCGCGCCGCCGAAAAATTCGGGCAGATGGTCGCCGCGCTCGGCGGCCCCGCCGATTTCGTTGACAGGCCGGCCAGCTATCTCGGGACGCCGCCGGTACGCCGCACAATCGTTGCGTCTGCGGAACAATCCACCAACTGCAAGGGCCGGCTTGCCTTCGACACGCGCCAGGTCGGTCTTGCCGTGATCGAACTGGGCGGGGGACGGACGAGGCCGCAGGACAGGATCGACCATGCCGTCGGCCTGACCAATATCGCCCGGCGCGACTGGGACGGCGAAACGCCGATCTGCCAAATCCTGGCGCGCGACGAGGCATCGGCCGACCGGGCGGAAAAGCGCATTCTTGGCGCGATCAGGCAGGGCCACGAAGCGCCGCTGGCAGTGCTGGAGCGGATCGGGTGAAGGTGGTTTTTTGATCTTTCGCTTCGTGTGAGCGAGCGTTCACGGGCTGACGTTTCCGCTTGTCGCGGAAACTTGCCCTGCCAGATTTGTCAGTTTTCGCTCCCGCTCCGCGCGAGCGAGCGTTCACGGGCTGACGTTTCCGCTTGTCGCGGAAACTTGCCCTGCCACGCAGGGAGGGAGGTATTCCTGTTCCCTGTGTTGCCGGGACGCTTCTTCACGAGCGAACTTACTGCGTCAGCACCAGCATGCCGGACTGGAATTCGAACTTCTTCAACCGGTTGAGAAAGCTCATGCCGAGCAAGACGCCGCGCAACGCGCCATCGCGGGCCACCGTCGCCGGTACGTCGCGCACGATGACGCGGCCGATCTCGATCTCGTCGATCGTCGCTTTCGCGGCCTCGGCAATGCCGTTGGCGGTATTCACCTTGTATCGGAAGTCGGCATTGGTGAGGTGGATGCCGAGGCGGCGGGCCGTCGACTCGTTGATCGCCACCATGGTCGCGCCCGTATCGACCAGCACGTCGTAGCTGCGTCCGTTCATTCTGGCGCGGGCGAGATAATGCCCCGAGCGGTCACGGTTGATACGCGCCACGCGCCCGGCGAGCGGGTTGAAACCGTCATCTTCGGCACGCGCGACCGACACGCGCGCGATCTCGCGCCCGCCCTCGTCAGGCCGAGTACCTGATTGCTCACCCTGATTGTCGTCGATCTGCTTCTGCAGCAATGAAGGCGCCTGCGTTGCAAACGAAATCAACGCCACTCCGATGAACACGTATCGCCACATGACCGAACCCTGTCGTTTCCTCTCCAGCGATGGAAAGGCAAACCTAGCTTCACAAGGTTAGAAATGGGCTGACGCGCCGCCATGCGCAGGCGCCGATTGCCGAATGGGTTAACGCGGGGTTAGCGGGTCGTTCCGGCGAAAGCCGCTATTTGGTGCCGTACATGCGGTCGCCGGCATCGCCCAGCCCCGGCACGATATAGCCCTTCTCGTTGAGATGGTCGTCGATCGCCGCCGTGAACACCGGCACGTCGGGATGCGCTTGCGTGAAGGCCTTGATTCCCTCCGGCGCGGCAAGCAGGCACACAAACCGCAAATTGTTGGCGCCCCGGCCCTTGAGGCGGTCGACGGCGGCAATGGAGGAATTGGCGGTCGCCAGCATCGGGTCCACCACGATCACCAACCGGTCGGCGATATCCTGCGGCGCCTTGAAGTAATATTCGTGCGGCTCGAGCGTGTCGTGGTCGCGGTAGATGCCCACATGGGCGACGCGGGCCGCCGGCACCAGATCAAGCATGCCTTCAAGGAGCCCGTTGCCGGCCCGCAGGATCGAGGCGAAGACCAGCTTCTTGCCCTCCAGGATCGGCGATTCCATGGTCGTCAGCGGCGTTTCTATGGTCGTCGTCGTAAGCTCCAGTTCGCGTGTCACCTCATAGGCGAGCAGCAGCGATATCTCGCGCAGCAGCCGGCGGAAGCTTGCCGTCGACGTGTCCTTGTTGCGCATGATGGTCAGCTTGTGCTTGACCAGCGGATGGTCGACGACCGTTACATTACCCATTTGACCGGCATCCCTGCGAAATCTGTATCCTGGTCGAGAATGCCAAGCGGCAAAGGTGGAATCCAAGCCGAAAATCGTATCAGGCGACCTTGTTCACCGTAAAATTAGCGGGCAAAGTCGCCGGCAAATCGGCCCGAAGGGCCTGGAAAGACGGGAAAGACTGAAAAATGGATCTGACAGGCGAATATGTCATCGCCGCCGAACGCCAGGCGGTCTGGGAAGCGTTGAATGATCCCGATGTCCTGCGCGAGTGCATTCCGGGCTGCGAATCCCTCGAAATGACATCACCGACAGAGATGTCGGCGACCGTGGTCACCAAGATCGGTCCGGTGAAGGCGAAGTTCTCCGGAGAGGTGACGCTGTCCAACATCGAGGCGCCGGTAAGCTACACGATTTCGGGCGAGGGCAAGGGCGGCATCGCCGGCTTCGCCAAGGGCGGCGCCGATGTGCGTCTCGATGAGGTCGCAGAGGGCACGAAGCTATCCTACGCGGTCAATGCGCAGGTCGGCGGCAAGCTGGCCCAGCTCGGCTCACGCCTGATCGATTCGACCGCCAAGAAGCTGGCCGGACAATTCTTCGCCAATTTCGCCGAGAAGGTGGGCGGCGGACAGGACGCCTGATCAGGCCGCCTTTTCGCGGTCCCCGCCTTCGGGCGCGGGAATGCCGACTGCGCTCGACTGGCTCGCCGCAAGGGTTGCTGCCAGCTCGTCGGCGCGCTTGCGGCTTTGCTCCGCCTCGTCACGCCATTTGCGCGCTTCGCCGCGTTCGCGTTTCGCCGACCTGCGGTGCTTGCCCTGGCCGAGCCAGACCGCGACCGCGCCGACGATCATGCCGACCAGCAGCGCGGCAAAGAGGAAGGCGAAGAAGGGCAGGTCGAGCGACAATGCCGGATCGGCTTCGTTGAACGGATCGAGCCTCAAGGTCACCGTCTGGCGATTGGCAACGGAGGCCACGATCAGCGCAATGCCGACGGGCACGGCCAGAACGATGGAAAGAATGCGTTTCAACTGGTTCCCCGCAGGGTGGGTTTGGCGCGCGAGAAGGCGCTACCGGGCTATTCGTCGTTCAGGCGTTCGCGCAATTCCTTGCCGGTCTTGAAGAAAGGCACCCACTTTTCCTCGACTTCGACCTTGGCGCCGGTGCGCGGGTTGCGGCCTGTGCGCGGCGGCCGGTTCTTGACCGAAAATGCGCCGAAACCACGCAATTCCACGCGGTCCCCGCGCGCCAGCGCGTCGGTGATTTCCCCGAGAATGGCGTTCACGATATTCTCGACATCGCGCTGATACAAATGCGGATTGCGCTCTGCAATCGCCTGGACGAGTTCGGATTTTATCATTGCCGCTATTTCCCTTCAGAACTCGGGAAGTCAATTTGCATTAGCGACACCAAACCGTCAAGGAAGAGTCGACGCTCGAGCGACTCCCACAACCTTTGGTTGCCAATCGCAGCGGGGTCGATACCGAACAGCCGGGCAAGCGCGGCAAGCGACACCGGGTTGGACACGTAATCGGAGCGCTCGGGCTTCCATTCGACGATTTTCAGCTTGTCGGAAATGCCGCGTTCGGCCACCAGCCATTTTTTCGCGGTTTCCTCGTCGCCGATCTCGTCAACCAGTCCGTTCTTCAGGCCCTGCGCGCCGGTGAAGATCGCGCCGTTGGCAAGCCCTCTGGCCTTGCCGGGGTCGAAATTGCGCCGCTCGGCGACCAGATCGACAAACCATTGGTAGGAATCGTCGACGACGCGCCCGAGCATCTGCCTGGCTTCCTCGCTCGCCGGGTGAAACGGCGAAGGCTCGGCCTTGAGCGGCGACGACTTGACCGCATCGATCTTGACGCCAAGCTTCTCCATCAGCGTGGAAACATCGCCATATTGCACCAGCACGCCGATCGAGCCGACCATGGAAGAGCGGCGCGAAACGATATGGTCGGTCGCGCACGCGATCATGTAGCCGGCGGACGCCGCCAGCGTTCCCACACTCGCCGCCACCGGTTTTTCCCCGGCAAGGTCGCGCACCGCCTCGTAGATCGCCTCGCCGCCGACGGTGGAGCCGCCGGGCGAGGAAATGTCCAGAATGACGGCCTTGACGTGCTTTTTCTTCTTCAAATCCGCGATCAGCTCCAGCATCGGGCGATCATTGGTGATCATGCCGTCGATCTTGACGCGGGCGATGTGGTCGGAACCCTTCTTCGACAGCTTCTCGCCGAGTCCGCTCGCGGTAAACAGGGCGACAAGGAAGGCGGCGAGCACGAAAAGGCTGGTTACCCGCCAGAAAGTGACCTTCCGCCTCAGCCGGCGCCGGTCGATGATCTCGTCAACACTTTGGGCCATGTCTTTGTCCTCGTTCGGCAAATTATTGCGCCTGCCGGAAGCGCGCCGCCCTCTTCGCGAATGGGGTATCAGCAAGGCGGGACCTCCGCAAGAAGGCCGATCGCCCTTGCCGGCAGCCGGCACGCCGGCGATGCGCCCATCGATGAAAAGAAAAAGGCCCGCGCCGGGCGCGGGCCTTTTGTTCGTCATACGGCGAAGCTGAATTACTTCTCTTCGCTCTTTTCCTTCAGCGCGGCGCCCAGAATGTCGCCAAGCGATGCGCCCGAGTCGGTCGAACCGTACTGCGCGACGGCTTCCTTCTCCTCGGCGATCTCCAGCGCCTTGATCGACACGGCGACCTTGCGGGTCTTCTTGTCGAACTGGGTGACGCGCGCATCCACCTTCTGGCCGACGGAGAAACGCTCGGGGCGCTGCTCGTCGCGGTCGCGCGAAAGGTCCGCGCGCCGGATGAAGGCTGTAATGTCGGTATCGGCGATCTGCACCTCAAGGCCGTTGTCCTTGACGGCGAGGACCTCGCAGGTGACGACCGCATTGCGGCGGAGCGTGCCGGAATCGGCGGCCGAGGCGATCGGATCGCCACCGAGCTGCTTGATGCCCAGCGAGATGCGCTCCTTCTCGACATCGACGTCGAGAACCTTGGCCTGGACCAGATCGCCCTTGTTGAACTCCTCGATCACTTCCTCGCCCGGACGGTTCCAGTCGAGGTCGGACAGGTGCACCATGCCGTCGACGTCGCCGTCGAGACCGATGAACAGGCCGAATTCGGTGCTGTTCTTGACCTCGCACTCGACCTGGGTGCCCTCCGGGTGGCTCTCGGAGAAGCGCTCCCACCGGTTGCGCATGCTCTGCTTGAGGCGGAGC
>JAGRLL010000240.1 GCA_020441855.1 Nitratireductor sp.
TGCCGGATTCGGTCGAGATGCCGGCGCCGGTCAGCACGGCGACGGTCTTGGCTTCGTCGATCAATCTGGCGAGTTCGGGATGCATGGGGCGATGTTAGCAGGACGGCGGGGCGTAAGACTTATTTCTTTTAGCCGTTCCGGGGCCGCAATCATCGACTGGCGGCGAAGGATCGCGGACTTGATGGCAACCAAAAGGCCCGGAGGGAATGTCCGGGCCTTTGTCGGTCGAGTCGGGTCCGCCAGGAACCGGCGGAAAATCAGAGGACGGAAGAAAGGCGCATGGCGACACCCATGTCGCCGGCCACCTTGATCTTGCCCTGCATGAAGGCGGCGGTCGGGTTGAGGTCGCCGGCGATCAGCGCTTCCATGGTGTCGAGAGAGCAGGAAACGGTGCAGTCGGCGTCCTTGTTTTCGTTGGAGACCGAATTGGGCGAGGACATGCCGTCAACGAAGATTGCGCCTTCGTCACCCAAGTCGAACTTTACCGTGGCGCCGAGGCCGGAATTGTCGCCGACCTTGGAACGGATGGCGTCGGTTGCGGAATCAAGGCTCATGATCACTCCTTATCTGGAAATCAGGGGTTCGGTGCATCGGGCCGGGAAAATCCCGGTCGCGAACCGGTCCGCCGTGCATGCTGGAATTCTTACTAAGACGTAAGATGCGCGAATGCAATCTCCCAATTTGACTGCCTTGAAGGCAAGTTCCCGCACCCGCGTGAAAGTCTGGATTGCAGGTTGCGTTGCAGGCAGATGCTAGCCCCGATAACGCCAAAAGTTAACCGTTCGATATTCTTGCTGGTATAAGCGCGCAAAAAGCCAGCCGGCCTAAAAACGGAGTGCCAGACGCCGACATGAAAGATTTCAGCGACAAGGTTGCCGCCGCGCACCGGCTGCTGGGCGAGGTCGTCGCGGCGACGCCGTTTCAGCACAATCTGTTTTTGAGCGAGAAGCACGGCGCGCGCATCTATCTCAAGCGCGAGGACCTCACCCCGGTCAGGAGCTACAAGATACGCGGCGCATTCACCTTCTTTGCCGATGTGCTCGCCGGCAACGATCCGCCGCAGCGTTTCGCATGCGCCTCCGCCGGCAATCACGCGCAGGGCTTCGCCTTCGCCTGCCGGCATTTCGGCAAGCAGGGCGTCGTCTTCATGCCGGTGACGACGCCTCGACAGAAGATCATGAAGACGGAGGTCTTCGGCGGGGACAATGTCGAGATCAGGCTGATCGGCGACAGTTTTGACGAATCCTATGCCGAAGCCTCCAGGTGGTGCGCGCGCGAAGGCGCTGTGCTGGTCCCGCCTTTCGACGACGAGCGGATCGTCACGGGCCAGGCGACGGTGGCCAGGGAAATTGTCGATCAGTTCGCCGAGTCGGGCACGGATGGGAAGATCGATCTCGTTTTGCTGCCGGTCGGCGGTGGAGGCCTGGCGGCCGGCGTGACGCGCTACTTCGCCGAAAACAGCCCCGAGACGGAATTCGTCTTTGTCGAACCCGACGGCGCGCCCAGCCTCCACGAAAGCCTCAAGGCGGGCAGGCGCGTCGTGCTCGACCAGATCGACAATTTCGTCGACGGGGCAGCGGTCGCGCAAATAGGCGAGTTCAATTTCGAGTCGCTGAAGCATTTTTCCGTCGGTCAGACGGTGCTGGCGCCGACCGATGGCGTGTGTGCGACGATGCTCGAACTGCTGAACCACGAAGGCATCGTGCTGGAGCCGGCGGGCGCTCTCTCGGTCGACGCGCTCAAGCGCGTACCAGCTGAAAAGCTTGCCGGAAAGAACGTGGTCTGTATCACTTCGGGTGGCAATTTCGATTTCGAACGGCTGCCGGAGGTCAAGGAAAGGGCGCTGAAATATTCCGGGCTGAAGAAATATTTCATCCTGCGCATGCCGCAGCGGCCCGGCGCGCTCAAGGATTTCCTGTTCATGCTGGAACCGGAGGACGACATCGCCCGGTTCGAATACCTCAAGAAGTCGGCGCGCAATTTCGGTTCGGTGCTGATCGGCATCGAGACGACGAAGCCGGAAAACTTCAACAAGCTGAAGGCGAAGCTTGCGGAAAGCGGCATGCGCTTTCAGGATATTACCGACAACGATATTCTTGCGAGCCTGGTGGTATGAGCGAACCTGCAAAAAAGATCGATCCGATCCGGCCGACGGACGGGGATGCGCGCGAAATGGCGCGGCTGCTGATTGCCGAAGCGCATTTCGGCGCGCTTGGCGTACTGGAGCCGGAGAGCGGCATGCCGCTGGTCAGCCGCATTGCCATTGGCACCGACAATCAGGGGAGGGTGATCTCGCTTGCTTCCGACCTGTCGTTTCATTCGCAATCGCTTGCCGCCGACAGTCGCGCATCGGTCCTGATCGGCGAACCGGGCAAGGGCGACCCGCTCGCCCATCCGCGCATTACGCTGATCGGACGCATGCAAAAGCTCGACAACGCTTCTCCCGAACGCGGCGAACTTCGAGAGGCATGGCTGAAGCAGCACCCCAAGGCGCAACTCTATGTCGATTTCGCCGATTTCCACTTCTATCGGCTGAAGCTTGAACGCGCGCATCTCAATGGCGGCTTCGGCAAGGCCTATGTGCTGAAGCCGGAAGATCTTGCCATGAGCGGGGCCACCTGAAACCGAAACGGGAGGAAACCCCATGGAATTGCCACCGTTCATTCTCGGATTGCCGCAGGCCGATGTGCCTTTCGACGAGAGCATGGTGAAATCCCACGCTTTGTCGTCGAAGGACGGCCTTTTGGTGTTCTTCGAGTTCATGGCTGACTTCGAAGTGCCGGCGCACAGCCATGGCGCGCAATGGGGCACGGTGCTGGAGGGCGAACTGGGCCTGACGGTCGACGGTGTCGAAAAAACCTATCGCCCGGGCGAGAGCTATTTCATTCCCGCCGGCGCGGTGCACAGCGCGAAGCTGTCGGCCGGCTCGAAGATCATAGACTTCTTCGAGGAAGCGGATCGCTACAAGCTGAAGGGGTGAGGCTCAGCCCCGGAACACCTTGCCGAACAGCCTCAGCCGGCTCACCCCGCCGTCAGGATGGATCTCGAAACGCATGTGGGTCAACGGGCCGAATTCCGGGTCGACGTGCGAAGCAAATTCATGGATGTGGTCCATGGTCAGCTTCTGCGACGGCAGCAACACCTTCCAATCTTCCGAGGCCTTCACTTCGTCTTCGCCGAACGGACCCATGCGGTTCGGCAGATAGGCGGCGCGGATCAGGCAGTTCTCGGGATAATTGCCCTTGAAAAAGGCGGTGTCGACGATCACGCGCTCGATGACACCTGGATGGCCCAGCTTGATGATGGTCCAGTCATGGCCGGGGCCGCGTCGGCGTGAAGTCTCCCAGCCGTCGCCCATGTTGATGCCGCGTCCGGGCGAGAGCAGGCGTTCGGGCGAGCCATAATGGGCGTCCGACCAGGCGATGGCGCGCCCGCCGTGGAACAGATAGGCAAGATCGACTTCCTCGTCTTCGCCCACCTTCTCCCAGTCGAAGTGCGCCGCGCCATAGACGCGCAGCCTCGCCACGCCGCCGTCGGGATAGATATGCAGCTTCAAATGCGTCCACACCTTCTGGCGCAACTGGGCGTCGGCGTTCTCGATGAAGTGATGACTGTCGCCGGAAAGCGGCGTCCTGGCGATGATCTCGGTCCATTGAGTGTCTTCGTCGGGATCACCCTCGCAATAGGCGGCTTCTATCGAGCAGGCGGGGGGATAATTGCCGGTGAAGAAGGTGGTATCGACATCGAAACCGAGCACGCGGCCGGGGCGTGCGAGCTGGATGACCGCCCAGTCGTGGCCGGGCACGCGCTTGCGGCGCGATTCCCATCCGTCCATCCACTTGCCGTTCTCGTCGTACTCGGCGGGCAGGAAGATCGGCGGTTCGTCCTTCAGCATGCGTTCGAGCGGGGCGAAGAATTCGTCGGTGCAGTAGATGCCCCTTGCGCCGTGGCGCGCCGAGGCAAGGTTTATCGTTCCGTTGGCGAAATCCGGCAATTGCGCCATTTTCGCGGTGATGGGCTGGACCATTGTTCTATTCTTTTCTGGCCGTTCAGGCCGTTTCCTCTCGTGCCCCGCTAGTCACCGTCAGGGCAGCATGTCCTTGAGCCGCAGCAATGCGATCTTCTCGACCTCGGCGCAGGCTGTGGCGAATTCCGCTTCCCGGTCGTGGTTAACCCGGCGGCGGAAGGCGGCAAGGATTTCGTCCTTGCTGCGGCCTTTCACGGCCATGATGAAGGGGAAGCCGAATTTGGCAATATAGGAGGAATTGAGCTCGGTAAAGGTGGCTTTTTCCTCGTCCGTGAGCGAGTCGAGGCCTGCGCCGGCCTGTTCCGCGGTCGATTCGGCGGTCAGACGCTTCGCGGCGGCCAGTTTGCCGGCAAGGTCGGGGTGGGCGTTCAGTACGCCGAGCCGGGCTTCGGCGGGAGCGGAACGAAAGACGCGGGCAAGCGCGGCATGCAGGCCCGGCGCCGCGTCGTTTGCAGGGCCGAGACCGTTGTCGAAAGCGCCTTCTGCGATCCAGGGAGAGTGTTCGAAAACGCCGCCATAAGCGGCCACGAAGGCGTCCCGTTTCATGCGGGAAGGGTGGGCGCGCCGCGCATAGGGGTGGACCTTGCGCCAGTGGGCTGCGATCTCGCCGCGCATCGGCGTCCAGACGTGCTCGTGGCCTTTCACGTAATCGATGAAGCGTTTCAGCGCGCCGATGCGGCCGGGTCTGCCAATCAAGCGGCAGTGCAGGCCGATGCTCATCATCTTGGGCC
>JAGRLL010000241.1:0-2752 GCA_020441855.1 Nitratireductor sp.
CCAACGCGGTGGACGCGCAAGCGGCCAACGAAACGCAGATGGCGAGGTGGGGCGCGATCATGGGCGGCTGCAACATGCTGATCCATGCCGCCGGCTGGATCGAGGGCGGGCTTGCGGTATCGCTCGAAAAGATGATCGTCGACATCGAGGTGCTGCAGATGGTCGCCGAATTGTGCAAGCCGGTTCCCGACGACGATGCGGCGATCGGCCTGGACGCCATTGCCGAGGTGCAGCCTGGCGGGCACTTCTTCTCCGCCGCGCATACGATGAGCCGCTATCGCACCGCCTTCTACGAGCCGCTGGTCGCGGACTGGTCGAATTTCGGCAACTGGACTGCGGCGGGCTCGCAAACCGCGAGCGATCGGGCGACTGCGATCTGGCGCGAAATCGTGGAAGGCTTCACGCCGCCGGCGGAAGTGGCCGCCCGCAAGGGCGTGCTCGACGATTACATCGCGAAACGGACTGAAGCGGGCGGCGCGGCACCGGTGTCGTGAGCGGCGGCGAAGGAAAGCAACCTACCTGATCAATTGCGGCCGGTAGCGGATCCTGGGCCGGTGCTCGGGCGCCAGATGCCGGTTGAGCCGGCGGTTGACGAAGCCGAACAGGGTAATGATCACAATCGTCGAGCAGACGAAATAGAACGCGACGATCGGGTAGGGAATGAAGGGGTTGAAGGTCTTTTCGGCGAAATAGCTCGCGTAATAGAGCGCGTCGCCCTCCTGCCGCCAGGCGGGAAAGCCCGAAAAGAACACCAGCGTCGTGGCGTGGAACAGGAAGATCGCCTCGTTGGTATAGGACGGCCAGGCAAGGCGCAGCAACGTCGGCCAGACGATGCGCCGAAAGCGCGAGAAGCCGCTCATGCCATAGGCTTCGGCGGCTTCGATGTCGCCGCGCGGCACCGATCTGAGCGCGCCCAGAAAGATTTCCGCAGAATAGGCGGACGTGTTGAGGAACAGCACGATCAATGCGCCGAGCCAGGCCTTGGTGAGCCAGCTCGTTTCCATCGTCAGCGTGGTGAAGCCGAGCGGAATGTCGATGCCGACGCGCGGCAGCAGCACGAAGCTCTCATAGGCGAAGAAGAACTGGATGAAGAGCGGCGAGCCGCGAAAGACGAAAACGAACCAGTCGGCGGGTTTCCTGAGCAGAGGGTTGGGGCTGGTGCGGGCAACGGCAATGGCCGTCGCCATGAAGAAACCGCCGATGACGGCGAGGATCGCGAAATAGAGGTTCCAGAACAGGCCGGAGCCGATCAGCACGAATTGCTCGCACAGCGTGATGTCGGTCTTGGGCAGCGCCCTGAGGCCGTGTCCGATCGAGCGCAGGGCGTAGTCGGAAAAGGTCTGCGAACAACTCATTGGCCTGCCTCCAGCGCGGCGTGGCCGCCGGCGGTCGCATGGCCGCGCGAGACACGGGTGGTCAGGAAACGGAAGCCGCGCTCGCTGACCCAGGTCAGCATCAGGTAGAAGATCAGCAGGGCGAGAAAATACCAGAGCCGCCAGTCGTCATGCGGATAGTCGGAGAACCTCGTCTTGGTGCCGCCAAGTTCGCGCGCCCAGTAGACGACATCCTCGATGCCGAGCAGGAACAGGAGCGGGGTCGCCTTGACGAGGATCATCCAGATGTTCGACAGGCCGGGCAGGGCGTAGACCCACATTTGCGGCAGATGGATGCGGCGGAAGAGCTGGCGCTCGGTCATGCCATAGGCGCGTGCCGTCTCGAGCTGGGCGCGGGGTACGGCGGAAAGGGCGCCATCCAGCGTATTGGCGGCGAAAGCGCCGAAGACGATCGCGAAGGCGACGATGGCAAGCGCAAAGCCATAGGCTTCGTGAACCCATTGCGCCGCCGAATTGAGTGGCAGCTTGGCGGCCTGGCAGACGATGAATTCGTTGCCGCGATAGACCGGTTCGGTGACTTCCGGGCAGAGGACTTTGTGGCGCGCATATTCGAGCATCTGGTCGAGCGCCAGCGGCACGAACAGGAAGAAGACGATGTCGGGCACGCCGCGCACCATGGAGGTATAGGCGAAGCCGAACAGCCGGAAGGGAGGGAAAGCGGAGCGGCGGGCAAACGCGCCCAGAAAGCCGAAGGCGAGCGCGACCGGCGCGGTCACGAAAATCAGGATCAGGACGGTGATGAAGGAAAAGTAGAATTGCTGGTGCTTGACTGTCGTCAGGTAGCAGGCAAGCCAGTCGGCGCCTTCAAGCAGGCTGGGATCGGCGCACATTTCCATCGGCAGCCCCCGGTGAGAAGGGAGGGGCCCGGCGGGCAGGCCCCTCTGTCTCGATCAGCGCGATTGCGGATCAGTACGCGCCCTTGATTTCGAACCATTTCTCGAGCAGGGCGTTGAGCGAGCCGTCGCCCTTCATCTGCGTGATGGCGGCGTCGAACTTTTCCTTCATTTCGGTGTCGGACTTGCGGATGCCCATGCCGACGCCACCGCCAAGCGCGACGTCCTCGCCCACGAATTTGAGTTCGCCGTTGGAAGCTTCGACGAGGGGCTTGAGGTAATCCTTGTCGGCGAAGACCGCATCGGCCTCGCCATTGCGCACCGCCGCGACGGTCTCGTCGGCGATGGCGTATTCGACCAGCGTCCCCTTGGATTCGGCCACGTAACCGGACTGGATGGTGTTGGTCTGGGCCGCGACATTGCCCTCGATCACGCTTTCATCGGCGTCGGCGAGCGCGACATAGGCGCTGGCCGTCGGCGGATAATAGTCCTGCGTGAAGTCGATCTTTTCCTTGCGCTCGTCGG
>JAGRLL010000241.1:2777-11904 GCA_020441855.1 Nitratireductor sp.
ATGATGGTGTCGTAGTTGCCGGACAGCAGGTTCGGGATGATCGTGTCCCAGTCGTTCTTGACCCAGGTGCACTCGTAGCCAGCGATCTCGCACAGCTTGTCGCCAAGTTCGCGCTCGAAGCCGTCGATCTCGCCCTTGTCGTTGATGAAGTTGTAGGGCTCGTAGGCGCCTTCGGTGCCCATGCGGATGGTCTGGGCATAGGCGGAGGCGGCGGAAACCGCCGTCACGAGTGCTGCTATCATGAGTCTTTTCATCGATTTGGCTCCCTCTCTTGAAGTCCTTGTTCAATGATGATGGTGGTTCAGGCTCCCGTGGCGGCGAGGAATTGCTGCAGCCGCGGGGATTTGGTGTCGGCGAAAATCCGGGAAGGTTCTCCTTCCTCCTCGATCCTGCCGTCATGAAGAAAGATCACATGGCTTGCGACATCGTGAGCCATCTTCATGTCATGCGTAACGATAAGCATGGTGCGCCCTTCCTCGGCAAGCGCCTTGATCACGCGCACGACTTCGCCCTGAAGCTCGGGGTCGAGTGCGGAAGTGGGCTCGTCGAACAGCATCGCGGCGGGCTCCATGGCAAGGGCGCGGGCGATGGCCGCGCGCTGCTGCTGGCCGCCCGAAAGCTGCGAGGGGTAATTGTCTGCCTTGTCGCCGATGCCGACCTTGACCAGCAATTCGCGGCCAAGCTCGGCGGCTTGCGCGGGATCGCGGCCGAGAACGGTAACCGGCGCTTCGACGACGTTCTGCAGGACGGTCAGGTGCGACCACAGGTTGAATTGCTGGAAGACCATGGAGAGGTTGGTGCGCACCAGGCGAACCTGGTTCATGTCGGCGGGAATGCGGCCGGCGCCGCGGCTTTTCCAGCGGATCGCCTCGCCCTGGAAGAGGATGTCGCCCTTTTGCGGGATTTCGAGCAGATTGGTGCAGCGCAGAAGCGTTGATTTGCCTGAACCCGACGATCCGATCAGCGCGATGACGTCACCTTTGTGCGCGGTCAGGTCCACACCCTTGATGACTTCCAGCGATCCAAAGCTCTTGTGGATGTCTCTCAGTTCGATGACGGGTGCCTCGCCACTGCCATTGGCAGTCCCTTTCGGGACGGTGGCGGTCGCGCCGTTGCTTCTTGCGTCCATGTTCCCCCGGCAATTGCTGAACCGGTTATTGTTGTTCCACCCCGCTTGCAGCGGACGCCGCCAATCCTTCCTCCCCAAGGAATTGCGGGCACTTGAAACGAATACAACCACGAATTCTCCGCATATGGCAACTCCCGCGTAACAGTGGCGTTGCCGGGCGGGGGACGTTTGTCTAACGTGCGCTTTCCGGCGTGTTTGCCGGCCGATAACGACAGCCGGAGACGGAATTGTCCTGGGACAACGACAAACTCGAAACGTTGCGTGCGCGTTATGGCGCGGACAAGGGCGGCGAGGTGCGTAATCCGCGTTTCAAGCGCGTCGCCGAGCGCATCTTCACGCCCGGCGGGACACGTCTGGCTCCCTATGCGGGCGTGCCAACCCTGCTGGACGCGCCGTTGCGCGCCGTCGATCAGCGCAACCCCGATCTTTCGGGTTTGCAGGTGGCGATGGTCGGCGTGCCGATGGATCTCGGCGTCACGAACCGTACGGGTGCGCGCTTCGGGCCGCGTGCCCTGCGCGCCATCGAGCGGATCGGGCCGTACAATCACGTGCTCGACTGTGCGCCGGTGCATGAGCTGAAGGTGGCCGATATCGGCGACGTGCCGATGCGCAGCCGTTACAGCCTGGAAACCTGCCACGAGGACATTACAGACTGGTTCACGAAAATCGTGCAGGCCGGCGTCGTGCCGCTGGCGGTGGGCGGCGACCACTCGATCACCCAGTCGATCCTGCGTGCCGTTGGTGCTCAGGCACCGGTCGGCCTGATCCACATCGACGCCCATTGCGATACGGGCGGGCCGTTCGACCTGTCGAAATTCCACCATGGCGGCCCATTCCGCAACGCGGTCCTCGACGGCGTGCTCGACCCGACCCGCACCATTCAGATCGGCATTCGCGGCGCCGCCGAGTATTTGTGGGAATTCTCCTTCGATAGCGGCATGACCGTGATCCATGCCGAAGAAATGCCGGCATTGGGCATCCCGGCCATTGTCGAGAAGGCGAAGGAGGTCGTGGGCGACGGTCCCTGTTACCTGTCCTTCGATATCGACAGTCTGGACCCGGCCTTCGCGCCGGGAACGGGTACGCCCGAAATCGGCGGACCCTCGACGCGGGAAATCCTGGAACTGGTGCGTGGCCTGAAGGGCGTGAATTTGTGCGGCGGCGATGTCGTCGAGGTGGCGCCGCAATACGATGCGACGACCAACACGGCACAGGCAGGCGCGCAAATGCTGTTCGAATTTCTGAGCCTGATGGTCTTCAGTCCGTTCGTGCAGCGCAACTGAAATCAATCCAAAAAGAAGAGGGAAAACCATGACCGTAAAGCGGCTTGAAACCGGACCACGCATGAGCCAGGCCGTGATCCATCACGGCACCGTCTATCTCGCCGGCCAGGTTGGCGAAGGCGTCGGCGTGGCCGAGCAGACGCGGGACATTCTCGCGCAGATCGACAGCCTGCTCGCGCGCACCGGCAGCGACAAGTCACGCCTCCTGTCGGCGCAGATTTGGCTCGCGGACATCTCCACCTTCGCCGAAATGAACGCGGTTTGGGAAGCCTGGGTCGATCCCGACAACACGCCGGCGCGCGCCACGGTGGAAGCAAAGCTCGCGGCACCGAAATATCTGGTGGAGATCATGGTCGTTGCGGCCGTGGCGGGGTGACAGCCATGCTGGTCCTCGATGAAAGGCAGACGCACAACGCGCTTCCGATGACGGCGCTGATCGAGGCGCTCAGGGCCATGTTCGTCTCGGGCTGCGAGATGCCGGTCCGCCATCATCATACGCTCGGGGTGCCGGGCGAACCGGATGCGACCCTGCTGCTGATGCCGGCCTGGCAGACCGGTCAGTTCATCGGCGTGAAGATCGCCACCGTGTTTCCCGGCAATTCCGCGCGCGGCAAGGCGGCGGTCAATGCCGCCTATGTGCTGATCTCGGCAGCCTCGGGCGAGGTGCTGGCGATGGTCGATGGCGGGGAACTGACGGCGCGCCGCACGGCGGCGGCTTCCGCGCTCGCCGCGGACTATCTGGCGCGCAAGGACGCCGGGCACCTGCTTGTCGTCGGCACCGGGCGGCTGTCGCTCAACCTGATCGAGGCGCATGCGGCGGTTCGGCCGATCCGCTGGGTCACCATCTGGGGCCGTTCCCCGGAGAAGGCGGCGGCGGTGGCCGAAAAGGCAGCGGCGGCCGGCTTCGAAACGGAAGCGACCGACGATCTCGCCAGCGCGGTCGGCCACGCCGATATCGTTTCGTGCGCGACCTTGTCGAACGAGGCGCTGGTGCACGGGGCCTGGCTGAAGCCTGGCGCGCATCTCGATCTTGTCGGCGCGTTCACACCGAGAATGCGCGAGAGCGACGACGAGGCGATGCGCCGCGCGTCCGTCTTTGTCGACACTCGCGCCGGGGCCACCAGGGAGGGCGGCGATATCGTTCTTGCCATGCAATCGGGCGCGCTTGCCCAATCCGACATCCGGGCGGAACTGGCCGAGCTGACGCGCGGCGAGCACAAGGGCCGGACTTCCGACGACGAGATTACCGCGTTCAAGTCGGTTGGCGCGGCACTCGAAGACCTTGCCGGCGCGGTGCTGGCTTATGAAACGGCGACCTGAGGCCGCGGGAATATTCCAGCCAATCCAGCCACAAAGAAAGTATCTGACAATCCATGAGCTTTGACGTTGCAAAGGCCAGACGGCTTTTCCCCGCGCTCGACCGGCAGATGAACGGCCGCGCCTGCATCTATCTCGACAATCCGGCAGGGACGCAGGTGCCGTTCAGGGTCGCCGAGGCGATCAGCGATACCATTCTTCATCACAATGCCAATCTGGGCGGCGGCTTCGCCACGACCGTCGAGTCGACAGCCATCGTCGAGGAAGCACACATGGCGATGGCCGATCTTCTGGGAGCGAAGATGCTCGAGGAGATCATCATCGGGCCCAACATGACGACGCTGACCTATCACCTTTCCCGTACGCTGATGCGCGACTGGGGCCCGGGTGACGAGATCATCGTCACGCAGATGGACCACGAGGGCAATGTCGGTCCCTGGGTGCAGGCGGCGCGGGACAGGGGCGTGGACATACGCCGCCTGCCGTTTTCAACCGATAGCTGGCAGATCGAACCCGACGTGCTGAAGGCGGCCATCAACACGCGCACGAAGCTGGTGGCGCTCGGCTATGCCTCCAATCTTACCGGTTCGATCAACCGGGTGAAGGAACTGACCGCGATCGCGAAGGCGGCAGGCGTGCTCGTCTATGTCGACGCCGTGCAGTTCGCGCCGCACGGACTGGTCGACGTGTCCGACCTCGGCGCGGACTTTCTCGCCTGCTCGGCCTACAAGTTCTTCGGTCCGCATCTTGGCATCGTGTGGGGGCGCAGGGACGTGCTCGATGCGCTGACGCCTTACAAGCTGGTGTGTTCGGCCAATGATCTGCCCGGGCGTTTCGAGACCGGCACGCCGCAGATCGAATTGCTGGCCGGGCTTACTGCGACCGTGGAGCATTTTGCCGAACTGGGCGAAATGACGGGCGCGACGGGTTCGCGGCGCGTAAAGGTCGCTGCCGCCTACAGGGCCGCCATCGCGCACGAGAACCCGCTGGCGCAAAAACTGATCGACGGTATCGCCGGGATCGAAGACCTGCGGATCCATGGCATCACCGACGCGGCACGGCTTGCCGAGCGCGTGCCGACGGTGTCGTTCACCGTCGACGGCATCGCGCCGAAATCGCTGGTCGACCTGATGAACGCCGAAGGCATCTTCTGCTGGGCCGGGCACAATTACGCCTGGGGCGTGGTTCATCAGCTCGGCATCGACCCGGCAGACGGCGTCGTGAGGATAGGCATCGCGAACTACAATACCACCGAGGAGATCGACATCACGGTCGAGAGCGTCGCGCGCAATCTGTCGATGCTGAGACAGAAGCGCTGAACGATCTCCGCGGCGCGGGGAGGCGTCAAAACGGATGGTGAGGGGAACATGGAGTTCGACTATGTGATCGTCGGTGGCGGGTCCGCCGGCTCGGTGCTGGCCGCCCGGCTCAGCGAAGACCCCTCGGTGACCGTCTGCCTGATCGAGGCCGGCGGGGAGGGCCGGGACATCTTCGTGCGCGCGCCTATCGGCGTGGCGGCGCTCCTGCCAGGAAGGCCGAAGATCAACAATTGGGCCTATCAGACCGTGCCGCAGGCGGGCCTCAACGGCCGCAAGGGCTATCAGCCGCGCGGCAGGGCGCTCGGGGGATCGAGCGCGATCAACGCCATGCTCTATGTGCGCGGCCACCCGTCCGACTACGACGACTGGGCGGCGGCCGGATGCGGGGGCTGGGGCTGGGAGGATGTGCTTCCGTTCTTCAGGAGGGCCGAGCGCAACGAGCGCGGCGCGGATGCACTGCACGGCGATGGCGGTCCGTTGCAGGTCGGCAACCAGCGCAGCCCGCGTCCCGTCACGCAGGCATTCCTCGATGCCTGCGCCGAGAGCCAGATCCGCGTGCATGACGATCTCAACGGACCGGATTACGAGGGCGCGGCGAAGTTCCAGGTGACGCAGTTCTTCGACGGCGACAGGGTCGGCGAGCGCTGTTCTGTGGCAGCGGCCTATCTGCATCCGGCGATGAACCGGAAGAACCTCAAGGTCCTCACGAGGGCGCATGCGACGGGTCTGGTGCTCGATGGCAAACGCGCCGTTGGGGCGTGCTACCGGCAGGGCGGCGAGGACAAGGCCGTCGGCGCGCGACGCGAGGTGATCGTCTCGGGCGGAGCGTTCAATTCACCGCAATTGCTGCTGCTGTCGGGGATCGGGCCGGGCGAGGAACTGAAGCGACACGGTATCGCGGTGGCGCACGAACTGCCCGGCGTCGGACAGAATTTGCAGGACCATCTCGATTTCATCCTGCTGTGGAAATCGCTCCAGACCGACATGGTCGGCATTGGGGCGAGGGCCACGCTGAACCTGATCCGCGAAATTCTGCAATGGTGGCGGGACGGCAGCGGCGTGGTGGCGACGCCAAGCGCGGAGGCCGGCGCGTTTCTCAAGACCGATCCTTCGCTTGCGCGGCCCGATATCCAGCTTCACTTCGTCATCGGCATGGTGGACGACCACATGCGCAAGCTGCATCTTGGTTATGGCTATTCCTGTCACATCTGCGCGTTGCGGCCGCATTCGCGCGGGGAGGTGGGGCTTGCGAGCGCCGATCCTCTCGCCGCGCCGCGCATCGATCCGAAATTCCTGTCCGACGAGCGCGATGCCACAACGCTGCTGAACGGCGTGAAGATGACACGGCGCATTCTCGATGCGCCGGCGCTGGCGCGTTATCGCCATCGCGAACTCTACCTTAGCGGCAAGGAAGACGACGCCGAATTGATGGCGCATATCCGCAGCCGCGCGGACACGATCTATCACCCCGTCGGCACCTGCCGGATGGGTCCTCGCTCCAAGGGCAATGGCGCCAGGGGTACTGACGCGATGGCGGTGGTCGATCCGCAATTGCGGGTGCACGGCATGGAGGGGTTGCGTGTGGTCGACGCCTCGGTGATGCCGACGCTGATCGGCGGGAACACCAATGCGCCGACAATCATGATCGCGGAAAAGGCGGCGGAGATGATCAGGGGGCGAGCGGCCTAGCTTTCCGGCCTAGGCTTCGGGAAGGCCCAGTTCGCGCAATTGATTGCCGATCCGCTCGAGCGTGACGGGTGAGAAGACCATCGCTTCCTTGAAGCGTTTGATGGTCATGTCCGGGTGGGCTGCCAGCAGGGTTTCGAGGGATGCCTTTGCTTCGGCCTTGCGGCCGGCGCCCAGAAGCGCGGCGGCGAGGTTGCGGTGTATCCAGACCGCGTTGGGGCGTTCGTTCAGCGCGCGCATGAAGCCTTCGACAGCGCCCTGGTCATCCCCAGCTACCTGATGGGCGGATGCAAGCCCGACAAAATTGTTGAAGTTCATCGGATCGAGCGGGCTAAGCCGGATCGACTTCTCGAACTTCTCCATCGCCTCTTTCGACCTGTCCGTATAGACATCCAGCCAGCCAAGGCGGCTCCAGGCCCATGCCGAATTGGGGTCGAGCGAGACGGCGCGCTGGAGCAGAACCCGCGCCGCGCCAAAATTCGATACGAAGGTGTGCACAGTCCCCAGAACGGTGAGGATGAGCGGATCGTCGGCCGACAGGTCGGCCGCGCGTTCGGCAAGTTCGAGTGCGGTGGCTTTTGCCGCTTCGATGTCGGTGACCCAGTTGTAGACCGAGCCTTGCGCATGGCACCACGAGGTGAGGGCAAGCGCCAGAGGGTAGTCGGGTTCGCTTTCCAGCGCCTTGGCCAGCAATGTCTGCGCCCTGGCGGCTTCGTCCCTTTCCAATGCCCAGACGTGGCGGAAGGCGCGCATCGCATAGTCGTAGGCGCCGAAATCCTGTGGCCTCTTGCGACCGATCCGATCGATTTCGGCCAGTCTTATGGATGGCTGGAGAGCGCCCGCCACCTGTTCGGTGATGCGATCCTGAAGGTCGAAAATCTCGTCGAGCGAACCGTCGTACTTTTCCGCCCAGACATGCGCCGCCGATCCGGTTTCGATCAGCTGAACGGTAATTCTCAACCTGCCGCCGGCGCGCTGCACACTGCCTTCGAGGACGTATTGCACGCCAAGTTCGCGGCCAATGTCGCGCACATCGGAATGCGTTCCCTTGTAGGTGAAGGCGGAATTGCGGGCGATGACGAAGAAGGAACGGATCCGGCTGAGCGCGGCGGTCAGCGCCTCGACGACGCCGTCGGCGAAATAATCCTGTTCGGGATCGTTCGACATGTTGTCGAAGGGCAGAACGGCGATCGACGGCTTGTCGGGGAGGGTGAGTTCCTGCTTTTCCTGCCGTCTCGCCTCTGTGCCATTGGCGCGCAGGGCGCCTGGAGTCCAGCTCCAGACACTGACCGGCTGATCGATATTCTTGAGGTGCTGTTCCCCCATGTCCTCGAAGACGGCCTCGACCTTGCCCCGCGAATGGCGGCATACGTCTTCGGAGATGAGGATGCCGCCCGGCTCGGCCATCTGTTCGAGGCGCGCGGCGATGTTCACGCCATCGCCGTAGATGTCGTCACCCTCGATGATGACGTCGCCGAGATTGATGCCGATACGCAGCCTTATCTTGCCGTCTTCGTTCGCCAGGGCTTGCTGGACTGCAATCGCGCTCTCGACTGCATCCACGACTGAGGCAAACTCGACCAGCGCGCCGTCGCCCATCAGCTTGACGATGCGGCCGCCTCTCTTCTCCGTCTCCGGGTCGAAAATCTCCCGCCGATGCGCCTTGAGCGCAGCCAGCGTGCCGGCTTCGTCTTCGGCCATCAGCCGGGAATAGCCTACCACGTCGGCGGCCAGTATCGCTGCCAGTCGGCGTGCCATGCGATGCCTCCCTGGCGCTATTTTAGGAAGCAAACTTGGGATGCGCCATGCCTATGTCGAAGAAAGGGCGATATTCAATTCCTCGCGCAATGGGTGTCGACGATCCTCTGGATCATGGGGGCGAAGTGCCAGAAATCGGGCGTTGCCATGTCCGGGTGCTTGCCGGCCTCGTCGAGATAGCGGACCTGCACGATTTTCTGAAGGTTCGGATTCTTCTCGAATTCGGCGACCTCGTCGGCGCTCATCGGTCCGCCTTGCAGTTTCAGCGAATGGATCGAGGCTTCCGACAGGCGGTTGAAGTAATCCGGCTTCGTCGCGCAGAGATAGCGCTTGGCGGCGACGTGGTAGCGCACGCAATCGGTGACGACGGAGGGGAAAAAGCGGGCGAGAACTTCGGCGCCGGCCTCTTCGTGGAAGCGGTCTTCGACATCTTCCATGGAAAAGGTGCCGAATTCGGAAGTGAAATGGCCGATGTCGTGGAGGAGGGCAGCGACGACGATCTCCTCGTCCAGCCCGTTATCCTCGGCAATGGTCGCGCCCTGCAGCATGTGCTGCGCCATTGTGACCGGCTCGCCCAGATATTCCTCTCCGCCGCGCCGGTGGAAGATGGCGCCCAGGAAGGCGACGATGTTGTC
>JAGRLL010000241.1:11955-18158 GCA_020441855.1 Nitratireductor sp.
CTACACTCATTGCGCGGCCTCCGGCGGCAGGCGTTCGAGCCAGGCAAGCGTCGAGCGCAGACCGTCCATGTCGGAATAGCAGCCTTGCAGCCACCTTTTGCCGATGCCGGAATAGGCCTTGCGGGCATGCAGGACGCGCGTGTTGTCCACGACGAAGCTCTCACCCGGCTCGAGGCGGAAGGTCACCTCCATCGCCGGATCGTCGATGATCTCGCCAAGACGACGATAGGCGGCGTAATAGGTCTCCATCGCCTCGAAGGGCACATCGGTGATGGCGGCAAAGGAACGGTTGTTGAAACGGATGGCCTTGAGTTCGCCGTCGGGGGCAAGCTCGATCATCGGCCGGCGTGCGCGCAGCGCCACGCCTTCCTCACCGGCATATTCGTAGCGGGCGCAATGGGAGGTGAGCACGTCGAACCATTCGGCGTTTTCCTCCCGCAGGCGCCGGGCGGCGCGAAAGCCGTCGACGACCATGTTCTCACCGCCCGCCGCCGAGCTTTCCAGGCAGTAGAGCACCTGAACGGAGGGAACCGGATCGCGGTAGGGGTTGTCGGTATGCGCCTGAAGGCCGAGCCCGGTATAGGCGAGGTTGGTCGGGTTGACCTCGGTGCGGACCTCGAAATGACGGCCGTAATTGGTCTCGCGCACATAGCCGAAGAGGTCGACTACATCGAACAGCGCTCCGTCTTCCACAGGCCCGTTTTCGAGCTTGCCGAAGCCGTAGCGGGCGACTTTCGCCAGCCAGTCGCGCCGGGCGGCGAGATCGGAACGCACCGAATCGAATTTCGCAACTGGGATGTTGGCGCCGAGGTGGGCGTCCCAGGTTTCGACGTCAGGTGCGGTCCAGCCGATCTCGTTCCCGGACGCCCTGTCGTAGGCATTGGCTTCCAGCCATGCGAGGTCGTAGTCGATGGTTCGCTCTTGCGGGGCGAAGGTGACCCTGAGTTTGCCGGCGGCGATTTCCGCGGCTGCGATGCGCGTCCGCGGATCGATTTCGCGCAGCGCGATCAGCCGCTGACCGTTGCCGGGCGAACGTGTCTGCGGATCCCATGCGTTGTCGCGCAGCCAGACTGCATGAAAGCGCAGGCTTTTGCCGGCCAGTCCAAGTGAAAGAAAGGTTCCCGAAGGGTCGATTGCTACGCTCGCCATACCGCTTCTGCTCCTCCGATACCGCGAATGGGCGACAGTCTCGGAGTTTGCGGCAGCAAAATCAAACGGGGATTTGCGACCTGGGGCGAGTCGCAACGTCGCGGGGAGACTATTGCGGCGGTGCTTCGTCGCCGAGCTTTATCTTGACGTGCGACACGCCCGGTTCGTCGGTCATGGTGCTGACGACGAAGCCAAGCTTGCGACACAAGGCCAGCATCTTGCGGTTTTCGCTCAGGACGTGCCCCTCGATGGCGCCGATCTTCTCGGTGCGCGCGTATTCGAGCAGCAGTTCGAGCATCACCTTGCCGAGGCCGTGGCCCTGCAGGTCGGAGCGGATGAGAATGCCGTATTCGGCCGATAGCCGGTCCGGATCGGCGGAAATGCGCGCGATGCCGGCGATCTCCTCCTGACCTCTGGCAAGTGCGACGAAGGCCATCTCGCGCTCGTAGTCGATCTGGGTGAGGCGCTTGAGCATCGCTTCGTCGAACTGGCGGCGCGGCGACAGGAAGCGCAGGCGAATGTCCTCGAGCGTGACCTTGTCGAAGAAGGCCGGATAAAGGCGGATATCGGCCGGGGCGATCGGGCGGATGTCGAATTCCAGACCATCGGCGTCGATGACGCGGCGCCATTGCGCCGGCCAGGGGCGGATCGGCAGATCACGGTTGGGGCCGTGTTCGTCGACACGCGCCGGGTCGATGAGGATGCGTGCGTCGAGTGCCATGATGCCGTGCGCATTGGCGAGCACGGGATTGGCGTCCAGGCTCTGGATGGCGGGAAAGTCGACCACAAGCTGGGACAGGCCGAGCAGCGTGTTGACGATCGCGGGAATGTCGGCGGCGGGTACGTCGCGATAGCCCTGCAGCAGCTTGCCGATGCGTGTGCGATTGATCAGGTCGCGGGCCAGCAGGTCGTCGAGCGGCGGCAATGCCATGGCGCTGTCGCGCAACACCTCGACGGCGGTTCCGCCGGCACCGAAGACGATAAGCGGGCCGAACACCGGGTCGCGGGCGACGCCGATCAGCGTTTCGATGGCGTGCGGGCGCGAGATCATAGGCTGGACGACGAAGCCGTCGGGCTTCTTGCCGGGCACGGCCTTTTCGAAGCGCTTGGCGATGCCCCATGCGGCGGCTCGGGCCTCGGCCGGCGTGTGGATGTTGAGGACGACGCCGCCAATATCGGATTTGTGGGAGACCTCGCGCGACAGCAACTTGACGACCAGCTTGTCGGAATCGTGCAGCAGGTCCGCGGCGGCCTTTTCCACTTCGTCGATATTGGCGGCGGAAATGTTCTTCGGCACCGCGATGCCATAGGCGGCGAGGACGGCCTTGGCTTCGGGCTCGGTGAGCATGGTGCGTTTTTCGGCGGCCGCGATCCTGAGAACGTCGCGTACCACCGCGCGCTGACCAGTGATGTCGTCGGCGTGGCTTTCCGGTACGCGCGTCAGCGTGGCCTGGGCACGCGACCAGCTCGACATGAAGCCGTAGGCGGCAATCGCGTCGCCCGGCGTCTCAAGGCTGGCAATGCCGGCCTTTTGAAGTTCGGCCCGCGCCTCGCGCGCCGTGTGGTCGCCAAGCCAGCAGGCGAGCACCGGCTTGTTGCCGATCCGGCCCTTCTCGGCGAGGTCGGCCACGGCCCTGGCGGCATCTATGGGGGAGGCGAGCGCGGTCGGGCAGTTCATGACCAGCACGGTGTCGACATTCTCGTCGGCGGCAACGGCCTCGACGGCGGCGACATAGCGTTCCGGCGGGGCGTCGCCGATGATGTCGACGGGGTTGGCGTGCGACCATGTAGGCGGCAGGGCGGCGTCGAGCGCGGCATAGGTCTCGGGCTTCAATTCGGCCAGCGAACCGGACGTGTCGCCCAATTGGTCGACGGCCAATACGCCTGCGCCGCCGCCATTGGTGACGATGGCAAGCCGCGAATGGTCCTGCGGGCGGAAGCGCGTCGTGATCTCGGCCGCGTCGAACAATTCCTCCAGGTAGCGCACCCGGAGCACGCCGGCGCGCGACAGTGCCGCGTCGACCGCGGCATCCATGCCGGCAAGCGCGCCGGTATGGGTCGCGGCGGCCTTGGCAGCCTGCTCGTGGCGGCCGGCCTTGATGGCGATGACCGGCTTGAGCCGCGAGGCGGCGCGGGCCGCCGACAGGAACTTCCGCGGATTGGGGATCGATTCCAGATACATCAGGATCGCGCGAGCGCGCGAGTCGTTGGCAAGCATGTCGAGGCAGTCGCCGACATCGACGTCTGCCTGGTCGCCGAGCGAAAGCAGCGAGGAAAAGCCGATCTGCTTGTCGGCGGCCCAGTCTATGATCGAGGTCACCATCGCGCCCGATTGCGAGATGAGCGCAAGGCCGCCGGGATTGGCATTCATGTGCGAGAAGCTGGCATTGAGCTTTGCGTGCGGCAGGATGAGGCCAAGCACGTTCGGGCCGATGATGCGGAAAAGGTGTGGCCTTGCCGCGTCGAGCAATTTCTGACGCAAGCCGTTTTCGGCTGTCAGTCCCGCTGTCAGCACCACTGCGGCGCGGCCACCCTTTTCGGCCAGTTCGGTGACGATACCCGGTACGGTTTCGGCAGGCGTGACGATGACGGCCAGATCGGGCGCGGCGGGCAGGTCGGCGATGGCGGAATAGCAATGGAGGCCGTGGGCGAAACGGTATTTCGGATTGACCGGCCAGATGTCTCCCGGAAATCCGCCATCGATGACGTTTTTGAGGACGACGTTACCGACCGAGCCTTCTCGCTGCGATCCGCCGATGATCGCCACCGAAGAGGGTTTGAAAGCGAGGTCGAGGTTCCTGATGGACATGGCCGCACCATTGCCTTCTCATTGTCCGGCCATGCCTCCCCACGCACCGGCCCGATATACATGCAACAATCTATGTTGCACTGCAGCATGAATATTTCAAGACACGGCCTTGCCGAACTTGAAACCCTGCCATGGCTGTGTGTTAACTTCTCACCATAACGAAACGGTAAACCAGCCGAACGGAACGATGACGAAGCACAAGGTCGCTATGCTGACGGCCGGAGGGCTGGCGCCATGCCTTTCCTCGGCGGTTGCCGAACTGATTGCCAATTATACGCGGCTCGACCCGGAAATGGCCATCATCGGCTATCTCGGCGGTTATGCAGGGTTGCTTGGCGGCAAGTCGATCGAGGTAACGCCGGCCGTGCGCGAGCGCGTGGATGTGTTGCACGGGCATGGTGGCTCACCGCTCGGCAACAGCCGGGTCAAGCTATCCAACGTCGCCGATTGCATCAGGCGCGGACTGGTCGAGGAGGGCGGGGACCCGTTCAAGGTCGCGGCCGATCAGCTTGCGCGCGACGGGGTGACGATCCTGCATACGATCGGCGGCGACGACACCTCGACGACGGCGGCCGAACTGGCGCGCTACCTTTCGGGGCACGGTTATCACCTTACCGTGGTCGGTCTGCCCAAGACGGTGGACAACGACATCAAACCGGTGCGTCAGTCGCTGGGCGCGCTGACGGCTGCGGAGCAGGGTGCGGCCTTTTTCGCCAATTTCGGCCATGAGCGCTCCGCCGCGCCGAAAACGCTGCTGGTGCACGAGGTGATGGGCAGGGCCAGCGGCTGGCTGACGGCCGCCACCGCGCGCGCCTATTTCGAGCGCCAGGCGCGTGGCGAATATCTGCCGGAATTCAACATGCCGAAGAGCTTTTACGCCATCGATGCCGTCTATGTTCCCGAAGCGCCATTCGACATCGAGGCAGAGGGCGCGCGGCTGAAAGAGGTCATGGCGAAGAAGGGCGCGGTTTCGGTCTTCGTCAGCGAGGGCGCCAATGCCGAGCGCATCGTCCAGGAGATGATGGCGCATGGCGAGGAGGTCAAACGCGACGCCTTCGGCCATGTTGCGCTCGACAAGGTCAATGTCGGGGCGTGGATCGGCAGGAGGCTGGCCGCGATGATCGGCGCGGAACGCACGCTGGTCCAGAAATCGGGCTATTTCGCCCGTTCGGCGCCGGCGAATACGCGCGACCGCGAACTGATCGCGGCAATGGCGAAACTGGCCTGCGAAAGCGCGCTCGAAGGCAAGCCTGGCCTTGTCGGTCACGATCTGGAGCGCGGCGACACATTGCGGACAATCGAGCTGGAGCGCGTCGCCGGCGGCAAGAAGTTCGATCCGGGCGAGGCATGGTTCGGCGCGATGCTGGACGAAATGGGCCAGCCGAAGGACTGAACGAACTTATCGGCAGGGCTCGACGGTAGCCGTTTCGCCGAGCCTCGCGCCCAGTTCCAGGCATTGGCCGCCGGCGCACAGCGTCCAGGGCGAGAGTGTCGCGCCGGAAGCCGCCAGCGTCAGTCGCGGCACTGGCGGCAGTTTGGGCTGCCACACCCACCAGCCGTCCCTCAGCACCGCGCCTTCGCCGGGGTCCATGCCCGCGCCGGAACCCCTGACGCGCGATTCGGTGACGACCAGCCTTCCGTCAGTCAGTGCCCACGCCTCGCGCCATTCGGTTTTTTCGACCGAATGGGTCCATGAAAGCGTGAAGGCGGTGGCGGCGAGCAGGGTGGTCTTGCCGGCCATGAGCACGCAGATTGCACTCATTCGAACAAGGTCATTTCGCGCTTTCGGCAGCGGCGGGGCTGGCGCGCCGGGCAATAAAGACCCATGCGGCGAAGAGCGCGACCAGTGCGAATCCGATCTCGTCGGTCAGCGGCAAGGCGGCGACGAGCGTGAAGGCGGCGGCCATGGCAAGGGCGCGTTGCGGCCACGACAGCGGTCGCGACAGATAGCCGATGACGGCCGCGCCCCACAGGCCGATGGCGATTGCCGCCTTGGCGACGATATAGGCGACGGCGGGCACATAGCCGATTTCGGCGGCGAGCGGGCCGCCATCCTGAAGCATCAGTGCCGGCGTGTAGATCGCCATGAAGGGGATGACGAAGCCCGCCGCCGATACCTTGATCGCCTCGAAGGCGATCTTCAGTCCGGTCTCGCGCGCAATCGGCGCGGCGGCGAAGCAGGCAAGCGCCACGGGCGGTGTCAGGTCGGCGAGGATGCCGAAATAGAAGACGAACATGTGGCTGA
>JAGRLL010000242.1:0-5977 GCA_020441855.1 Nitratireductor sp.
CCTGGAAGTCGATCGGATTGTCGGCATGCGCGCCGCCATTGACGATGTTCATCATCGGAACGGGCAGGTATTGCGCGCCGGTCCCACCTACATAACGGTAGAGCGGCAGGGCCGCAGCCTCGGCAGCGGCTTTGGCGACCGCCAGGCTTACGCCCAGGATCGCATTGGCGCCGAGCCGGGCCTTGTTGGGCGTGCCGTCCAGTTCGATCATTGCGGCGTCGATGGCGAGCTGGTTTTCAGCTTCCATGCCGCCAATGGCTTCCAGCAATTCGCCGTTGACCGCCGCGACGGCCTTGCGCACGCCCTTGCCAAGATAACGATCGCCGCCGTCGCGCAATTCCACCGCCTCGTGCGCGCCGGTCGATGCACCGGAGGGGACGGCGGCACGACCCATCGAACCGTCTTCGAGGATCACGTCGACTTCGACGGTCGGATTGCCCCGCGAGTCGAGGATTTCGCGTGCGGTGATATCGATGATGGCGGTCATGGCGGGCCTCGCATGGTGTCGGTTGGGAAGATAACCCTGCTTCTAGAGCGGCAGCGGGACGCGCGCAATTTCCCTGCCTTATTTATTTCCAGAAATTGCCGGCTTCCCGCCAAATCCATTGGCAAAATCCTAATTGGCGCCGGGGGCGACCGCAAAGGAACAACAGGCGGAGAGTCCCATGCAAAAGACGGACGACAGACGAAACACCGGTTTTCTGGCAGGAAGGTGCTTGCGCGCAGGTCTGCCGATGGCCGCAGCGCTCACCCTTGCCGCCTTTGCCGCGGCCGGCCCTGCCCGGCCCGACACGGTCAATTGCGCGCGAGCCGACATCTCGGCCGAATACGCCATCTGCAATTCAGAATCGTTGCAGGATCTCGACGTCAAACTGGATACGGCCTATCGCAAACAGGCGGCGGCCATTGGCAACAAGCCCGGCCTGCAAAAGATGGAGCGCGAACAGGTTAAGTGGCAACGCGAGCGCGACAAGTGCAAGGCCGACATGACCTGCCTGGCATTGCGCTATTCCGAAAGGCTGCTCGATCTGGACAATGGCACGCCGGAGAAGCCGTCCAGCCTGCTCGGCTTCGTTGGGCAGTGAAGCGCTGAAACCGGTCGTCAGCCCCGCTTGACGATTGTGTCGATCGCCATCAATTGCTCGATCAGCGCCGGCATGTCGGCGAGCTTCATCATGTTCGGCCCGTCGGAGGAAATCGTGTTCTCCGGATCGTCGTGCGTTTCGATGAAGACGCCGGCGACACCCGTAGCCACCGCAGCGCGCGCCAGGTAAGGCACCATGGTGCGGTCGCCGCCCGAGGAACCGCCAAGTCCACCCGGGCTCTGCACCGAATGGGTGGCGTCGAAGATGATCGGCGCGCCGGTCTCGCGCGCCATGATCGGCAGCGCCCGCATGTCGGAAACGAGCGTGTTGTAGCCGAAACTCGCGCCTCGTTCGGTCACCAGAACGTCGGCATTGCCGCTATCGGTCACCTTGCCGACGACATTTTTCATGTCCCAGGGCGCCAGAAACTGGCCCTTCTTTACGTTGACCACCTTGCCCGTATTCGCCGCCGCGACCAGAAGATCGGTCTGCCGGCACAAGAAGGCCGGGATCTGAAGCACGTCGACATGAGGCGCGACCGCCGCGCATTGCTCTTCCGTGTGGACGTCGGTCAGTACCGGCACGCCGAGTTCGTTGCGCAGGTCGTCGAAGATTGGCATGGACGCTTCCAGCCCCACGCCGCGCGTTGCGCCAAGACCCGTACGGTTCGCCTTGTCGTAGCTCGACTTGTAGACGAGACCGATGCCGAAGCCGGCGGCCATTTCCTTGAGCGCGCCGGCCATGTCGAAGGCGTGCTGGCGGCTTTCGAGTTGGCAAGGACCGGCGATCAGCGCGAATGGTGCCGAATTGGCGAACTCGACCGTTCCAACCTTCACGCTGGCATTGGCTTTCGTCATTGATCTATTAGCCTTTTTTTGCCTCGAAGGCGAAGATGGCGCCCTGCCCCGGCGCCGGATCGACAACCAGCCGCCCGGCGATCTCGCGATAGGCGACGCCGTTTGTCGCAAACAATTCGCGGGTGACCTCGATATCGTTGACGGCGAAAACGGACGCGCGCAGTTTGACGCCTCTGCCATGACCGGCCTTTTCGGAGCCGAACCAGGCTTTCATGCCAGCCGCGCTGTAGACGGCGATGTTGGCATTGGCCGACATGAGTTCGATGCCGAAAGAATGAGCGTTGATCTCGCGTGTGTTGACCACTTCTTCCAGGAGATACTGGAAGTCGGATGGATTGGGCTCGCTGAGCGCGATCTCTGTCATCGCAACCACGCCATTGGCGTGCTTTTCGAAGGCCTTCTTTCCGCCCGGTGCGGCGTTAATTCGCTCGCAGGTGAAGAAGAAGGCATCCGGCGCCCTGAGATCCGCGGCGAAGGCGAGCCGGAAGCCCATCGTCTGGCGATTGCCCTTCTTGTCCTCGAACGTGCGCGAGAAACGCAGCATCCTGCCGGCGGACATGCCGGTTTTTACGAAGTGCGCATGGTCGGCCTTGGCGTCGTTCGAGCCGAACACCAGCGCCGAGAAGCCTTCCTCGTTGCCCAGCGGACGGCGGAAGCGGAAAGCCTGATCGCGCGCGGTAAAGACATTGCCTTTCGTCGCAGTCGCCTCGCAGGTTTCGCGCTGGGCGATGCCGAGCGGTTCGAGAAAGGTGCCGTCTGCCAGGTAAACGCAGCAATTCTCGGTCCCGAAGGGATGCACGGCGTCCGGCGCCACGGTAAACCCGAGCGCGGTCAGCCTCGCCCGGGCTTCTGACAATTCGCCTACCGGCAGGACAAGATGATCGACGGCGCGCGCCTTGCGAGGCGATGTGCTGCGCTTGCGGCTTGTGCTGGTGGTTCTGGTGGTTGCTGCGTTCATGGCAATGCGGTTTGCCCGAACTGGTGGGCCTTTGCAAGCAGGCAGGCGTCAGCGCTGCGGTCTGGGTTCGGGCACGGGCACTTTCACATTCTTCGTGCCGAACACGATCGGCCATTTTCCGCCGGTATTGTCGTCGGCACCGTTATAGGCGGTGACGCTGGGCTGGGCCTCGCCTCCGAGAAGGCCGAACGGATCGGGGCCGGTCGCATGGCCAAGCGAGATCGGCTCGATCTTCGTGATCGCAACTTCCTTCTTGAGGTATTTTTCCTCAAGATCGTCGAGGGTTGGCTGCTGCAATGCGAAAATGGATGCGCCGGCAGCCGCTGTGGTTGCAGATTTGGGCTTCTTCCTTGCGCAGACGGTTTCACGCATATCCACGGGAACACGTCTGGCGATCCCGACCGGCTTCAAATCGTCAACGGTCTTTTTTGAAAAGAAGGCGCTTTTCGAAAAGCCCTCGTTCAGCAGCCGCGCCGCGCGCACATTCCGCTCCTGACCGGTTGGCCCACCCAGGACGACGGCAACAAGCTCGCGCGCACCCTTTTTGGCGCTGGCGACAATGTTGAGTCCCGATGCGCACGTGAAGCCGGTCTTCATGCCGTTGGTGCCGTTGAAGCGGAACAGAAGCGGATTGTGATTGGAAAGGCGCCGCTTGCCCGCCTTGATCGCCTGGATGGAAAAGAAGCGGGCATATCGCGGAAATTCTTTCTTGATCGCGATGGCCAGCAAGGCCAGGTCGCGCGCGCTCGAATATTGCTGCGGGTCGTGCAGGCCGTGTGCATTGACGAAATGACTGTCCCTCATGCCAAGACGCGCCGCATTGGCGTTCATCATCGCGATGAAGGCACTCTCCGATCCGCCGACGGATTCGGCGGTCGCTGTCGCGATGTCGTTGGCCGACTTGACCATCAATATCTTGATCGCGGTCTCTACCGTCATCACCGTGCCGACGGGAAAACCCATCTTGGACGGCGGTTCCACCAGCGCATTGGAGGAAACCTTGACCGGTGAATTGAGGTCGATCCTGCCCTTCCGGATCTGGTCGAACACGGTATAGGCGGTCATCAGCTTGGTGAGCGAAGCGGGATACCAGCGGTCGAATGGCTGGTGATCGGAGATCACCTTTCCCGAATGGACCTCGACGACGATCGATGGTGCAGCGCCTGCCGCTCCCCCCATCATTGCCAGGGCAACAAAAACCGCCGTCACGCATATCGCCCGTGACGCACGCCCAAATGAACGCACTGCAAATTGGATGGCAGGAAGCATATCGCCACTCTTAGCGATTCAGCGCTTCTTTGGCTAGGCGTTACCGGCTGCTTTCCGCAGGAATGAAGGCATGGCCCGCGTTCAATGGCACTGTCCGCGTGCAGACGCCCGGGCGCGTCCGACAAGAGGCGGATGCAACCATGAAGTGAAGCAAATCGAAACAACTGACCTTAGGGAAACTTAATGTTTCATCGTCACTGTGCGGCATCGAACGTGCCTGTATCGCCCACGAAAAGGCTTTCAAATTACAGACCGATTCATGAAGACCATTCTCGAATACAGAAAATCGGCGCCACTTGTCGATGCGGCCATTCTTGTGCTGCTCGGTATCTTGCTCTGGAAGTTCATGGTTTACGTCGACCTGAGCGACCGGTTCTACGAGTATTCTCGGGCGCACGAACACTGGGAACTCGACGAGATCGTTCTCGCCGTTCAGACCTTTGGCCTGATGGCCTTCCTATATTCGATGCGCTGGCTGATTGCCGCCCGAAAGGAGATTGCGCGCCGGCGCAAGGCCGAGTCGGACATCGCCTGGCTCGGCCATCACGACACGCTGACACGTTTGCCCAACCGGCGTTTTCTTTCCGACCTTGTGGCGAGATCCAACGCCACCCTGGATGGGGAATCGTCGCACTGTCATGCAGTTTACTGGCTGGATCTGAGAGGCTTCAAGAAAATCAATGAATTGCACGGGCATACGGGCGGAGATCGCTTCCTGGTGGAAATCGCCGAAAGACTGAAATGGATAGCGCACAACGAATTGATCGTGCGCCAGGGAGGGGACGAGTTCGTCATTGTCGCCGAGAACAATCATATCGGCGATCCGCACGCTTTTGCCCGCACAATCGTGGCTGAACTGGAAAAGCCGGTGCGCATGGGCGCGACGCATGCCCAGATCAGCGTCTACCTGGGCTATGCGGTATGCCCGGAGCATGTCGGCTCGCTGAAATCGGGCGTCAGATGCGCCGGTTTTGCCCTGAATGTGGCCAAGAAAGGCAACGGTCCTCGCATTCGCCTGTTCGAGGAGGACATGGAGGCTGTCCTGACCGAACATGCGAAACTGGAACTCGGGCTGGCGCGCGCCATCCGCAATCGGCAGATCGTTCCGCACTATCAGCCGATCTTCGACCTTGCGACGGGACGGCTGCATGCTTTCGAGGCGCTTGCGCGCTGGACCAGAAACGGTGTCGGCATACCGCCTTCAGTGTTTATCCCGATTGCCGAGGAAGCAGGTCAGATCGCCGATCTCACCGACATGCTGCTGCGTCAGGCTTGCGAGGATGCGGCCCATTGGCCTTCCGATCTGAAATTGTCGTTCAATATCTCCGGCGTTCAGCTTGTCGACATTTCCATCGCCAAGCGCATAAGGAAGATCCTGTTGGAGACCGGGTTCCCCGCAAACCGGCTGGAGATCGAAGTAACCGAGACCGCGCTGGTCGGCGATGCCGAAAGCGCGGAAATCGTTTTGAAGGAACTGCGCGATGCGGGCGCGACGATTGCGCTTGACGATTTCGGCACCGGCTATTCGAGCCTGGCGCAATTGTCGCGTTTCACCTTCGACGTGCTGAAGATCGATCGCAGTTTCGTCGACAGCTTCGAACACGATCGCAAGCAGAACAAGATTGTGCGCGCAATCGTCGCCCTTTCCAACGGCCTCGATCTTGCGACCACCGCGGAAGGCATCGAGACTCAAACACAGCTTGCGCTGCTCAAGGACCTCGGCTGCCGCTATGGTCAGGGATACCTGCTCGGAAAGCCGACTCCGGCGGACCAGCTTGTGCTGTTCTTCGAGGCTGATGCGGCCGCCC
>JAGRLL010000242.1:6050-12044 GCA_020441855.1 Nitratireductor sp.
CGGTGTGTAGCCGTCACCGCTGGCGTTGCAACGGCGCGGATGATAGCAAGCAGACCGTTATCCTCGGCGCCCACAGCAAGAAAATCTGACATGGCGCCCAACACTCCAATTCGGCAGGGCACATGCAATCGGCTGCTAAGAGAACGTCGGACGGGGAATCAATTACCGTACCCGTTACGCAGGGGCCGCAAGCCGCGCTTTGGCTCGTTCTCGTCATGGGGATCGCTTTCGCGCTGATCTGGAGTTCGGCCTTCTCCGTCGCCAAGATCCTCGTCGCGCATATTCCGCCATTCACAGTCTCGGCGGCTCGTTTCGCGGTCGCCGCCGCGATTGCTGCCACGCTTGCACTGGCCTTGGGACAGAAATTGCCGCGCAGCCGGGCTGCATGGCGCGCGATCATCGTACTCGGCCTGTGCCAGAACACGCTCTACCTTGGTCTCTTCTTCACCGCGATGACACGGATTCCAGCGGGCCTGGCCGCGATCGTCGCCAGCGCCATGCCGCTTGTCGTTGCTTCGCTCGCACCCCTGACGATCGGCGAACGGGTCGGCCCGGTAAAGGCGAGCGGGCTTGCCATCGGCTTTGCCGGGGTCGTCTGGATCATGGCGACTCGCATTGCCGGCGGCATCGACCTTTTCGGCATCGGCCTTGCGCTTGCCGGCGTCATGGCGCTCACCATCGCGACCCTGACGGTGAAGAGCGGCAATTTCGGCACCGGTCTCCTGATGGTCGTCGCCTGCCAGATGATGGTCGGCGCACTCGGTTGTCTGCCGCTGGCGCTCATCTTTGAGGATGTGACGGCCATCGATATCAATCCCGAAATTGTGGTGGCCTTTATCTACCAGGTGGCGATGCCCGGCATTGTCGCAACCCTGATCTGGTTCTGGCTGGTCAAGACGGTGACGGCGGCCTCCGCCAGCGCCTTCCACTTCCTCAATCCGATCTTCGGCGTGGCCATCGCCTGGATGCTGCTCGGCGAGCCGCTGTCGCTGCGCGACACGTTCGGCGTCGCGCTGGTCGCCATCGGCATTCTGGTGGTCAATTGGCGAATGCGTCCGGCTACGCGCCGATAATTTCGCCCGGCGGATCTGCCGGGTCGAAGCGTTCGCCCCGGTTTTTGCCGATCTGGCGCCAAATGAAAGGTGCCGTGCCGACCAGTCCGGCAATTACCGCAATCTTTCCCGGCGTAGGGTCCATGCCGCCCAGGAACGCCAGTGCCAGCAAGACCAGAACGGCGACATAGATCACGAGCACGCTGATCCACATGATCTGCAGGCCGAGCCCGCCGGCGCGGAACCGGGCATCCGGCGAGGCCGAGGCAATGCGCCGCGCCAGTTCCCGGACAAAGGGGGCGTAGGTCGACGTCCGGTTCTCGAAACGACTCAGTCCCGCATAGTGATGCGACCGGATTTTCAATTTGCCCTGCCCCGGCGCGGTCAGCTTGCACTGGTACTGCTCGCCGTCGAACGAGGCATAACGAATAAGCCGCATTTCGGCGATCTGGTCATAGGCCAGCCGGTATTCGGTATCCGCCTCGCGCCATTGCAGCTTGTCGGGCGTGAGCCAATAGGTCCGTTCCCTGTCGATCAGGCTGTTTCGGGCGCTGTGGGCGAACTCGCTCACACCAATCGGCTCTGCGCCATCGCCGCCTCGATGAAGGAGGAAAACAGCGGGTGCGGTTCGAAGGGGCGCGATTTGAGTTCCGGGTGATACTGCACGCCGATGAACCACGGATGATCGGGATACTCGATCGTCTCCGGCAACACGCCGTCGGGGCTCATGCCGGCGAAGGAAAGGCCGCATTTTTCGAGCCGTTCCTTGTAGTCGATATTGACCTCGTAGCGATGGCGGTGGCGTTCGGAGATTTCGGTCGAGCCGTAAATCGCGGCGATGCGCGAATCCGGGTCGAGGCGCGCGTTGTAGGCGCCCAGCCGCATCGTGCCGCCCAGATCGCCCTCGGCCTTGCGCTTTTCCAGCGCATTGCCCTTCAGCCATTCGGTCATCAGCCCGACCACGGGCTCCTTCGTTTCGCCGAACTCGGACGACGATGCCTTTTCGATGCCGGCCAGCGAGCGCGCAGCCTCAATGCAGGCCATCTGCATGCCGAAACAGATGCCGAAATAGGGTATCTTCTTCTCGCGCGCGAAACCGGCCGCCGCGATCTTGCCCTCTGCGCCACGCTCGCCGAAGCCGCCCGGAACCAGAATGCCGTGCACCTTTTCCAGCCATGGCGCCGGATCTTCCTTTTCGAAGACTTCCGACTCGATCCAGTCGAGCTTGACGCGTGTCCGGTTGGCCATGCCGCCGTGATGCAGCGCCTCGATCAGAGATTTGTAGGCGTCCTTGAGGCCGGTATATTTGCCGACGATGGCAATCGTCACCTCGCCTTCCGGGTTGTGGACGCGGTCGGCGACTTCGTTCCAGCGGTCCATCTTGGGGCGCGGCGCCGGGTCGATGCCGAAGGCAGCGAGCACTTCCGCGTCGAGGCCTTCTTCGTGATAGGCGAGCGGCACGTCGTAGATATTGGCGACGTCGAGCGCCTGGATCACCGCCGAGGGGCGCACATTGCAGAACAGCGAGAGCTTGCGCCGTTCCTCTTCGGGAATTTCACGGTCCGCGCGCACCAGCAGGATGTCGGGTGCAATGCCGATGCCGCGCAATTCCTTGACCGAGTGCTGAGTCGGCTTGGTCTTGAGTTCGCCTGCCGCCGGGATGAACGGCATGAGGGTCAGATGCACATAGACCGCGCCGCCGCGCGGCAGGTCGTTACCGAGCTGGCGGATGGCTTCCATGAACGGCATCGCCTCGATATCGCCCACCGTGCCGCCGATTTCGCACAACACGAAATCGTAGTCCTCGTTGCCTTCCAGCACGAAATTCTTGATCTCGTTGGTGACGTGCGGAATGACCTGCACGGTTGCGCCAAGATAGTCGCCGTGACGCTCTTTCTCGATGATGTTCTGGTAGATGCGCCCCGTCGTGATGTTGTCGCGGGCATTGGCCGAACGGCCCGTGAAACGCTCGTAATGCCCCAGGTCGAGATCGGTTTCCGCCCCGTCGTCGGTAACGAAAACCTCCCCGTGCTGATAGGGGCTCATCGTGCCCGGATCGACGTTGAGATAAGGGTCGAGTTTCCTGAGGCGAACGCGGTAGCCGCGCGCCTGCAGCAACGCGCCGAGCGCTGCCGAAGCAATGCCTTTTCCCAGGGAGGAGACCACGCCGCCGGTAATGAAAACATATCGCGCCATGGGAATTAAGCCCTACCCCAATTGCCGCGATTCGCAAACTGAAAAGCCACTTTCGTCACCCCGGCTGTTGACAATGTTCGACCGCCCGCCAGGCGCGGTCCAATCCAAAAGAAAGCGCCCGGCTTGAAGCCGGGCGCTGCACTGAATGCTTGGTGTGAGACTTACTGGCCGCTCGGTACCTGCGGCTCGGCCGGCGTCTCGGTGGACGGAGCCTCGCTCTGGCCGCCGCTCGACGGTGCCTGCTGGTCCTGCGGTGCAAGCTGGTCGAAAATGCCGCCACCGGTGCCCTGGCCCGTATTGTCCTGCTGGGTCTGGGCCGGAATTCGGTCGAGAATGTCGGCCGGCTTCTCGTTGAGCTTGGCGATCACGCCGAGCGCGATCGATGTAACGAAAAATGCCGCTGCCAGGATTGCCGTCGTGCGCGTCAACGCATTGGCCGCGCCGCGTGCCGACATGAAACCGCCGCCGCCGCCGCCCATGCCGAGTGCGCCACCTTCGGAGCGCTGCAGCAGCACGACCCCGACCAGCGCCACGACCACCATCAGGTGGATGACTATGATTACCGTTTCCATGCTTCTTCCAGAAATTTCCTGATTGCCCGGGCCCCGGTCCGAGACCGCACGGGCTCTAAGTTGGCGGGTTTCTACACGAAGGGTCGGGTCAAATAAAGCCCCGATCCCCTACCCGATCGATTCGCGCGCCGGTTTTCCGGCGGCCGCGCGATCAACCGGAATCCGTCTTGCGGCGATCCCGTTTGCGCCCGCGCAACAGGATGTAGGCGAGGAAGGGAGCAGAAGGAAAGATGAACCACGGTGTGGCGATGCCCGAAAACAGCAGATTGATGGCGAAGAAGAAGCCGATCATCGTCACCGAAAAGCGCACCTTGCGATCCTGGGCATCGAACCAGACGCGGAACTTTTCGTACCGCTCCTGCATTTGTTCCCATGCCGTCGGGCCTTCCCGGTCCGGCTTCGCGCTAGCCATGCCGGCGAATGAACGCACGCCTTCGGCCTCACCCGCCGGCTGGTTCGAGCCTCCGATGCGCACGCGATAGGCGGTAATCGGGTCTTCGCCGTCCTTGACCTTCCTAGAGCCGGCAAAATCGAAGCCCACGGCGAGCTGCTTGTGGGCGAATTCGTAGACGCTGGGCGAGACCATGACGCCGCCGGGTTCGGCAATGGCCTCAAGCCGCGAGGCCACGTTGACGCCGTCTCCGTAGATGTCGTCGCCCTCGCTCATCACGTCGCCGAGATTGATGCCGATGCGGAACCACATCTGCTCGTCCTGGGGCAGGCTGCGGTTTTCCGCGCCGATTGCGTCCTGGATTTCCACCGCGCATCGCACCGCTTCGACCACGCTGGCGAATTCGGCGATGATCGCATCCCCCCACGTGTTGACCATGCGGCCCTCGTGGCGGGCGAACTGGCTGTCCATGATGTTTCGATAACGCGTCAGCCGCTCGAGAGTCGCGCGCTCGTCGCGCGCCATGAGCTTGCCGTAGTTCTGGGCGTCGGCGCAGAAAACGGTCGTCAGTTTGCGTTTCACGTTGAGCGCCCACCCGAGTTCGCAAAGACGCTGGTTACGACGCCTTATGAGCGCGAATATAGGTTCTCGGGAGCGTGAATCCAAGGTTGCCCGCCCGACAGTGCGCGTGCTGCATCAAGATCAAAACAGGGCGTGGGCATGATCGCAATGAACAGGCTTGCGACCGTCAGACGCCGCCATCTGTCACCTTGAGTACGACGCTGCCCGTCTTGTGGCGGCTTTCGACGCGCTTGTAGGCCTCCCGGATGTCCTCAAACGGGTAGATGCGGTCGATGACGGGCCGTATGGCGCCGCTTGCAACCAGATCTGCTATGATTTCGATGTCCTCTCGCGTGTCGCCGCTGACGTTGAGGGTCATTTTCTTGCCGCCACTGATTGACGCGGCGAGAGCGCTGAAAGCATCGGCAATCCCGAATTCGAGCGGCAGGAACACGCCCTGAGGCTTCAATGCCTTCCTGGCCTGTGCAAAGCGGGTCGTGCCGGCGGTGTCGAAAATCAGATCGTAACGTTCGCCGCCCCGGGTGAAATCCTCTGCGCGGTAGTCGATGACGTGATCGGCGCCCAGGCTCGTGACCAGTTCGTGATTCGCCTTGCTGCACACGGCGCTGACCTCGGCGCCCAGATGCTTCGCGATCTGCACGGCATGGACGCCAACGCCGCCGGAAGCCCCGGCAACCAGCACATGGCTTCCCGGCGGGACCTTGGCGAAATCCCTGAGGAAGACGAGCGCTGTAAGCGCGCCGAACGGCAGGGCGGCCGCCTGTTCGAAAGTCAGTCCTTCCGGTTTGCGGGCAATCGCCCCCTCGCCCGATACCGCCAGGAACTCGGCGTGTGCGCCGAATTTCGTGGCGAATCCGAAGATTTCGTCGCCCACGGCAAATCGCGTGACCGACGATCCGGCTTCCACGACCCTGCCGGCGAACTCGCTGCCGAGTACTTTGTGGCGCGGCCTGAACAGGCCCATGATCATGCGCCCCATCAGCCACATCCCGCCTGGAAACGCAGACGCGCGAACCCGCCAGTCGGCGGTGGTGACGGTCGCGGCACGGACTTCCACCAGCACTTCGTCGGGCGCGATCGACGGCCGGCCGATTTCGCGGATATTCACGACCTCGGCCGGCCCGTAGCGTTCGTATACGGCCGCTTTCATGCTCGCTCCGGGTGCAGGAGGTTTCTGTGGGTCAGCCTGCCGGGCAGGCTT
>JAGRLL010000243.1:0-4113 GCA_020441855.1 Nitratireductor sp.
CGATCAGCAGCTTGCCGCCCGGCGTCAACACCCGCCAGGCTTCCTTCAGTGTCGCTGCGGGGTTTTCCGAATGCTCCAGCAGATGCACCATCATCAGCCGGTCGATGGAGGAATCGGGCAGCGGCAATTGTTCGTCATAGACCAGCGCCGTCGCCGACGGCCCGCCCGCCGGCCATCCGACCGCGCCCTGTGCCGCGGGCATCAGCGCGAAGACGCGTTCGGCGCCCTCGCGGTAGCGTTCCAGCCAGGGTATGCAATAACCAAGCCCCGCAACGCGTTCGCCAGGTGCGTCGGGCCAGGCCGCGGCAATCGCGTTGCCGAGCGAAACGCGCACCGCGCGCCCAAGCGGCAGCCCGTAGAATTCCCTCAAATCGAGCACGTCGACATACATGGCGAAAACCTAGCACGCCCGTTTCGTCAGCATAAGCCGCCGCCCTGTATCAGCGCCCGTACCGACATCCGTACCAGCATTTACCCCGCCAGTTGCGGTCGCGGCGAGACTGGCCATCGCGAATGCCCCCCGTTATGGTGCCCCGGCAAACAGGAGACCCTTTCAACGATGAGCGATCTGCAGTTCCACCAGTTCCCCTGCCTGAGCGACAATTACGGCGTCCTGGTCCACAACCCCGACAGCGGCGAGACCTTTTCGGTGGACGCGCCCGACGCCGATGCCGTGCTCGCCGCCTGCGGGGATACGGGCTGGAAGCTGACGCACATCCTCGTCACCCATCACCATGACGACCACGTCCAGGGCATCGCGAAGGTGAAGGCCGAAACTGGCGCCATGGTCATCGGCCCGGCCAATCCCCAGATCGCAGATATCGACCGCACTGTCGCCGAAGGCGACACGATCGACCTCGTTGGCGAGGCTGTTCAGGTCATCGCCACGCCGGGCCATACGCTCGACATGCTCAATTACTACCTGCCGAAAGCGGGCGCCGTCTTCGCCGGCGACACGCTGTTCGCCATGGGTTGCGGGCGCGTCTTCGAGGGCACGCCGGCAATGATGTGGGATTCGCTGAAAAAACTGATGGCCCTGCCGCCCGAGACGAAGGTCTATTGCGGCCACGAATACACGCTCGCCAACGCCAAGTTCTCCATGACGGTCGACGGCACCAATCCCGATCTGGTCAAGCGACTTGCCGAAGTGGAGGCGCTGCGCGCCGCCGGTCAGCCGACCCTGCCGACGACCATAGGACTGGAACTGAAGACCAATCCCTTTCTGCGCGCCGCCGATCCGGCGATCCGCGCCAATCTCGGCATGGACAACGATGGCGACGCGGAAGTATTCACCGAGATCCGCGAGCGCAAGAACCGGGGTTAACCCCTTCAGCGCAGCAGATACGCCGCGCCGATCAGCGCCTGGCCGATAAAGTAGGCGTACCAGATGAACCAGCGCCGCCAGCGCATGGGTTTAGCCCCCGTGCCCGGCGGGAAGGTTTCGAAGGCCAGCGCGATATCGGACGCCATGAACAGCGCCACGCCGGAAAGCAGGACGGGATCGGGACCGCGCGCCAGGGCGGAAACCATCATTGCCGCGATGACGGAGGTATAGATCGCCACCGGCCATTTCATCGGCCCGAGCCTGTCGCGCAGGCGCCGGAATACGCCGAGCGCCACCGCGAAGACGATCACGGCGCCTGCCAGGAAATACGGCCCCGCACTCCAGACCTGGTCCTGGCCGAGAAAGAACAGCCGGGCATAGGCCAGATGCGCCAGCAGGAACGAGATCAGTCCGGCGAGAAAGAATTTTTCCCCGGCAAAGGCCAGACACCAATCGCCCAGCGCCGACAGCGCGAAGCCGGCGACCAGAAGCCAGGGCGCGTCCATCAGCCAGGCCGCGATGGCCAGCAGGACGAGCGGTAGCGTCTTTGCCAGCGCGCGCACGAGCCCCTGCTCGCGCTCCAGAAAGAAGCCGTAGCCGAGGCCGGCGAGGATCGCGATTCCATAGACGAAATGCATCAGGAGCTCCTGTTGCCGAACAGCCGACCCGAGGCAACCAGCGCGCCGAGCGTAATGAGCAACGCCGCCGCCGCCAACTGCCATGTCGGCACGGCAATGCCGGCGACGACCAGAATGATGGTCGAGAACAGCGGCGCCAGATACGCCGCCGAACCGAGCAATTGGATATTGCCGTGCTTGACGCCATGATCCCAGACATAGAAGGCGAGCCCGACCGGCATCAGCCCCAGGCCGGCGACGGCCAGCCACTCGATACGGTCTTGCGGCCAGACCGTCGTCTCGAACGCAAGATGACAAAGCAAACCGAGCCCAGCGGTCGCCAGGCAATAGATTGCCACGGCGTCGCTTGAGGCCGACTTCATCGCCCGCGAAAGGATCGAATAGGACGACCAGATCACCGCACAGGCAAGCGCTGAAAGATAGCCGATGGCGGAGCCGGAAAAATCAAGTATGCCGGCCCTGCCCGTCACCAGCAGCACCGCACCGCCAAATCCGCAGGCAGCGCCGGCGAGATGAAACCACCTGAGCTTCTCGCCCGGCAGCAACGCCGAACCGACGACGATCAGCATCGGCCACAGATAGGCGACCAGGCCCGCTTCCGCGACCGGTGCGTTGCGGAGCGCCGTGTAATAGAAGAAATGATAGCCGAACAGGCCGGTCACGCCGATGATCCAGACCTTCGCGGGCAGCCGCAATCGCGCCATGACGCCTGGCCGGAACGGCCAGCCCGCCATCCCGCTCAACCCGCCGATCAGGAACGTCATCGCAAGCAGCTGAAACGGCGGCACCTTGCCGCTCGACGCGGTGAACAGCGCCAGCAGCGACCACATGAGGATGGCCAGGAAACCGGCAAGGGTGGGGTTCATGACAGGGGATCCAAGCTGGAAAAGTCCCTTCCCCCGCTCGGGGAAGGTCAGGGATGGAACGCGCAAGCGCGTGCGGCCGTTCGAACCGGTGTATCCCTCGCCTGGTTGCGCATGGCTTCGGTTGCGATCGACCGCCTCCCCGCACCGGAGAAGCGGTTCACGATCGCGACCCGTTATGAGAAGTACTGGCCGCCATTCGCCGAGATCGTCGACCCGGTAATGAAGCCGGCATCGTCGGAGGCGAGGAACACCACGCAGCGCGCTATTTCCTCGGGCTCGCCCAGGCGTCCGACGGGAATCTGGGGGATGATGCGCTCGTTCAACACCTTCTCGTCGATGGCCTTGACCATTTCCGTGGCGATATAGCCCGGGCAGATGACGTTGACGGTGATGCCCGCGCGCGCGCCTTCCTGCGCCAGCGCCTTGGTGAAGCCGATATCGCCGGCCTTGGAGGCCGAATAATTTGCCTGCCCGGCCTGGCCTTTCTGGCCGTTGATCGAGGAGATCGTGATGACGCGGCCGAATTTGCGGTCGCGCATGCCCGACCACACCGGATGCGTCATGTTGAACACGCCGGAAAGATTGGTGTCGATCACTTCGCGCCATTGCTGCGGCGTCATGCGGTGGAACATCGCGTCGCGGGTGATGCCGGCATTGTTGACCAGGACATCGACGGGACCGAGATCGGCTTCGACCCTGGCGATGCCTTCGACACAGGCGTCGTAATCGGCGACCGACCATTTGTAGGTCGCAATGCCGGTTTCCTTGGTGAAGGCGGCGGCCGCCTCGTCATTGCCGGCATAGTTTGCCGCCACCTTGTAGCCTGCTGCGTTCAGCGCCTTGGAAATCGCCGCGCCGATGCCGCGCGAGCCACCGGTTACCAGTGCCACTCTGGACATGCATTCCCTCCCATTATTTTTTTGGCGAACAGCCAACCCTTTGTAGGGCTTCTATTGAAGCCCCACTTTGGTTGATTTGGCTACCCGCAATTCGTCTATCACATGGACTCGACGCACATGGCGACGCCCATGCCGCCGCCGATGNNCGATGCACAGCGTGGCGAGGCCCTTTTTCGAGCCGCGACGCTTCATCTCGAACAGCAGCGTGTTGAGGATGCGCGCACCCGAAGCGCCGATCGGATGGCCGATCGCGATCGCACCGCCATTGACGTTGACGATATCGGGATTCCAGCCCAGATCCTTGTTTACGGCGCAGGCTTGTGCGGCGAATGCCTCATTGGCCTCGACCAGATCGAGATCGTCGATCTTCCAGCCGGCCTTTTCCA
>JAGRLL010000243.1:4125-10167 GCA_020441855.1 Nitratireductor sp.
CGCCTTGCGCGATGCCGGGATCGGCCCCGTGCCCATGATCTGCGGATCGACGCCCACCGTTGCCCAAGAAACGATCCGCGCCAGCGGCGAGATACCGCGCTTGGCGGCTTCGCCCTCGCGCATCAGGACGACCGCGCCGGCGCCATCATTGATGCCCGAAGCGTTCGCCGCCGTCACGGTGCCTTCCTTGTCGAAGGCGGGGCGCAGTTTCTGCATCGCCTCGATGGTCGCGCCGTGGCGGATATATTCGTCGGCATCGACGACGATGTCGCCCTTGCGGGTTTTCACCGTCACCGGCACGATCTCGTCGGCAAAGCGGCCGGCTTTCTGCGCGGCTTCGGCCTTGTTCTGCGAGGCGACGGCGAAGATGTCCTGCTCCTCGCGGGTAAGCTGCCACTGGCGTGCGATGTTCTCGGCCGTGTTGCCCATGTGGTAGCCGTAGAAGGCATCCGTCAGGCCGTCCTTGATCATCGTGTCGAGCAGCTTGATGTCGCCCATCTTCGCGCCGGCGCGCAGATACTGGCAGTGCGGCGCCAAAGACATCGATTCCTGGCCGCCGGCGACGATGATGTTGGCATCGCCCGTCGCGATCTGCTGCATGCCGATGGCGACCGCGCGCAGACCCGAACCGCAAAGCTGGTTCAGGCCCCACGCCGTCGTCTCGTCGGCGCAACCGGCATTGCGCGCGGCCTGGCGGGCCGGGTTCTGACCCTGTCCGGCCGTCAGGATCTGCCCCATGATCACTTCGTCGACTTCCTTGGCGTCGACGCCGGCGCGCTCCAGTGCGCCCTTGATCGCGACAGTGCCGAGATCATGCGCCGGCGTATTGGCGAAGGCGCCGTTGAAGGAGCCAACCGGGGTACGCGCGGCACTGGCGATGACAATTGCTTCCGACATCGGGAATTTCCTCCTCGGTAAAGACTGGGCGCCTCTTCGGGCGCCACGAAACCGGCGCCAACATAAAGGCTATTTCGCATCTGCACAATTTTTATCTGGTCCGAAACCCATAATTGTTCAATAGCTGAACCATCTTGTGGCAGCACATCCGACCCGCCCGGATCAAGCGATTGACTTTGCCGCTCCGCAACGTCACATCTGCGGCATGTTTTGCCGCTAATACCGGGCGGAACGGAAACCGACGCCATGACCGAGACCGACTATCTGAGCGCGCCGCTGCCGCGCAAGCACACCGTCCCTGTCGAAATCGGCACCATAGATGCCGGCGGCGTCACCGTAGGCGGCGGGGCGCCGGTCGTCGTCCAGTCGATGACCAACACCGACACCGCCGATATCGACGCGACGGTCACGCAGGTCGCCCAGCTCGCGCGCGCCGGTTCCGAAATCGTGCGCATCACGGTCGACCGCGATGAATCGGCGGCGGCCGTGCCGCATATCCGCGACAAGCTCGAAAAGCGCGGCGTGCGCGTGCCGCTGGTCGGCGATTTCCACTATATCGGCCACAAGCTGCTGGCCGACCACCCGGCCTGCGCCGAGGCGCTCGACAAGTACCGCATCAATCCGGGCAATGTCGGCTTCGGCGAGAAAAAGGACCGCCAGTTCGGCGCGATCGTGGAAATGGCGATCGCCCATGACAAGCCGGTCCGCATCGGCGTCAATTGGGGGTCGCTCGATCAGGCCCTGCTGACCAGGCTGATGGACGACAACCACGCCAACGGCGCACCCCTGTCGGCCCGCGAGGTCACCCGCGAGGCCATCGTCCAGTCGGCACTTCTGTCGGCCGCGCGCGCCGAAGAGATCGGCCTGCCGCGTTCGAAGATCATCCTTTCGGCGAAGGTCAGCCAGGTGCAGGACCTCGTCGCCGTATACATCGAACTGGCGAAGCGCTCCGACCATGCGCTGCATCTGGGCCTGACCGAGGCCGGCATGGACACCAAGGGCATCGTGGCCTCGTCCGCCTCCATGGCCCTCCTGCTGCAGCAGGGTATCGGCGACACGATCCGCATTTCGCTAACGCCGGAACCCGGCGGGGACCGTACGCGTGAAGTCAAGGTCGCCCAGGAATTGCTGCAGACCATGGGCTTCCGCTCCTTCGTGCCCATCGTCGCCGCCTGCCCCGGCTGCGGCCGCACCACGTCGACGGTCTTCCAGGAACTGGCCCGCGACATTCAGAACCATATCCGCGCGGAGATGCCGGTCTGGCGCGAAAAATATCCGGGCGTCGAGGAACTTAACGTCGCGGTGATGGGATGCATCGTCAACGGACCGGGCGAATCCAAGCACGCCCATATCGGCATTTCACTGCCCGGCACCGGCGAGACGCCGGCCGCGCCCGTTTTCGTGGATGGCAGGAAGGTTGCGACGCTGCGCGGCCCGGCCATCGCCGACGAGTTCAAGAAGATGGTGCTCGACTACATCGAGGCCAATTACGGCAGCGGGAATGTCATGGGTGGCGGCATGCGGGAAGCAGGCTGACCGAGGTAGCGGTGACCGGTAACGTGGTGCTCACCGACATCTCCAACGGTGCGAACAATCGGTCGGCCATGCTCGAGGAGCGGCCGAGCCGGATTGGGAGAGAATGGATATGCCGGCATATGCAATTTTTAAGGGAATTATCCCCTTGAAGCAAGTATGAACTGATGCTATATAAGGTGCATGAGCAAGAGCAAAGCACCTCAGTTTTCAGTCCGCGAATTCTTCCAGCGCTTTCCCGATGATGAAGCCTGCCTTCAGCACATCATGGACGTGCGCTTTGGCATGAAGCATGTCTGCCGGGCTTGCGGTAAGGAAGCCACCTTCCATCGCATGAGCGAGCGGCGGGCATTTGCCTGTGCAGCCTGTGGCGATCACGTCTACCCGACTGCCGGCACGGTATTCGAGGACACCCGTACGCCGCTCCAGCTTTGGTTCTATGCAATCTATCTGTTCGTCACGACGCGCCACGGTGTGTCTGGCAAGGAACTCCAGCGCCAGCTTGGCGTCACCTATAAAACCGCATGGCGCATGGGCATGAAAATCCGCGAACTGATCGCGGCCAATGACGACTTCTCCATGCTGCAAGGCCACGTCGAAATGGACGAGGCGTATGTCGGCGGTCGCCGTCCGGGCAAGCGTGGCCGTGGCGCGGAAGGCAAAACCATAGTCATGGCGATGAAGGAACGCGGCGGGCGCATTCGCGCCGAAGTCATTCCGAACGTTCGCCAGATCACCCTTCGCGGCGTCGTGCTTCGCAACGTCCAGACCGGTTCCGCCGTCTCGACCGACGAACTCATGTCCTACGGCTTACTGACTGGCGACGGCTACGCGCATGGCCGCGTGACGCACTCCAAGAAAGAATGGAGCCAGTACGACTATCGCACTCGCGAGACGTACTCGACCAATCACGTTGAGAGTTTCTGGAAGCTATTCAAGGCGTCGGTTCGCTCGACCCACATTCACGTGTCGAGCAAGTACATGGACCGATACCTTGCAGAATTCACTTTCCGGTCGAACCACCGCGAGAAGATGAACGCGATGTTCGATCTGATCGTGTCTCGTGTTTGATGACCTTGGATGCAGCAGCATCGAAGTCGGCCTGAGAAACCGGGCCGACGCCAGCCCTTTCTGTTTGCCGGATGAACTCTTCTAATCGGCCTTCTTTAATCGCCTTGGATAGTGTCAGCATCACGATGCAGCTCTGCGATACATATCATCATTGTCGTTCGCCAAAATTATCCTTGCCGGAGCAAGAAGTGGCTTGCGCGTGCCTAGCTCACCGATGTCGGTAACCACCGCAACAAGGCCCGGAGCGTCGTCACGATTCGCAAGATCGCGAAATGCCGTAGATGCCCGAAAAATCGAATTTGGATTAGACCCAACCGCCTGAAATATAGTCAAGCGTTTGCCAATAAGTACTTTCGCGGACATTTTCCAATCCGTGGTGGAAGCGCCCAAGATTGTAGGGGATAGTTCTACATTCTTCTCACCAAAAATGGTTCCAAGACGATTTGTGAGCGCCTCTATAATTCCTTCTTCGTTCGATTCTTCTTCGTACCGTTCGCCAAACTTTGAAGCTATGCGCCACGAACCCTCAGCAACGTCTGATATTGCCGCCGAAAGATTTTCTGGCTCAGAAACCTCGAAGACAACTCGATTGTCGACCTCAAAGTCGACCGACTCTTTGATCTTGTTTGCAGTGCGCGAGAACGCTGCTTTGGAGAACCCCATGTCCATAGCTTCGTGATAGGCAAAGCCTGCATCACTTACGCGATAGCCACCTGGTGCCGGGTCAATCCGGACAGTTACGAATGATCCATCTGGATAACAAATTGGAAGACTTACGAACGGCACGCCGTTAACCCGGCGAACAGTAACTAGTTCACCAAGCGCTTTACGGATCATTTCGTCCAGATCGTGTGGCTCAATTCCAACCAACTTCATTGAAGAGATTATACCTCCAAGGTGGCGACGGCACAAGGTCTATGTTATTGATTCTAAAGGCGTTACCTGTCCATCCCCTAAGTGCCTCAAAAGATTGAAGGTCTTCATCAATATTTTGGGCAAGCGGCAAACGCCTTCCGCGCATCCGCTTAGTAGACGGATTCCAGTTAAGATCGAACGAATGGAAGTGCGTTGGATCGGTGCGGCGAGGAAGAGTGCTGCCGGTAGGCCTGCGCGTGTTCTTATGGCCACCGCGAAGAGACCGCCAATCCATTCGCATTAACCGAACACTCCGCCCTCGCTGGTCTGACGCGAACAGCTCGAATGTAGTGTTCATCTTTGGAAAATCTGCGAGCGCAACGCCAGATAAGTTTAGGCCCGCCTCCAATATGCCCTCAAAAGATAATGACACCAGAAAGCGGGTTACCCCATCTGAATCTGGGGCGGTCCATTTAACTTCATCGACCAATGATTTCTCGCCAGCGGCGAATGTCTCAAGCGGCATTCATTACGCTTACCCGAAACTATCTACAGTTGCGAGTCGGCGTGACACATAACTTGCTTCAAGGGGATAATTCCCATTTTTAATGTCCAGATCCGGGACGCTGGCAGATACCAGGAATTCATGTCGCGCGTGAAACCGGCCCTGGAGCAGGCTGGAGCCAAATACCTTGCCCGCGGTGGGGAGCATCGTATTTACGAAGGAGACTGGGAACCACGAAGATTGGTTCTGATCGAATTTCCTTCGCTCGAAGCTTTCGAGGCATTTTACTATGGCGACGTTTATCAGGGCCTGAAGAGCATCCGGGATGAATGCAGTTCAGCACGTCTGGTCAGTGTCGACGGAATGGGATGATGCTCAAGCAGGAAAATCCGGTATCCTTCTTCACTTATCGTTCGCGCAGTTCCATCCGAGCCACGGGTGAAGCGGGCTGATTGCGATTGTGTTCTCCCTCCCCTTGCGGTGAGGGGTTGGGGCAGAGGGTGAGATTCGAGGAGCGAGCGAAACAGGCCGCCAAAGACTCCTGCAACCCCACAATTCCGTCACCCCCAACGTTCGGCCCGCGCTTCGCACGACTTCACCCGCCTCGACACAAGGTGGAGCCGAACTTCGCTTCACCTTCTTGCAGCCCTCTTCGCCTTCTGCCGCGCCGGTTTTTCCTTCAGTTGCTTCTTCGCCTTGTCACCGACCTTTGCCGGCACCTCGTGCTCGAGCCGGTAGCCGACCTCCCTGGCAAGGTCGATGCCCGGTTCATGGCCGACCTTCACGGCATCGCCCTCCAGCCATTGATCGGCGCTCCTGCGCCCCAGATCGAACAGATGGTCGACAAAGCCGGGTTCGGCGTTCTGTTTGGTCGAGGCCGACAGGGCCAGCAATTCGGCGGGCGCCTCGACGCGATGAAGGCGCAATGCACGGTACTCGTCTTCCGGCAGCCTGCCCTCCTCGATCAGCCGGCGCACGAACTCGATCGCGCGAAACTCGCGCAACAGCGATGCGTTGAAGGTGATCTCGTCGATCCGGTTGGCGATTTCCTGGCTGGTCCTGGGAGTCTCGGTACGCTCGATCGGATTGATCTGGATGAGCACCACGTCGTCGGTTTCCGTCTCGTAGATGAAGGGAAACAGCACGGGGTTGCCCATATAGCCACCATCCCAATAGGGCAC
>JAGRLL010000243.1:10237-14068 GCA_020441855.1 Nitratireductor sp.
GCGATTGTCGAAGACGCGCACCTTGCCGTTCCAGACATTGGTCGCGGCGACGAACAGCTTGATGGAATCGCAGGCGTTCACATTGGCGAAATCGACCACTTCCTCGACGATATCCTTCAGCGGATTGACGTCGAACGGGTTGAGATCGTAGGGCGAAAAGACATTGCGCAGCATGTTCTGGTACAACAGCAGCGGCGAATTGGCGAGAGACCAGTTTCCGAGCCACATGTCGAGCGGCGTGCGAAGCGGCGGCGCCATGCGGCCATGATCGGCCACCGCCTCCCAGAACGCCCGCAGCCTGGTCCGCGCGCCCTCCGCGCCGCCCGCATGGAAGCCATCGACGAGTGCTACGGCGTTCATCGCGCCCGCGGACGTGCCGGATATGCCCTCGATCTCGAAGCGCCCGTCCTCCAGCAACCGGTCGAGCACGCCCCAAGTGAAGGCGCCATGTGCGCCCCCGCCCTGAAGCGCAAGGTTGATCTTGCGCCTGCTGGCGGCATTGCCCGCCTCCCTGGCGGATACAGGCTTTTTCATTGCGCTGTCCAGCCGCCGTCGATCACCTGCAGCGAGCCGTTGATGTTTTCGGCATTGTCCGAGGCGAGGTAGAGCGCCATCGCGGCGACCTGCTCGACAGTGACGAATTTCTTGGTCGGCTGCGCGTCGAGCAGCACCTCGTTGATGACTTCGTCACGGCTCATGCCGCGCGATTTCATCGTGTCGGGGATCTGTTTTTCGACCAGCGGCGTCCACACATAGCCGGGACATATCGCATTGGCGGTAACGCCATGTGCCGCGCCTTCGAGCGCCAGCACCTTGGTCAGCCCCGCGATACCGTGCTTGGCCGCCACATAGGCCGCCTTGTAGGGCGAGGCCACCAGCGCGTGCGCCGACGCCGTGAAGATCAGCCGGCCCCATTTGCGCTCCTTCATCTGCTTCATCAGCAGCCGCGCGGTGTGAAACGACGAGGACAAATTGAGCCCGATGATCAGGTCCCATTTCTCGACCGGGAAATCCTCGATCGGCGCGACATGCTGCACGCCGGCATTGTTGTGCAGGATGTCGACCGCGCCGAACGTGTCGAGCGCCATGGTCGTCATTTCCTCGATCTTTTCGGGCCTGGTCAGATCAGCGTCGGAATAGATCGCCCTGACGCCGTGCTCGCTTTCAATGCCGGCGCGCAGCTTTTCGATTTCACCGGCATCGCCGAAGCCGTTCAGCACGATATTGGCGCCCTCGGCGGCATAGGCCCTCGCACAGGCCTCGCCGATGCCCGAGGTCGAGCCGGTTACGAGTGCTGTCTTTCCGCTCAGAAAACCCATGGTAGCATCCTTTCAACTGTCATTCGTTCGCCCCGCCGCCATCGGCGGGTCGCGTTCGTCTCGAAATGTCGTTGGTTGGCATTGTCTTGAAGCAGGCATTGTCATGGGCATGACGGGCGAACCCGTCTAATGTTGCACTGCAATATGGCATGACAAGCACAATCGCGAAATCGTGTTCGCGCTTCACTCGCGGCAGAATGCAATTGCCCGGAAAAAATCCGGGCAACTCGCACGGCGTTTACTCGGAATAGGTGACCAGCAAATCCTTGGCGTCGATCTGGTCGCCGGCCTTGACCAGCACTTCGCCGACCGTCCCGTCGCGCTCGGCGTGGATCGCCGTCTCCATCTTCATCGCCTCGATGGAGACGAGCACGTCGCCGGCCTTTACTTCCTGTCCGGCCGAAACCGCCAGCGTCGAGATCACGCCCGGCATCGGCGCGCCGACGTGATTTGCATTGCCGGCTTCCGCCTTGCGCCGCACCGCGCCGGCGCTCGCGCCATGCGCCCGGTCGGGCACCTTCACGCGGCGCGGCTGGCCATTGAGTTCGTAGAACACGGTCACCGTGCCGTCCTCGTGCGTCTCGCCGACGGCGAGGCAGCGCACGACCAGTGTCTTGCCCTTCTCGATGTCGACGAAGATCTCGTCTTCCGGCGCCAGCCCGTAGAAATAGACGGGCGTCGGCAGCATCGAGACCGGACCGTAGGTCTCCTGCACCTGGGCGAAATCGGTGAACACCTTCGGGTACATCAGCCAGGAGGCGAATTCGAATGCGCTCAGTTCACGGTCGAGCTTTTCCTCGATCTCCGCGCGCATCTTGTCGAGATCGGCCGCCGCCAGCAGCGAACCGGGCCGCACGTCGTAGGGGGCCTCCGATTTCAGCACCTTCTTCTGCAGCGCCTTGGGCCATCCCGCCGGCGGCTGGCCCAGATCGCCCCGCAGCATCGAGACGACCGAATCGGGAAAGGCGATATCCTTCGAGGGGTTTTCGACGTCGGAGACGGTCAGGTCCTGACTCACCATCATAAGCGCCATGTCGCCGACCACCTTGGAAGACGGCGTCACCTTGACGATATCGCCGAACATCTGGTTGGCGTCGTGATAGGCGCGCGCCACCTCGTGCCAGCGCGATTCCAGACCCAGCGAGCGCGCCTGCTCCTTGAGATTGGTGAACTGTCCGCCGGGCATCTCGTGCAGATAGACTTCCGACGCCGGACCCTTGAGGTCGCTCTCGAAGGCGGCGTACTGGTTGCGGACCGCCTCCCAGTAGAACGAGATGCGCCTGATCCATTCCGGGTCGAGCCCCGGGTCGCGCCCGGAACCCTTGAGCGCCTCGACGATGGAGCCGAGACAGGGTTGCGAAGTATTGCCGGAAAACGCATCGATCGCGGCATCGACGGCATCGACGCCTTCCTCGACGGCGGCCAGCACCGTCGCCGCCGACAGGCCCGACGTGTCATGCGTGTGGAAGTGGATCGGCAGATCGGTCGCCTCGCGCAGCGCCTTGAACAGAACGTGCGCGGCAGCTGGCTTCAGCAGACCCGCCATGTCCTTGACCGCGATGATATGCGCGCCTGCCTTTTCCAGTTCGCCGGCGAGCGCGACATAATATTTCAGGTCGTATTTGGGCCGCGCGCTGTCGAGCAGATCGCCAGTGTAGCAGATCGCCGCCTCGCAGAGCTTGTTCTCCTCGCGCACCGCATCCATCGACACGCGCATGTTCTCGACCCAGTTGAGGCAATCGAAAACGCGGAAGAGGTCTATGCCGCCAGCCGCCGCCTGGCGCACGAAATAGCGCACCACATTGTCGGGATAATTGGTATAGCCGACCCCGTTGGCGCCGCGCAGCAACATCTGGAGCAGGATGTTGGGCGCTTTTTCGCGCACCAGCGCGAGGCGTTCCCACGGGTCTTCGGTGAGAAAGCGCATCGCGACGTCGAAAGTCGCCCCGCCCCAGCATTCCAGGCTGAACAGTTCGGGCAGCGCACGGGCATAGGTGCCGGCGATGCGCTCGATGTCGTAGGTGCGCATGCGGGTCGCCAGCAGCGACTGGTGCGCGTCCCGCATGGTCGTATCGGTGATCAGCACGCGTTCCTGTTCGCGCATCCATCGCGCAAACTTGTCGGGACCGAGCGCGTCGAGCAAGTGCCGCGTGCCGTCGGGAATCGCAGCCGTGTTGTGCGGCACGAATGGCGCGGCGCCATCCGCCTTCGGCACCGCCCTGCCCTTGGTTTCGGGGTGGCCGTTGACCGTGACGTCGGCCAGATAGGTAAGAAGTTTCGTTGCCCGGTCGCGGCGCTTGACCTGCTCGAACAATTCCGGCGTCGAATCGATGAACCTGGTCGTGTAGGAATTGTCGCGAAATTTCGGGTGGCCGATGATCGCTTCGAGGAAGGTCAGATTCGTCGCCACGCCACGGATGCGGAATTCGCGCAGCGCGCGATCCATCCGCAGGCACGCCTCCTCCGCCGTCGGCGCCCACGCGGTCACCTTCTCCAGCAGCGGATCGTAGAA
>JAGRLL010000244.1 GCA_020441855.1 Nitratireductor sp.
GAGAGCTTCGGCCCCGTCGTCGGCATCATGCCGGTGAAGGACGACGAGGAAGCGCTGGCGCTCATGAACGACAGCGAGTTCGGCCTGACTGCATCGCTGTGGACGTCCGATCTAGGTCGCGCGGCCGCGCTGGGCTCTCGCATCGAAACCGGTACGGTGTTCATGAACCGGGCCGATTATCTCGATCCGGCATTGTGCTGGACGGGCTGCAAGAACACCGGAAGGGGCGGGTCGCTCTCCGAAATCGGCTACCACAATCTGACCCGGCCAAAATCCTACCATCTCAGAAAGCAAGCATGATGAGTGCACCTACCGCCAATTGGTCCTACCCGACGGCGATCCGTTTCGGGGCGGGCCGCATTTCAGAACTTGCCGAAGCCTGCAAGGCCGCCGGCATGTCGAAACCGTTGCTGGTAACCGACCGGGGGCTGGCGAACCTGCCGATCACGGCGAATGCGCTTGGCCTTCTCGATGCCGCCGGGCTTGGACGCGCCATGTTCTCGGAAGTCGATCCCAATCCGAACGAGAAAAACCTCGAAGCCGGCATCGCCGTGTTCAATTCCGGTGGGCATGACGGCGTCATTGCCTTCGGTGGCGGTTCGGGTCTCGATCTCGGCAAGCTGATTGCCTTCATGGCGGGGCAGACGCGGCCGGTCTGGGATTTCGAGGATATCGNNATATCGGCGACTGGTGGACACGCGCGGACGCTTCGAAAATCGCGCCGATCATCGCCGTGCCGACGACGGCGGGCACCGGTTCGGAAGTCGGCCGCGCCGGCGTGCTCACCAATTCGGCGACGCATGTGAAGAAGATCATCTTCCATCCGAAGATCCTGCCTGCGGTGACGATCTGCGATCCGGAACTGACCGTCGGCATGCCGAAGATCATCACGGTCGGGACCGGCATGGACGCGTTCGCTCACTGCCTGGAAGCCTATTCCTCGCCTTTCTATCACCCGATGAGCCAGGGCANNAGGGCATCGCGCTCGAAGGCATGCGTCTGGTCAAGGAGAACCTGCCGAAGGTGGTAGCCGACGGCGGCGATCTCGAGGCGCGCGCGCACATGATGAGCGCCGCAGCCATGGGTGCCGTGGCGTTCCAGAAGGGGCTCGGCGCGATCCATTCGCTCTCGCATCCGGTCGGCGCGGTCTACAACACGCATCACGGCATGACGAATGCGGTGGTGATGCCTCCGGTGCTGAAGCTCAACCGGCCGGCAATCGAGGACAGGATCGCCATTGCCTCGGCCTATCTGGGCATCGATGGCGGGTTCGACGGCTTCTACGATTTCGTCTTGAAGCTGAGATCCGACCTGGGCGTGCCCGACAAGCTCAAGGAATTGGGCGTCGGCACCGACAGGATCGACGAAATGGTGCCGATGGCGCTCGCCGATCCTTCAACCGGCGGCAATCCGGTCGAACTGACGCCCGAGAACACCAAGGCGCTATTCGAGGAATGCATCGGCTGACGGCCTGAACGGGCCCGAAATACAAGTGCCGTCGCCGGCCATCCGGCGGCGGTCACCACGCAGCGTTCGTCAAGCAGCGTTCGTCACGCAGCGTTCGTGGGGCGATAGCCAACAGGTCTTGATCAGGCGAGTTCAAATCGCGGGGACGGCGAGCTGGTTTTCTTCGGCAATCTTCGCCGCCATTTCCATGAATGCGCTCACGACCTTGCCGCCGGCGCGTTCGCGAAGACAGATCAGCGCCTCGTCCATGGACAGGGTCTCGCCGGCAAGCGGTATCCTGACGACGCGGGGGTCGTGACCGAACTCCGCTTCCGAGACGATCCCGATTCCGGCGCCCGAAGCGACGATCTCGCGGATTGCCTCGCGGCCCTCGGCCTCGATTGCCGCGGTCAGCTCGACGCCGGTGCGCCGAGCCGCCTCTTCAAGCTTTTCGCGTGTCTTGGAGCCCGGTTCGCGCAATACGAGCGGGTATCTCGTCAGCTGCCGTAATGTCAGCGACGTGGCGTTCGCGGCCTCGCTGCCTGCGGCGGCGAAGGCAACCAATGGCGTGGTCGACAGGCGAACGACCTCCATGTCCCGGTTTTGCGGCACTTCGCCAAGCACGCCGATATCGGCCTCGTAATTGAACAGCGCGTCGAAAACTTCCTGGGAATTGCCGGTACGAAGCGAGAGCTGGACCTTCGGGTATCTGGCCCGGAAGGGCTGGAGCACATGCAGCAAGTGCATGGCCGAATCGGCAATGATCCTGAGCGATCCGGCCGAAAGCGCACGCGTTTCCGAAAGCAATTCCAGCGCCTGGGTTTCGACCTCGAAAAAGCGATGCGTGATGTCGAGGAGGCGGCGGCCGGCGGGCGTCAGCGTTACCTGCTTCTTTCGGCGATTGAACAGGATGACGTCATACTCTTCCTCCAGCTTGCGGACCTGGTCGGAAAGGGCAGGCTGGGTAAGGTGCAGGTTCTCGGCAGCGCGCGAGAAACCGCCGTGAATGGCGACGTGATGAAAGGCTCGAAGCTGGACATAACGCATGACTGGGTAATCCGTTTCGATAAGCTGCTTTTATGCACGGATAAAAACTAACGATTTGAGTTGAGTAAAGCGCTGACCGAGGAATAAGGCAAGTGCCGCACATCGTGCGCCTATTTGTGGTGCCCGACAGTGCGTGCTCAAGTCTGCACCGCCATGCGCACAGCCAGGCGGCACGTTGAGGAAGGAGAAGTTTTCCCGGTGAACGCCCTGATGATTCTTCTGCACCTGGCTGGCGCGACCATGCTGCTTCTGTATTCGGTTCGGCTGGTACGTACCGGTGTGGAGCGCGCATCCGGTCCCGCACTCAGAAGAACGATTGCCGGTCCGCAGCGCGGCAGGCTCGCCAATGCCCTGATCGGCATGGCGGTGGCACTGGCCTTGCAGAGTTCGACGGCAACCTCGGTTCTGGTGGCCGGGTTCGCGGCCGGTGGACTGATCGCGACAACGGGTGGCGTGGCGCTGCTGCTTGGTGCCGATACGGGGACCGCGCTGGTCGTGCAGGTCCTGTCCTTCGACCTGACATGGCTGATCCCGGTATTGCTGGCGGTTGGGGGCTGGCTGTTCCTCAAGCATCAGGCGCGCGCCGTCAAACAGGCAGGGCGCATCCTGATCGGCATCGCCTTCATCCTGATCGCGCTCGGCATGATCGGCGAGGCGATGGCGCCGCTTGAAAAAAGCCCGTTCATGCCGGCGATCGCGCGGCACCTGTCGACGGACTTTGTTACGGCGTTTCTCGCGGCTGCGGTTTTCACCTTCGTCATCCATTCCAGTGTCGCGGCGGTGCTGATGATCATGCAGTTCGTCGGGCAGGGCGTGTTGCCGGTCGAAGCCGGGTTTTCGCTCTTGCTGGGCGCCAATGCCGGCGGCGCGCTGATCGCGGTCTGGCTGACGCGCGGCTATGACCGCAAGGCGCGATTGCTGCCGCTGACCAATCTGGTCTTCCGCACCATTGGTGCGGTCGCCGTGTTGCTGGCGAGCCGCCACTTCCCCGTTCCATTCGAGCAAATGGGTTCGGGACCGGCGCGGCAGATCGCCAATCTGCACCTGTTGTTCAATGCCGGCCTGCTTGTCCTGTGTCTGCCGCTGATCGGGCCGGTTGAAAGGCTGGTGTCGAAACTGGTGCCGGAGGAACAGGCGGAAAAGCGCGACGAGGACATGCTGGCGCCGGAGGGCGTGCTGGACCGCAACGTGATCGCGACACCGCAACTGGCGCTGGCCAGCGCGACGCGGGCAACGCTGCGCATGGCCGGCATTGTAGAAATGATGGCGCATCCGGTGATGGAACTCTTCGACACTGGCGACAAGGAGCGCATGGACCGCATCCGTGAACTCGACAAGCAGGTCAACAAGGCCCACAACGACATCAAGCTTTACATTGCCGAGATCAACCGGGGGAAATTGAGCTCCGAGGACGCGACGCGCGGCGTGGAATTGACGGGTCTGGCGATCAATCTGGAGCGCGCCGGCGACATCATCGCGAAGAATCTCGTCGGCCTGATTTCGGAAAAGCACAAGCGGCGACTGCAATTCTCGGTCGACGGTTGGCGCGAACTGACAGACATGCACGCGCGTGTCATGAGCAATATGCAAATGGCGCTCAATGTCGTTCTCTCGGAGGATGTCGATTCGGCGCGGCAACTCGTTGTCGAAAAGGATCGCATGCGCAAACTGGAACGCGAGAGCTATGGGCGTCATCTCGACCGGCTGCGGTCCGGCGCCGTGGAGAGCATCGAAAGCTCCGACCTGCATCTGGAAACGGTTCGGTCGCTGCGCGAGATCAATTCCCTCATGGCGGCGGTGGCCTATCCGATCCTTTCGCGGCATGGTCAGTTGCGCGAGACTCGCCTCAAGAAAGCCGTTTAGTATCGATCAAACTTATCAAACGATACAAAATATAGATTTTTCATATGAATGTGACTGCTCTATAAGGCCTGACGCAACCGGGGAGACCGAAACGTGACCGCCAATCCGAAGCCTGAAGCCGGCCTTGAAGTGGAGATCGAAGCGTTTGGACCACCCGTGGGCGGCGAGCCCTACCTCCTGACACCGGGGCCGCTGACCACAGCCTATTCCGTCAAGCAGGCGATGTTGCGCGACCACGGTTCGTGGGACGCCGATTTTCTCGCCATGACGGCCGACATGCGCCGGCAATTGGTATCGTTGGCCGGGGATGACGGCAGCAATTATGCCTGCGTTCCGATGCAGGGCTCCGGAACGTTCGCCGTGGAAGCGATGCTGGGCACCATGACGCCGCGCGATTCCAGGACATTGGTTCTGGTCAACGGCGCATACGGCAAACGCATCACCGAAACGCTTCGCTGTCTTGGCCGCGATCATGTCGTGCTCGACAAGGGCGACTACCTGCCGCCGCGCGGAACGGAAGTCGCAGACCTTTTGTCGGCCGATCCGGCGATCAGCCATGTCGCGCTCGTTCATTGCGAGACGAGTTCGGGCATTCTCAACCCCGTCGCCGAGATCGCCGAAGTGGTGAAGGCGCACGGGCGCAAGTTCCTGCTCGATTCCATGAGTGCTTTTGGTGCGATCAATCTCGACATCGGCGCGCTCGGTATCGAGGCGCTCGCTTCGTCGGCCAACAAATGCATCGAAGGCGTGCCGGGTTTCGGCTTCGTCATCGCCAGGAAAGATTCGCTAGTTGCAGCGAAGGGCAACGCCCATTCGCTCAGCCTCGATCTGGCGGCCCAGTACGATTACATGGAAAAGACCGGTCAGTGGCGCTTCACACCGCCGACCCATGTGCTGGCCGCCTTCCTCGAAGCGCTGCGCATCCATACTGCCGAGGGCGGCATTGCCGGCCGCGGCGCGCGCTATGCCAACAACCGCGACACACTGGTTGCGGGCATGCGCGAACTCGGTTTCGAGACCCTGCTTTCGAACGAATGGCTGTCGCCGATCATCGTCACCTTCTTCAATCCGGCCGATCCGAAATTCCGGTTCGACGCCTTCTACGAGCGGATGAAGGAAAAGGGTTTCATCATCTATCCGGGCAAGCTGACCGTGGTCGATTCCTTCCGCATCGGCTGCATCGGCAGGATGGACGCAAGTGTCATGCGCCGCGTTGTCGAAGCAGCGCGCGCCTCGCTCGCGGAACTGGGCGTGGAACATGCCACGCCACCCGAAAGCGCCCTGGCGGAACGCGCCAAACTCGCCGCCTGAACCCCATTCGCCAAACAGAACTTCAGAAGAATCGAATTGTCATGAACCGTCACAGCCCCACGCCCGTTACCGTCAACGACCGCACCTACGAGCGGCCGAAAGTGCCCGCCATCGCGATCTGCCTCGATGGCTGCGAACCGGCCTATCTGGATGTCGCGATCGAAGCCGGCCTGATGCCGAACCTGAAGCGTATCCGCGAAACCGGCACGGATCGCATCGCCCATTCCGTGATCCCGAGCTTCACCAACCCCAACAATATGTCGATCGCAACCGGCCGCCCGCCGATCGTCCACGGCATTTGCGGCAATTACCTCTATGAGCCGGAGACCGGCGAAGAGGTGATGATGAACGATCCGCGTTTCCTGCGCGCGCCGACCGTGTTCAAGGCGTTCCAGGATGCGGGTTTCAAGGTCGCCATCGTTACCGCGAAGGACAAGTTGCGCGCGCTGCTCGGCAAGGATCTCGCCTTTGACGGAACGGCGGTTTGCTTTTCCTCGGAAAAATCCGACACGACGACGAAGGCCGCGAACGGCATCGACAACGCTTCGGCCTGGCTCGGCAAACCGGTGCCGGAAGTCTACTCGGCGGAATTGTCGGAATTCGTCTTTGCCGCCGGCGTGAAGCTGCTTGGCGAGATGCGACCCGACGTCATGTATCTGACGACCACCGATTACGTGCAGCACAAATATGCGCCGGGCGACAAGGAAGCCAACGACTTCTATGCCATGTTCGACCGCTATCTGGGTGAACTCGACGCAGCGGGCGCGGCCATCGTGGTCACCGCCGATCACGGCATGAAGCCCAAGCATCTGGCCGACGGCTCGCCGGCGGTGGTGTACGTTCAGGACCTGATGGACGAATGGCTCGGCAAGGATGCGGCCCGCGTCATCCTGCCGATCACCGACCCCTATGTCGTCCACCACGGCGCGCTCGGCTCCTTCGCAACGGCTTATCTGCCGGAAGGCGCCGATCGCAACGACATCATCGCCAGACTCAAGGCGACCGACGGCATCATCGTTGCAATCTCCAGGGAAGAGGCAGTCGAACGCTTCGAATTGCCGGCCGACCGCATCGGCGACGTCGTCATAGTTTCAGGCGAGAACATGACCATCGGCACCAGCGAGCATCGCCACGATCTGGCGGCGCTGAAGGAGCCGCTTCGTTCGCATGGCGGGCTGACCGAGCAGGAAGTACCGTTCATCGTCAATCGCGTGCTGCCGGACCTGCCGTCCGCGCCGGCTCTGCGCAATTTCGACGCCTTCTTCTACGCCACCATGGCCGCCGCGCTTTGATCTAGACGCATATTCTTGTCCGAAAAGTCGAGCAACTTTTCGGGAATATGCCTTGAGGGAACCACGATGCTTACCAGGACTGATATCCGCAAGGAGATGATGCGTATCGGCGGGCGAAAGGTGGATGCGCCCGACGCCATCGAAGTGCGCTATCCCTATAAGAACGAGGTGATCGGCACGGTGCCCGCCGGCAATGCCTCCCACGCGGCGGAGGCCTTCGAGATCGCGGCAAAGTACCAGCCGAAGCTCACGCGCTATCAGCGCCAGCAGATTCTCTTCAAGGCGGCACAGCTGATTTCGGAGCGGCGCGATGCGATCGCAACCACGATCCGCCTCGAACTGGGCATCAGCCAGAAGCATGCGATCTACGAGACGACGCGTTCGTATGACGTGTTCATGCTCGCGGGTCAGCTTGCCATCCTCGACGACGGCCAGATCTTCTCCTGCGACCTGACCCCGAACGGCAAGCAGCGCAAGATTTTCACCAAGCGCGAACCGGTAAGGGCGATCTCCGCGATCACACCCTTCAACCATCCGCTCAACATGGTGGCGCACAAGATCGCGCCTGCTATCGCGACCAACAATTGCGTGGTGTGCAAGCCGACCGAACTGACGCCGCTGACCGCGATCATGCTGGCCGATATCCTCTATGATGCCGGCCTGCCGCCAGAAATGTTCCAGATCGTCACCGGCTGGCCCGCCGATATCGGCGATGCGATGATCACCGATCCCAACATCGATATCATCACCTTCACCGGTGGGGTGAAGGTCGGCAAGATGATCGCAGACAAGGCCGGTTACAAGCGCGCCGCGCTTGAACTTGGCGGGAACGATCCGCTGATCATTCTGAACGACCTGAGCGGGACCGATCTCGAAAAGGCGGCGACCATCGCGGTTGCCGGTGCGACCGGCAATTCCGGCCAGCGCTGCAC
>JAGRLL010000245.1:0-4325 GCA_020441855.1 Nitratireductor sp.
TAGAACGACAGGTGGATGTTCTCGAGGATCTTCTTCGGTCCGAACGACTTGTTGAGGCCGGACATGTGATAGATGAACTGGCGTGCCATTGCGCGCGTGTGCTCCGTAATGGAAAATTCGGGGAAAAATGAAGTTGCGCGCTATTTAGGCGAAAGCGGGTAAAGCCGCAATGCGCCGCGCGCAGCGTATGTCGATCAATGCCGGCCGATGCCGCCGGCGAACCGGAAGGTTGTGGATATGGCAATTGCCCTCATCGTCGGCGCCGGCAGCGGTCTGTCGGCCTCGCTTGCCCGCAAACTCGCCGCCGCCGGCTACAGTGTCGTGCTTGCCGCTCGCGACACCGCCAAGCTTGCCGGGCTGGCCGACGAGATCGGCGCGATGACGATCGCGTGCGACGCCTCGACACGACACGATGTCGAAACCCTGTTCGGCGCCATCGACGCCACCGGCGATGTCCTGGAGGTCGCAATCTACAATCCCTCCTCGCGGGTGCGTGGCCCGGTGACCGAGGTCGACCCCGACGAGGTTCACAAGGCGTTGCAGATCACCGCCTTCGGCGCTTTCCTGGTGGGACAGCAGGCGGCGCGGCGCATGCAGCCGCGCGGCAAGGGCACGATCCTGTTCACCGGCGCTTCCGCCGGCGTTAAGGGCTATCCGCAATCGGCATCGTTCGCCATGGGCAAGTTCGCGCTGCGCGGCCTGGCGCAATCCATGGCGCGCGAATTGCACCCGCAGGGCATCCATGTCGGTCACATCGTCATCGATGGCGCCATCCGCAATCCGGGCCGCACCGAGCCTGCGGACAAGCCTGATTCCATGCTCGATCCGGAAGCGATTGCCGAGAGCTACATGCAATTGATCGCACAGCCCCGCAGCACCTGGGCATGGGAAATCGAACTGCGCCCCTGGGTGGAAAAGTTCTAGGACCGGCAGGCCGGCCCACAAGGGCGCGCGTGCTGCCTCAGCGCAAATTTGCGTGGTCGACGCGGTAGAGCCGGAAGTGCGGATCGCCCGGCGCTGCCGCTTCCCGTTCTCCGACGGGTACGAGACCCGGCCAGTCGCGCCCGCGCGCCAGCGCCTCGAAGAGTGGCGCGTCGGAAAGGTCGATTGCGATATCCGGTCTCTCGCAGACCGCCACATAATCGAACGGGGCCAGCGCCTCGCGCCTCGTCCCGGCGTCCCGCGCAGTGAAGGCGAGCGCCATTCGGCGTATGCCCGGCGAAGCGCGATGGAAGAAGAGCGCGGCAACGGCGTGCCGGTTCTGTCGCTCGACGATCGGAAAGGCCAGCCCCACCGGCGCCATGATGCGGCCGGGCGCCACATCGTCCAGAACGGAAAAGTCGGCGGACTTGCATTCGTCGAGGTCCATCAGGTCGAGCGCATTCGCAGTGTTGGCCCCTTTCGGCACAGCGACATAGGCGATGGCAAGGGCAAGGGCCGGCACCAGCACCGCCGCGAACATGATCGCGCGCAGTCGCGGCAGCCTGACATGAGGTCCGGTGATGATGGCCGGGACGAACAGCGCGCCGAAGGCGGCGGGAAACGCGACGAAGCGAAGCTGCGCCAGCGCCAGCATGAAGCCGCACACCGCCAGAACATAGGCGACGACCACACCGCTCTGCGACCGCCGCAGGGCGGCAACCATGATTGGAGAAGCGGCAATCGCCACCATGGCGATCATCGCGCAGGAGATCGCCACGTCGTTCTGGCGATGGGCAATATAGGATAGGACGCTCATTTCCTGCGGCACGCGCGCGAGCCAGAAGGTGCGCGACACCGGATCGATCATGCCGTAGGGACCCGCCGTGCAGGCGGGAAAGGCCACCGCCAGCCCGCCGGCGACCGCAAGGAATGGCAGGCCGAGCATGCCAAGCCGAAACGTGTTTGCCGTGACACCTTGCTGCGGCGCGAGGCGTTGCCAGGCAAATCGCGCGCCGGCAAGAACGGCACCGGTCAGGAACAATCCCGAAAGCCATGGCGCCGACAGCGCGTCGCACTGCACGCTCATTATTGCGGCAGGTCCGATGAGGGCGAAGCCCGCCAGCGGCACGCCGGCCATCATGGCAAGCCCGGTCCATTGCAGGCTTTCGCCGGCCTCCCGGTTTCCGAGCGCGGCCATCAAACCCATGACGGCAAGCCCCAGCGCCACGAATGGCACGCATTCGAGCCCGACGGCGACCGAGAGCACCACCGCAAGGCCGGCAAGCACACCGCCCTTTCGCCGGTCCGGCAGGCACCATCCCGCCAGCATGGCCATCATCAGGATCATCTGGAAGTTGTGATGATCGATCCGTCCGAAGGTGAAACTCTTGATGGCATAGCTCATCACCAGCGAGGCGACGATAAGATGCAAGGGCCGCAGCGGCCGTCCGGCGATCGTCCGCATCACGTGGACGGCCGGCACGCAAAACAGGGCAAACAGCATCGGCGGCACAACGAGCTGCGCCGTTTGCAGGGCCTGATCAGCGCCGATCAGCGGCGCAATGCCCCTAGCAAAAAGGTAATAGGGCGCATCGACCAGCCGCGACCACGGCGAGACATAGGTTTCCGGCATGGCGAGCGCATGCAGCGTGAGGTCGAACCACTTGTCCGTCGCCACAAGCTCGCGAAGCTGGACCGCGCGCATGCGGTCGTCGTAATCGACATAGCCGAGCGACGAGACCATCGCGTAGGCCACGATCTGCGCGAAACCCGCCAGCCACAGCCAGGCGGCGTCCGCCAGCAGACTGGAATTCCCCGTCTTCCGGCGCGTGCCCGATCCCGTTAGCGGCCAGGCCCGCTGCGCGACTGCCTTGATGCTCTCCATGCCCACCCCTGGATGCAATGTCGCCGGACGAATAATCGTCGTCCCGGTTTGCCGCCCGCGCCGGTGCGGGAAACCCCATGCCGGCATGGCGACCGTGCCAAATCGTCCAAAAACTAGGTCGCGCGGGCGAAGATTCCGTTAACGCTTTCTGGCGTAGGGCACTGCCGTCTGGACAGCGATCCGCGAAACTGCTTGATGAAACAGGGCTGAAAGACGGAGGTCTCATGAACGGCAAGGTCATCATCGTACTGGGCCTCTTGCTCATCGTATTGGGCGGTTTCGGGCTCTACTTTGCCTATGAGAACGCCTCCCCTTCGGGCGCGACAATCGCCTGGGTGATGATCGTCGGCGGAACGCTGGTCCTGCTGGGCGGCATCGCCAGGTTCATGAGCCAGTTCATGTCGCCGCAGCATGCGGTGGAATCCAGATACGGCCCGACTGAGATCCGCCTTCTGGTCCAGGCCATGGGCACCATGGCTGCCGCCGACGGCAAGATCACCAATCAGGAGATCGAGACCGTCGCGCAGGTCTACGAGCACATGCTGGGTTCCAGGATCGCGCTGAAAGACGTGCGCAGCATCGTCGACGATCTCGGCATGCATTTCGACATCGTGTCGCGCATCGAATCCCAGCGCAGCCGGCTCAGCCCGCAAATGCGGCGCCTGATCTTCAATTGCTGCTATCTTGTAATGATGAGCGACCTCGTCGAGGAGCGCCGCGAGAAGGAAACGATGCGCCGTATCGGCAACGCGCTCGGCTTCGACAACGAGCAGATCGCCGACATGATCGCCGCGGCCGGCGTGTAGGGCCGCAATATCCGGGGACGAAACCGCGTCAGGGAGGGCGTGATGGCGGTAGGAACACCAGACTGGCGCGCCAGCGAACTTGAAAGCCCGACCGGCGCGACATTGCGGCTTTATTCGATGATGCCGCCAGGCAGGCCCAAGGCGCTCATTCAGATCAATCACGGCATGGCCGAGCATGCCGCGCGCTATGAGCGATTCGCCCGGTTTCTCGCCAGCTTTGGCTATGCGAGCTTCGCGCACGACCATCGCGGCCATGGCGCGACCAGGGCGCCCGATGCTCCGCTCGGCGTATTTGCCTCGCGCGACGGCTGGTCCAGGGTCATTGACGACGTCGCCGCCGTCAACACACACCTGCACGAGTCCCATCCCGGCATTCCGGTCGTCTGCTTCGGCCATTCCATGGGCGGCATCATCGCCTTCGATTATTGCCTGACCCGCCCGCAGGACGTCGCCGCCGCCGCGATCTGGAACACCAGCCTGGACACCCCCGCATTGCTGGGCGTGCTGGCGGGCATTCTCAAGGTTGAAAGGTTCTTCAAGGGTTCCGATACGCCGAGCGGCATTGCCACGGCGCTGACATTCAAGGCCTGGAACAAGCGTTTCGCACCCAACCGCACCCAATTCGACTGGTTGTCGCGCGACGACCTGGAAGTCGACAAATACGTCGCCGATCCACTCTGCGGCTTTCCCGTATCCGTGGGTACATGGCTGTC
>JAGRLL010000245.1:4468-12404 GCA_020441855.1 Nitratireductor sp.
CGCCGGCCTGGTCGATGTGAGCGTGAGAATCCGGGAAGCGACCCGCCACGAAGGGCTCAACGAGATCAACCGCGACGAGATCATGGGAGATTTCGGCGCCTGGCTCGACGAACGTTTCGCATAGACGCGGCGCGGATGCGCCGGTTGCATCTGTCCACTATATCCACAATCGGTGGAAAACTTCCGCTGGACTGTCACGGGCTTGCGAAGCAGCATCAGGTCGTGAGGTTCGCATGGCCCGGGCCAGCCAGCCAGGATCGGTGAACAAGCAACTCACACCGTGCCGCAATCTCTTCGGCCTGCCGGCAATGGGCGGGGGAGATACCGGAGGCGGGTGGCACACGGTTTTGCCAATGGCGCGGACGCGAACGCGACAGCGGCCCCGATGATACGGTGAACGGCGGGTTATCCGTTCGATCGAAGCCGCAGGATCGCGGTTCGGGCCCTCGGGTCTGATCGGCGTAATGTGGACGGACCGGATGAATGATTGTCCGGCTTGGCGCACCGCGCAAGCGGCACGCCTGAGCGGGTAAACAGGCTAACCGGTTCATTCGGGATATCGATATCTCCGGGTGTGAATGGCGAAAGCCATTTGGACCAGGAAATATCGTTCCACCGAAACGGGGAGGCGCTGACTTCGGTCGGCGTCTTTCTGTTTTTGGGCCTGCCTTTGCGCCGCATCCCCCCCTTTGCACGGGTCACATTTGACGGACGTTTCACGCCCCTTCGACGCCAGAACAGGGGTGAAATCAGGAATTCGACCGTATTTTCGTCCATTTCGCGGCACCTCGTCGCAAACAGGCAATGGCGCAAGAACACGCTCCTGCGAACCAAAAACTTCTATTTATATCAATTTATTAGTTCGGAAAAAATTTGCTTCTGGCGTGATTTGCGACGTCGCGTTCAGGACAAAATTGAGGCGGCTAAATTTTTACCAGGTTTGAATACGCGAAAGTAATCAACCATCGCTAGAAGTGGTAACCGGACTGGTCCCGTAATTGTTCGGGCCGTCAGGGGATGGCCTGAATGTCGTTCAATGGGTTTCGGCGTTTCCTCCGCGACACCGCAGGAAATTACGCCATCATTTTCGCGCTTGCCGCCTTCCCGATCATGGGAACCGTGAGCCTGGCAGTCGAATATTCCTCCATTCAGCGCCAGCGTGGCGCGGTCCAGCAAGCGCTGGACGCCGCCGCGCTTGCCGCTGCCAAGGAGTTTTCCAGCGGCGTCACCGGCAGCACGCTCGACGCCTACGCCAGGGATTACTTCGAGGCCCTCCTGCCCGACTATATCGATCCCGACAAGATCGATCTGTCGGTGAATCTGGTCGACGAAACGGTGACGGATTCCGGTGGCGAGCCAGCCGATATCAAGACCGTTCGCCTGAACGCGATGATCGACTACAAATCGTCGATCGCCGGCGTTGTAGGTTTCAAGGATTTCGATATCGGCGTCATGTCGCAGGTCGCGCTCGGCAACATCACGGTCGAGGTCGCACTGGTCATGGACAATTCCGGTTCCATGGGCTCCAACAGCAAACTGACACTTGCAAAGAGCACGGCCAAGCAACTCGTCGACACGATTTTTGCAGCCGGATCGAACTCCAACAAGTCCAATCCCGTGAGCTTTTCACTGGTGCCCTTCGCCGCCATGGTCAACATCGGCACGTCCAATGCCGGCGAGGAATGGATGGACACCAATGGTTGGTCGCCCATGCATTGGGAGAATCTGAACTGGAAGACCTACATTTCATCCAACACGACCCAGCAGAACAATGCCGGGTTCCGCGAGAAGATAAACAACCAGTGGCAGTGGCTTTCGCGCTTTACCTTCTATGACATGATGGGCATCGACTGGACGGGTTGCGTCGAGATGCGGCCATGGCCCTACAATACAAACGATGTCTCGGTAACCAGCGGCACCCCGTCAAGCGGCGTGACACAGGTAAGCTCGAGTTCGAAGGACAGCGATCGCGCAGCGCTTTACGTGCCGATCTTCGCACCTGACGAGCCCGATTCCAGCTACACCTACCAGTCGGGCAGCAGAACCAGAACGTCGAACGACTGGTACAGCTATTCCAACAATTACGCCTATGACTGGAAGCGCCCTAAACCGTCCAATCCGAGCCAGACCGAACAGCTCTATTATGACGACGGCTTCCAGTCCTACAATTTCCAGGACTTCAACTATTCCGCGGGCGTGATCCAGTCGAAGCAGAACGTCCGCCAGGACTGGATCTGGCGCTATCAGGCCGACAGCTTCGGCAGTTCCGATTCCGGCTCCTCCAAAGGGCCCAATTACGGCTGCACGACCAAGGCTGTCACCGCCCTGACCGCCTCCAAGACCTCGATCAAGAATTCCATCGACGGCATGGTCGCCAACGGCAACACGAACATCCAGTCCGGCGTCGCCTGGGGCTGGCGCACGCTCTCGCCGCAGGTGCCCTTCACCGGCGGTCGTGAATCCTCCGACGAGACGAACCGCAAATACATGATCGTGCTGACCGACGGCAACAACACCTATTCAACGTCCTCGACGCCGAACGAAACCACCTATGCCGCCTGGGGCTACGGCAAGCACAATCGTATCGAGGAAGGCCTGACCGCATCCGATCTCGCCAGCACACCCTATGTCGGCGTCAACCTGAATACGTTCGAGAAGAAGATGAATGCCCACACGGTGCAAACCTGCAATAACGCCAAGGCTGACGGGGTAACAGTTTTCACCATCGCCTTCGACGTCTCCAACGGCTCGTCGGTCAAGAGCATGCTCGAGGCATGCGCCGGTTCGGGCATCGTCAAGAACAAGCTCGTGATGTCGAGCGGCACTTTCTATTTCGATGTGTCCACCTCGGGACTTCAGCAGGCCATGGCTGATATCGCCAGCCAGATATCGGAGTTGCGCATCATGCGTTGAGCGCAGACCGTCTTTCGCCAGCAGGTTACTCCGAACGCTCCGCGCCGCATCAGGCGCCGGAATTAACCATGATCGTAAATATCTAAAATTGAAACGATCGGACTAAACGGAACGAAAGGCAGAACTGTTACCCCCTTCGGTACATTACTTCACACGGGCAAGCGAAGTTAATCCGGAGTCGGGGGGAATATGTATCTAGATCTTGGAATCCTGCGCAACCTGAAGCGCTTCCTGCGAAACGAAGCCGGCAACTACGCTATCATGTTCGGTCTGACCATCGTACCGATCATGGGCGGCATCGCGCTCGCGATCGACTATTCCAACATCCAGCGTCAGAAGAGCGATGTTCAGGATGCGCTCGACGCTGCCGCGCTCGCCAGCGCCAAGGAATTCTCGAACGGCGTTTCCGGCGCCGCGCTCGAAGCCTACGCGGAGGATTTCGTCGCCGCGAACCTGCCGAGCTACATCGATCCCGATTCGATCGACCTGACCCTTTCGCTGGTCAACAAGGCCGCGACCGACGGCAACGGCGACCCGACCACCCTCAAGACGGTACGCCTCGATGCCGAGTTCGGGTACGATTCATTCCTGGCAAAGACGGTTGGTCAGGACAGTTTCGATATCGGCGTCGCTTCCCAGGTCGCGCTTGGCAACATCACCGTCGAAGTCGCGCTGGTCATCGATAATTCCGGTTCGATGGGCCAGAAGAGCAAGATCAGTTCGGCCAGAAACACGGCAAAGGATCTCGTCGACACGATCTTCGCCGCTGCATCGAACTCCAACAAGGACGATCCGGTCAGCTTCTCGCTGGTGCCATTCTCCAGCCATGTCAATATCGGCGCGGACAACAAGGACGAGCCGTGGATGGATAATGTTGGCTGGTCGTCCATACACAACGAAAACCTGGACTGGGAAAACACCTATCTCACTGCCAACACCTTCCAGAAAAAGGGAGCCGGATTCCGGGAGAAGGTCAACGGAAACTGGGAGTGGAAAACGCGCTTCTCGGTTTTCGACATGCTCGACACCGAATGGAAAGGCTGCGTCGAGATGCGCCCTTGGCCGCATAACACGCTCGACACTGCCGCTATCACCGAAGGCGCCAACAATACCGACGCCATCAAGGTCAACCGCAATTCCGACGAAGACGATCTCAACAGGCTGTTCGTGCCTTACTTCGCGCCGGCCGAGCCGCAGAGCCAGTATGCCTATGAGTCCAGCGGCAGCTGGGGCGGTTGGGGCGGCTGGGGCGGCTGGGGTGGCGGCGGTTCATCGTCCGGCTATTCGAACGACTGGTACAATTACAGCAACGACTATCTGGACGATTGGGTGCGCCCCAACCCAAGCAATCTGAACTCGATCGAGCAGATTTACTACGACGACTCCTTTCCCTCGCCCTACAACAACGGCGTAATCCAGTCGAAACAGAACCTGCGCCAGGACTGGGTGTGGCGCTATCAGGCTGCGGCACTTGACGACGATCACATCCATTTCTCGGGGTCGGGCACAAATGGAGGCCCGAATACCGGCTGCGTCGCCCAGCCATTGACGGAACTGACCACCAGCAAGTCCAATATCAAGAGCGAAATCAGCGACATGGGCGCGAGCGGCAACACCAACATCCAGGCCGGAGTCTCCTGGGGCTGGCGCACGCTTTCCCCCGGCGAACCCTTCACCGCCGGGCGCGATCCGTCCGACGAGACCAACCGCAAGTACATGATCGTGCTGACCGACGGTAACAACACCTACGGCTCGTCCTCCACCCCGAACGGCACAACCTATGCCGCGTGGGGTTATGGCAAGCATGAACGCATCGATGAGGGACTGACATCGTCCGATCTGGCGGGCACGCCCTATCAGGGCGTAAGTCTCAACTCGTTCGAGAAGAAGATGAATGCCCACACGGTGCAGACCTGCAACAATGCCAAAGCCGATGGCGTGACGATCTTCACGATCGCCTTCGACGTGTCCAACGGTTCTTCGGTCAAGGACATGCTTGAGGCCTGTGCCGGTTCCGGTACGGTCAACAACAGTCTGGTGATGTCGAGCGGCACCTTCTACTTCGACGTTTCCGCCTCCGATCTCGACGTCGCGATGGAAGCGATCGCCAGCCAGATCTCGGAGCTTCGCATCGTTCGCTGAACGTACGATTCTCGAACGCACAGATAGCGATTCCCGCTGGCCATGCCGGCGGGATTTCGATTCCGGGGCAACACCTGATCCGGTCTCGCCAGCCGGCGTCGCATTTGCCGCTGGCCAACCACCCGGACCGTTGCTAGCAAAGGTTCCCATTGCCCAGACGCATCGTGGAGAAGCCCGTTGCTCGACACCTATCCTGTTTCCCCGGTCGACGAAGACCTGCTCGCTCGGGTCCGCCACGCAATCGACATCAAGACCAAGCCGCCCGGCTCGCTCGGACGCATCGAGGCACTGGCGCTGCAGATGGCCGGCGCGCAGAACATTGCGGACCCGGCGGTCGATCCGGCGCGGCTGCTGCTTTTCGCCGGCGACCACGGCATGGTTTCGGAAGGCGTATCCGCCTGGCCGAGCGAGGTGACCACGCAGATGGTGGCCAATTTCCTTGCCGGCGGCGCGGCGGCGAATGTCTTCGCGCGCACCAACGGCGTTTCCATCACCATTATCGACGCGGGCATCGCCGGCGACCTGCCCGACCATCCAGATCTCGTCCGCGCCAATATCCGAAAGGGCACGCGCAACGCATTGCATGAAGATGCGCTGACCCCGGCAGAAACGCAGAGTGCGCTGGATTTCGGCGCGCAGTGCGCGGCAGAGGCCATCGCCGAGGGCGCGCGCGTCATCGCGCTTGGCGAAATGGGTATCGGCAACACTGCCTCGGCTGCGCTTCTGGCGCACGCCGTCGAAGGGATCGACCTCGACCCGCTGACCGGTCCGGGCGCCGGTCTCGATGCGCCCGGCGTTCGGCGCAAGGCGGAAATCCTGAAACGCATTGCCGCGCGTCGGCCGGGCCGCCTGTCTCCCGCCGATGCGCTGTCGGCATTCGGCGGACTGGAGATCGCCATGATGGCCGGCGCGCTGATCGGCGCGGCCTCGGCAAACGCCATCGTGCTCGTCGACGGCTTCATCGCTTCCGCCGCTGCGCTCTGCGCCTTGCGGGCGCGGCCCGACGCCATGCCCCATGCCGTTTTCGCGCACCGCTCCAAGGAGCCGGGCCACCGCCTGATCCTCGACGCGCTCGGCGCCGAGCCCCTGATCGATCTCGACCTGCGACTTGGCGAGGGCACCGGCGCGCTGCTCGCCTTCCCGCTGCTGCGCAACGCTTGCGCGATGCTGGCCGAAATGGCGACCTTCGAGAGCGCCGGCATTTCCGGCAAGGAATGAACCGGTAATGGGCGGAATGCGGCGCATGACGGGCAGGTTTCTGGCGGCGCTGCAATTCTTCGTCGCCCTGAAACTGCCGTCCCTTGTGGCCCGTCATGTCGACCATGATTCCGGCCTCAACCGCGCCATCGTGTACTTCCCGCTGGCGGGCCTTGTCATCGGCATTGCCGTCGCGCTTGTCTGGCTCGGAGTTGCAACCCTCTTGCCCGCTATGCCCGCCGCCGGCATCGCGATCGCTGCCGGCGTGATCCTGACCGGCGGCCTCCACGAGGACGGCCTCGCCGATTGCGCAGACGGTCTGGGCAGCGAAGACCGCGAGAAGATCCTCGAAATCATGCGCGACAGCCGCTCGGGCAGCTATGGCGTCGCGGCCATCGTCCTTTCGCTTGGCCTGCGCTGGACGGCGCTCGCGGCAATGCCGATTGCTGCCGGCGCGCTGGCGCTGGTTATCGCGCACACGCTTTCGCGCGCCGCCATCGCCCTCGCGCTGCGCTTCTCCTCCTATGCCAGACGGGAAGGCACAGGCAGCCTCGTCGCCGCCGGCATTTCGACGGAGAAGGTTGTCGTCACCGCGACAGTCGCACTCGTCATCGCCGCCCTTCTTGGTGGCCTGCCCGGCACGGCCGCCCTTGTCGCGGGCTTCGCAGCCGCCGCCCTGGTCCTGCTGATCATGGAACGACGCATCGGCGGCTACACGGGCGACGTGCTCGGCGCCATGCAGCAGGTGGCCGAGATCGCCGCGATAATCGTGCTTGCCGCCTTCTGGGCTCTCTGACAAAAAGCGAGCCATGATCTTTCTGCGCCACCCCACACCCAGGGTCGATCCAGGCATCTGCTACGGAAGGCTCGATATCGACATTACCGAACAGGGCCGGGAACAGATAGCCCGGGCGCTGGAAACGACTCCAAGGATAACCCGCCTGCTGGCGAGCCCGGCGCTGCGCTGCCGCGCGCTGGCGCAGGCGCTGGCGGAACGCGACGGCATCGAGCCGGTTTTCGACGAGCGGCTGTGGGAAATGGATATGGGCGAATGGGAAGGACTCGACTGGCGCGACATCCCGCGCGAGGTCAGCGAACCCTGGAGTGCCGATCCCTACAATCTGCCGACACCGGGCGGCGAGAGCTTCCGCGACCTGCAAGTGCGTGTGCTCGAAGCGTTGGCCGGCGTTGGCCGGGAGACCGCGATTGTCTGTCACGCCGGTCCGATACGCGCCATGCAGATGGCCTGGCACGGCCTGACCTTCCGCGAGGCCTTCACAGCCACGCCGGGCTATGCCGAGCCGATCGAACTGCACCCGGCCGAATAGGCTCAGCAGGCCACCACAGCCAGCGCCCCGGCCGCCCAGAGCGAAAAACATCCGTAGCCGAACAGTTTCAGCGCCCGGTCGATATCGACCGTGTCGAGTTCGTGCCTGCCCGCCGCATTGAGCCATGCCTGGGGAACGCTCTCGCTCGCATAGACCCGCGGCCCACCGAGCGCGATGGCAAGCGCGCCGGCAAACGCGGCTTCCGGCCAGCCGGCATTGGGCGAACGGTGCAGCCCGGCGTCCCGCAGCGACACCGTGACCGAGGCGCGTGCAGACGCCATGCCCGACAATCCCCACGCGGCCGCCGCAACGAGCAATGCCGACAGCCGCGCCGGCAGCCAGTTCGCCAGATCGTC
>JAGRLL010000246.1 GCA_020441855.1 Nitratireductor sp.
GCTGCCAGCGCTTGCGGTAGGCGTCCTCCCAATCGCGGCTTTCATTGGTCGTCACGCCATGGCCCTTCGAAAAGGTGCCGGTGTTTTTGCGCGCCAGGAAATTGAGGCGGTCGAGTAGATGGCTCATCTTGTTACCTCCCGTTACGCGGCCTGGGTGGCCTGGATCGCTGCAGTTGAAGGTGAGCGCTCGGCAGCGTGCAGCAGCCCACCTCGGCGCGTGTAGAAGAACAACGTCAGAACGGCGCACAGCACGTAGAAGACCGCGAACCCCCACAACGCCATGTCAGGCGCACCGGTCATGGTGATCGACGTGCCGTAGGCCTTGGGAATGAAGAAGGCTCCGTAAGCCGCGATGGCCGAGGTAAAGGCGATAATCGCAGCCGATTCACGTTCGGCCTGCCTTACGCGCACGTCGCCCTTCAGTTCCGGCATGAGGCGCGGGATTTCCAGCCGCATGATCGTCGGGATCATCTGGAAGGTGGAAGCGTTGCCAATACCGGTCAGGAAGAACAGGGCCATGAAGCAGGCGAAGAAGCCCCAGAACGCACCCGGCTGTTCCTTGATGCCCAGGAAGTAGAGAACGCCGACAACCGCGACGATCATGCCGAGGAACGTCCAGAACGTAACGCGGCCTCCGCCGAACCTGTCGGAGATCCAGCCCGTTCCCGCGCGGCTCAGCGCACCTACCAGCGGGCCAAGGAAGGCATAGGAAAGTGCATTCACTTCCGGGAACTGCGTCTTCATCAGAAGCGGGAAGCCCGCCGAATAGCCGATGAAGGAGCCGAAGGTGCCAGTGTATAGGATGCACATGATCCAGTTGTGAAAGCGCGAGAAGATGATCGACTGTTCGGCGAAGGAAGCGCGCGCCGAGGCGATATCGTTCATCCCGAACCACGCCGCGATCGTCGAGGCGATCAGGAACGGCACCCAGATGAAGCCGGCATTCTGCAGCCATATGGTCGATCCGTCGGCTGCGACCTGGCCGTCACCAAAGGCAAAAGCGAAGGCGCCGGTGGAGATGGCGATGGGCACCAGGAACTGCATGACGCTGACACCCAGATTGCCCAGTCCGGCATTCAGTGCCAGTGCGTTGCCCTTCTCCTTCTTCGGGAAGAAGTAGGAGATGTTGGCCATGGATGAGGCGAAGTTGCCGCCACCGAAGCCGCACAGCAAGGCAAGCACCAGGAAGATCAGATAGGGCGTTTCCGGGTTCTGCACTGCATAGCCGATGCCAAAGGCGGGGATCAGCAAGGATGCCGTCGACAGCGTCGTCCACAACCGGCCGCCAAAGATCGGCACCATGAAGGAATAGAAGATGCGCAGCGTGGCACCCGACAGGCCGGGCAGGGCCGCGAGCCAGAAGAGCTGGTCGGTCGTGTAGTTGAAGCCGAGCGCGGGCAGTTTGGCGACGACGACGCTCCACACCATCCACACGGAGAAGGCCAGCAGCAGAGCGGGGATCGATACCCACAGATTGCGGCGGGCGATGGCACGACCCTTCTCCTTCCAGAAAGTTTCGTCGTCCGGACGCCAGTCCTCGATGACGCCGGCGAGCGAAGCATGCTCGGTTTCGTCGTGCACCGCAGCCATCTCGGGCAGTTGCGGAAGATCGACCTTGCCTTCGGCAAGTGCCTTCTGCTCCATCAGGCGAATTGAGAAATGCATCCAGATCAACGCAACGGCGACGATGCCAAACAGCAGCATGAAGCTGCTCGTCCATACGCCTGTAAGGTCGAGCATGGCGCCGAAGCTGATCGGCAGGATGAAGCCACCGAGACCGCCGATCATGCCGACAAGGCCACCGACTGCCCCGACATGGTCCGGGTAGTAGACGGGGATGTGCTTGTAGACCGCCGCCTTGCCGAGCGACATGAAGAAGCCAAGCAGAAAGATGGCCACGACGAACGGCACCAATCCCATGCTGGTCGAGAAATGGATCGGTCCGCGGATTCCCTGAATGATGTAGTCCGTGTTGGGATAGGACAGCATGAAGGTGAGGATTACCGACACGCCGAAGGTCCAGTACATGACGGTGCGCGCGCCACGCTTGTCCGACAGGTGGCCGCCATAAGCGCGGAAAATGGAAGCGGGCACGGAATAGGCTGCGGCAATCATGCCGGCCGACTTGATGTCGAGGCCGTAGACTCCGACCAGATAACGCGGCAGCCACAATGCCAGGGCAACGAAGCCACCGAACACGAAGAAATAATACAGCGCAAAGCGCCAGACCTGCAGATTACGCAAGGGCTCGAGCTCGAGCAGTGTCGAGCGCGCCTTCCTGCCGCTCGCCTTGCGTTCGGCCGTGGAAGGGTCCTCGCGGGTAAACAGGAAGAAGATCACGGCCATGATGGCCAGAACAACGGCATAGACCTGGGCGGTCGTCTGCCAGCCAAGCGCCACAAGCAGGAAAGGCGCACCGAAATTGGTTACCGCCGCGCCGACATTGCCGACACCGAATATGCCGAGTGCCGTGCCCTGACGCTGCTTGGGATACCAGCGGGAGACATAAGCGATGCCGACCGCGAAGGAGCCGCCGGCGAGGCCGACACCGAGCGCGGCCAGCAGGAACATGGGATAGGTCGAAACCGTGGAAAGCAGCCAGGCAGCGATCGCCGTCAACAGCATGACCAACGTAAAGACGATGCGTCCGCCATACTGGTCGGTCCAGATGCCCAGGAATATCCTGCTGAGCGAACCGGTCAGGATGGGGGTCGCGACAAGCAGCCCGAATTCAGTGTCGGTCAGTCCGAGTTCCTGCTTGATCCTGACCCCGATGATCGAAAAGATCGTCCACACGGCAAAGCAGGCCGTGAAGGCGATGGTGCTAAGTCCCAGTGCCCGGTTCTGGTCCGAACGGGTGACTCCGTCGAGCGCGTGCATGGATTCATCCCCTTGCCTGTAGGCGGAATTTTCCGCCTTTTGAAATTCAACGAGACGATTTGCGGTCATAGTGCCAGTTCGACAGTTGACCTGAATCAATCGTTCGGGGATGCGCCTGAGAAACAAGTTGACCGGAAGAAAATCGCAGTTCGAGCAAGCAGCGGGATCAAGAACCTCGCTTGCAACCTAAAAACCGGACTGCTAACAGTCTCATTTGACGTCTTGATAATTATCAAGGATCGAGATCGTGCGAACAACTGATCTGCCGCAAGTGCGATCTCTTGAACTGTTCAGGAGCATGAGCGAATCGAATTTCGACACGCTCATGCAGGCGGCTTATCTGCAGACCTTCCCGACACAGCTGGACCTGATCACGGAAGGCGATCCGGCCGATTTCCTGTATGTTGTCATCGAGGGCTGCGTGGAACTCTGCGCGCGCTCGAACGGGCGCGAGAGCACGATGGGCATGGTGCGGCCGGTGGGAACCTTCATCCTTGCCGCCGTCCTCAAGGATGCCGTCTATCTTATGTCCGCGCGCACCTGCCAGAAATCGAAGATCCTGCTGATCCCGTCGGAGAATGTGCGCGACGCCTTCGAGCGGGACGAGGCTTTCGCGCGCGCCATCGTCGTGGAACTGGCGAATTGCTATCGCGGCATGGTCAAGGAGCACAAGGACCTCAAACTGCGCACGGCAGTGGAACGACTGGCGAACCGGCTGTTGCGTTATCATCGCGAACAGGGCTCGGCGGGTTCGCTGGACCTGCCCTACGACAAGCGGACCATCGCATCCTTGCTCGGCATGACGCCGGAGAACCTGTCCCGCGCCTTCAACACGCTGAAGCCCTACGGCGTCGACGTGGACGGCGCGAAAGTGCATCTGAGCGATCTCAAGAGTCTTCAGATACTGGCAAAACCCAATCCGCTGATCGACAACCGCGAGAGCTGATCGCGGCTTGTCGCGTCGCGGCGCTGCGCACCTGCTGCAATACCGGGTCCGTCAAACGCCGGCTGTCCGGCCGGTTTGCCAGTCGGGCATTTCCAACGCGCCGGGAACGCAAAAAGATTCCGCCCCTGCAAACCAGACAAGCCTTTGAGGGAATCGGCGCGCCTTGCTGACGAAACTTCGGATGCGCCAGCGAACGAAACGCAAGCCGCGCGGCAAGGCCGCCAACGAGAAGGTGGTAAACGAAGCAAACCCGCCGTGAGCGGAAAAATGGCGCGCCCGAAAGGATTCGAACCTCTGACCCCCAGATTCGTAGTCTGGTGCTCTATCCAGCTGAGCTACGGGCGCGCAATGCGGTGAGGCGGGTTGGCCGCTTCACATGAACGACGCTGGAACAGTGTCCTGTCGTTGCCGCAAGGCGGCTAGGTAAAGGCTCGGCCGCATAATTGCAAGGGTGTAAATCTTCCATTGCAATGCGCCGCGCGATGGCGCCCCCGGATGGCCGCGATAATTGCTCAGCCAGCCTGTCTGCCCGCATCGCTGTCGGGCAGCGTGACGAGAAAGATCGTTCCGGCGGGCGAAGTCTGCTCCACCTCGATCGTGCCGCCATGGGCGCGCACCAGTTCGGCGGCAATGACGAGACCGAGCCCGGTGCCCCCCGATTGCGCCGACATGCCGAAGGGCTTGAACAATTCGCCCCGCACCTTCTCCGCGATACCGGGACCGGTGTCGGCGATGCGCACTTCAACCGCGCGGCCGCTGCGTTCGGCCGAGACGGTCAACCTGCGCAGCACGCCCGTACCGCCACGCTCCATTGCCTGAATGGCGTTGCGGCACAAATTCATGATGACTCGGAAGAGCTGTTCGGCATCGATGTCGGCCTCCAGAGCCGGCGGCACCTCGTTGTACCATTCGACACCGGAACTGTCGGGCACCAGCGCCTCGCCGACATCCTCGACGATGGTGGCGAGGTTTTGAAGCTGGCGATCGGGTGCGGCCTCGCGGGCGCGGCCATAGGCGAGGACCGATTGCGCGTAGCCGGCGGCCCGGTTGATGGAGCGCAGCAATTTCGGTGCAAGGCGCTGCACCGTCGGGTCGGGCAGGCTCGACAGACGGTCGGAAAAAAGCTGCGCGGAGGACAGGATATTGCGCAGATCGTGATTGATCTTGGAAACGGCAAGGCCAAGGTCCGCCAGATGCTGGCGCTGGCGCAATGTGGCGTGCAGATCGGCCTCGAAGGCGGCAAGGCGGCGTTCGGCCACGCCGATCTCGTCGCGGCGACCGCCGGGCTTGAGGATCAGCGCCGCATTGTCGGGTTCGCGCGAGAATGCCGTCATGTTCAGCGACAGGCGGCGGATCGGCCGGACGATCATCAGGTAGAGCGCAAGATAGACGAGCGCAGCCGTGATGAGGGAAATGGCGAGCGACAGGAGGGCGACGTTGCGCGAATAATTCCTGAGCGCGGTCTTGAGCGGACCATCCTCCTGCACCAGTTCGATGATCGCCGGACGCGACTTCATCGGCCCGAAAACGCGGTAGACGCCGGGTTCGGTCGAGACCAGCATGGCAAGCGAACTCGCCACCGCACTGAACGGCCGCATGACGGTCAGGTCAAAGCTTTCATCGACGACGAAGGGCGACTTGATCGCCGCCATCATGCGGTTCATCGCGCCTTCGCGGATGACGACGGCAAGCGATTCGGTGGCGCTGAGAAACTCGCGCTGCGCCTTGTCGGAAAGCATCGGATCGTCGCTGTCGAGATAGACAATGGATGCGGTCTCGGCCGTATCCAGATGACTTTGTAGCCAGACATTGCGGAAATTGGCGATCGAGGGAAGGAAGATCAGCACTTCGGCGATCAAGACGAAGATGATCGTAAGCACCAGCAGCCTGGCCGAAAGGCCGCGCCACAGCGAAGCGCCGTCGCCGGGCGGATCGGAAACGGGAATCCGGCGGTCCGGGTGTTCCTTAGAGGCGCCGTGCATCAAACCCGCATTCCAGTGAAACCCCACCAAGCCTTGCGGTGCGATGGTACTACGATCGCCAGCCCGCAGGCAAAACCCCGCACGTCATTCGCCAATCATAGATAACGCTTCAGCCCCGGTTTTCATCCTGAAGCCGGAAATCGGCTAGCCGAACTTGCGCAGGAACCCGATCAGCCGGCGCACCGACGGCTTGCGCGCCAGCGGCGCGTAATAGGAGGTCGCCGCCCGCTTGCCTATTTCCGAGAGCGTCGGATACGGCGCGACATAGCCCACGATGTCGCGCAACGTCATCCGCTTCGACAATGCCAGCGACCACATGTTGATCATCTCGCCGGCCTTGCTTCCGGCGATCGACACGCCGAGCAGCTTGCCCTTCGCGTCGGCGATCAGCTTGATCAGGCCTTGCGTCGCGCGCTCGGCCTGGGCCCGGTCGTTCTCGTGATACGGCCAGCGCAGGACGCGGATCTCCTTGTTGGTGCGCCGCGCCTCTTCCTCGTTCAGCCCGACGCTGGCTAGTTCGGGATCGGTATAGGTGACGCGGGGCACGATCGTGAGATCGGGCTTGGAACCAAGGCGGAGAAGGATCGCCTTGATGACGAGACCGGCGTGGTAATTGGCGACATGGGTGAATTGCAACTGGCCGGCCACGTCGCCGATGGCATAGACGCGCCGGTTGGAGGTGCGCAGGCCCGCATTGACCGTGATGCCCTTGCGGGTATGGCGGATCCTGCCCTTGTCGAGGTCGAGGCTGTCGAGATTGGGCGCGCGGCCGGTTGCGACCAGCAGGTCGGAGCCGTCGATCACGGCATCGCCTTCGCCTGAACGCACATGCACGCTGACGCCGCGCCTGCCGCGCAGTTCGACGCGGGTGACCTCGGTGTCCTCGAGAATGCTCACGCCCTCGCCACGCAATGCGCGCAGGACAATCCCGGTCATTTCCGGATCGTCCCTGCCGAGCGCCTTCGCCGCCTCGACGACGGTTACCTTCGAGCCCAGCCTGCGCCAGGCTTGCGCCATTTCCATGCCGACCGGTCCGCCGCCGATGATGACGAGATGGGCAAGCCGGCGGCGGATGTCGAAGATGGTCTCGTTGGTGAGGTAGGGCACCGTTTCGATACCCGGTATCGGCGGCACGAAAGGCGAAGAACCGGTGGCGATGACGAAGCGGCGGGCGCGGATGCGCACTTCGCCTGCTTCCACGAGGCGGCGATTGACGAAACGGCCCGGTGCGCGGATGACCTGCACGCCCATCGCGGTGAAGCGCTCCTGCGAGTCGTTGGGCGCGATGGCGTCGATCACCTTCTTCACGTGGTCGTTGACGAGAGCGAAATCGACCTTTGGCTCATCCGTCAGCACGCCGAATTGCGGTGCGGTGCGAACCGTGTGGGCATGCCCGGCGGCCGCGAGCAACGCCTTTGAGGGCACGCAACCGTAATTGAGGCAGTCGCCGCCCATCCTGCCCTTTTCGACCAGTATCACGGACACGCCGAACGCGGCGGCGGCGGCGGCCACGCTGAGCCCGCCGGAGCCGGCACCGATAACGCAAATATCCGGGGTGATGATTTCGCTCATGTCTTACCTGGGAAATCAGCCGGCATTACCCGGCGCCCTCCATTTCCTGACGATTACCGGCAAAACCGAGACGACGGCAAGGGCCAGCATCGCCAGCAACAATTTGGCGGTCACCAGCGCCGACGGATCAATGCTGCATGTGCCGGCCGCCGCGCAACCCGGATTGGCCTGTTCCTGTGCGGCGATCACGCTGTCGAGGCCGGCACCGATGAAGGCATAGGCGAAGGTGCCGGGAATGATGCCGAGAAAGGTTGCAGCGACAAAGGCGCGGACCGGCATGTTGACAAGACCCGGCACGATGTTGACCACCCAGAAGGGGAAAACCGGAGCTAGGCGCAGGAAGAGCAGATAGTTGAAGGCATCGCGGTTGAAGCCTTCCACCATGCGCGAAACGAAAGGGCCGGCGCGTCTTTCGAGAACATCGCCGAAGGAGGATCGGGCGACGAGGAAGATGCAGGTAGCGCCAAGCGTGGCGGCCAATACGGTGACGGACCCGCCCGCAATTGCTCCGAACAGCAGGCCGGCCGTAACCGTCAGCAGCGAGGCGCCGGGAAAGGAGACCGCGACCAGGCCCGCATAAACAAAGAAATAAACCACAAGGGCCACGGCAAAGTGGTCCGAGACCCGTGCAGCCAATGCATGGCGATGCATGATCAGGTTCGACAGCGACACGTAATCGAACCAGCCGAGCAGCCAGGCAGCCACAAAAAGCGCGAGCACGGCCAATGCCGGCGCGAGCCTGCCGAAACGCCCAAAACCGCCCTGCCCCTGCCTTGTGCCGTCCATCCGGTCCATTTCCATGCGTATCCTGCCGGCGCGTCAAACCCTTCGAGTGAAGGCCCGATTGAATGCCTGTCGGGGCAGATGCGCATAATCGAAAGGTAATTCAATTATCACAAGACGCTCTCACCGGCTTTTGACCCGGAAGCGCGAATGCCTCACTTTCTGTTGAAAGCAGCCCGCCAGGCACAATTGACAGGTCAAGGCCTTGTTCCTATAAGCACCGCCAACGTTCGGGTTGGCGCTCGGCGGCGAATTGGTTTGCCGGGCGATCCGGCATCGCCAATGGCAGCGCGGCAATCCGGCAGCAATCGATATCGACACCCGTTCTTGTGAGGGTCCGCCGGCCAGGCGGATGCGAGAAAAATGAAGCGCACCTATCAGCCCAGTAAACTTGTCCGCAAGCGGCGCCACGGTTTTCGCGCCCGCATGGCAACGAAAGGCGGCCGCAAGGTCCTCGCCGCGCGCCGCGCGCGTGGCCGCAAGAAGCTTTCGGCCTGACGTCGCCTGAAGCTGTTCCGCCGGCACATGCAGGCGGTTCGCAAAGAGGGTCTTTCGGCCTGCTGCAGATCACGCGCAGAACAGGCGGCCGCCGGGTGGAAAACATCTCGACACGTCAACCCGCGAGGCTGAAGCGCAGGGCCGAGTTCCAGGCAATGCGCGGAGGCGGGCGCTTTCATGCCGCCGCCTTCGTCTTGCAGGCGCGCAGGCGCGAGGACAGCGAGCCCGGAGGCGACGGGCCGCGCTTCGGATTCACCACCACCAGGAAGATCGGCAATGCGGTCGAACGCAACCGCATTCGCAGGCGTCTGCGCGAAGCGGTCAGAACGCTTGCACAAGGCCACGCGCAGCCCAAATACGATTATGTGCTGATCGCAAGGCGCGAGGCGCTGGCCGAGAAGTTCGAGTCTATCGTCGCACAGCTCGCCGAAGGTCTTGACCACACCGCCCGGTTAAGGGCAAATCCGCGGCAACGAAACGCCCACCCTGCGAAGGGGCCGAAGGCAAGCGCCGCAAACAAACGGCAAGGCGATATGTGACGCTCCGCGCGGGCGGATCGCAGCAAGGATTATCCAGCATATGGAAAACAACCGTAACACCTATCTGGCGATTGCGCTTTCGATCATCATCATCGTCGCGTGGCAATTCCTGTATGTGAGCCCCAAGATGGAGGCCGAACGCCAGGCCGCCGAGGCGCAGCGCCGCCAGATCGAGCAAAGCCAGGCGACAACGCCGCAGGCAGGCACGCAATCGGATGCGGCGAACCAGACCGCGGCGGGCGGCCAGTCGCCGTCCGGCGACCTGCCCTCGGCCGGTGCGCAAGGCAGCCAGACCGCGCCCGGCGGCAGCGGTGACGTTCCGGTTTCGCAGGCGCTGTCGCGCGACAGCGCGATGGCGGCCAGCGAACGCGTCAGCGTGGACAATTCGCATCTGATCGGGTCGATCAATCTCAAGGGCGCGCGGCTCGACGACCTGCGGATGAAAAAATACCACGTTACGGTCGATCCGAATTCCGACCTCGTCACGCTGCTGTCGCCGTCGCAGCTGAAAGACGGCTATTTCGCGGAACTGGGTTATGTCGGATCGGGCAGTTCAGGCGACGTGCCGGGACCCGAAACCGTGTGGACGGCGCCCGAGGGCGCGAAGCTGACACCGTCAACGCCTGTGACGTTGAGCTGGACCAATTCGGCCGGCGTCACGTTCAAGCGCACCATCAGCATCGACGACAGCTACATGTTCACGCTCGACGACGAGGTGGCAAACGGCACGGGACAGGAAATCACCCTGTCGCCTTATGGCCGGGTAACGCGTTTCTTCAAGCCGGAGCACGCCAGCACCTACATCCTGCACGAGGGCCTGATCGGCGTGTTCGGCGAAGACGGGCTGGAGCAGACGAAATACAGCACGCTTGAGGACGACCGCGAGTTGACCACCGACCGGGTCGTCGGCGGCTGGCTCGGCATCACCGACAAATACTGGGCGGCGACGCTGGTGCCTTCCGCGGGCTTCAAGCCGCGCTTTTCGTATTTCGACGAAGGCCGAGTGCGTTGGCAGGCCGATTTCCTGGGCGACGCACTGACCATTCCCGCCAACCAGAGCGTCAAGGTCGAACAGCGCATTTTCGCCGGCGCCAAGGAAGTCAATGTCATCGACGCCTATGAGGAAAAGTACAAGATACTCAATTTCGAACTGCTGATCGACTGGGGCTGGTTCTACTTCATCACCAAGCCGATGTTCTGGCTGCTCGACACGCTCTACAAGCAGGTCGGCAATTTCGGTATCGCAATCCTGCTCGGCACCGTCGTCATCAAGGGCCTGCTCTTCCCGCTCGCCAACATGAGCTACAAGTCGATGGCGCAGATGAAGAAGCTGCAGCCGGAAATGACGGCGATGCGCGAGCGCTACGCCGACGACAAGGTCAAGCAGCAGCAGGAAATGATGGCGCTCTACAAGCGCGAGAAGATCAATCCGGCCGCCGGCTGCTGGCCGATCCTGATCCAGATTCCGATCTTTTTCGCGCTTTACAAGGTGCTCTACATCACCATCGAAATGCGCCATGCGCCGTTCTTCGGCTGGATCCGGGATCTGGCAGCGCCAGATCCGACCTCCATGTTCAACCTGTTCGGCCTGTTGCCGTTCGAGGTACCGCAGATGTTGATGATCGGCGTTTTCCCGCTGATCATGGGTATCACCATGTTCCTGCAGATGCAGATGAACCCGACGCCACCCGATCCCACGCAGGCGATGATCTTCAAGTGGATGCCCATCGTCTTCACCTTCATGCTCGCCTCGTTCCCGGCCGGCCTCGTGATCTACTGGGCCTGGAACAACACGCTGTCGATCATCCAGCAGGGCATCATCATGAAGCGCCACGGCGTGAAGATCGAACTGTGGGACAATCTGAAGGGCCTGTTCAGCCGCAAGCCGAAACCGGCGGAATAGCCGGCGGTACCCGGCTCATCCGGCATCAGGCGAGCAGCTTCTCCACGACCAGCCTTGTCGCCGGTCCGATTTGACCGGCGTTCTCGGCCCTGCGGGAGATGCCTTCCGCACAGGCCCAGATCAACGTGGCCAGCCGTGCGGCGTCCCCATGGCCGGCTTCCCGCAGGATGGCCGTAATCCGGTCTTCGAAGTCGCGGTCGAAACGGGCAAGTTCCGGTGAATTCTCGGGCGAGCCGGCCTCGTATAGTTCGTGGGCGTGCGGCGAACCTTCCAGCAGCCCGTAGACGAACCGGTGTTTCGCGCTCAAGGCCGCAGCAATGCGCATCCATGCCTCGCCCGGGCGAGACAGTTCGCCGTCGACAATCGTCTTCAATTCCCCGACAAGCCTGCCCGCCACGGCGGCGAACACGGCCTCCTTGTCGGAAAAATAGCTGTAGAGGGTCGCCTTGGCGACGCCGGCCTGACTTGCGATTGCCTCCATGGTCGTGCCGCGCAATCCATCACGCAAAAACAGGGCCTGACCGGCATCGATCATTTTTTCGCGCCGTTCCGAGCTTTGGTTCCTTGATTTATGCGTGGCCATTCCCAAATCCATTGAACGATTTGAACATAATACGTATAATTCGTTCAGCTATTGGGGATCAACCATGACCGATACGGTTCTTGTCACGGGCATTTCCGGCTTTCTCGGCGGACATGTCGCGCTTCATCTACTGAATCAGGGCTACAGGGTGCGCGGGAGTCTGCGCGATCTCAAACGCACCGACAAGGTGCGCGAGACGATGCGCCGGCATGGCGGCGACCCGGAAAGGCTCGAATTCGTCGAACTCGACCTGCTGCGCGACGAGGGCTGGCAGGACGCGATGAAGGGCGTGCGATATGTCCAGCACGTCGCCTCGCCCTTTGTCCTGTCGATGCCGAAGGACCCACAGGAACTCATCCAGCCTGCCGTGGGTGGCGTGGAGCGGGCACTCGATGCCGCCTTTGCCAGCGAGGTCGAGCATGTGGTCGTGACCTCGTCCATGGCCGCGATCATGTATCGCCATGCAAAGGACCGCTCGGAAATCTTTACCGATCAGGACTGGACCGAGGACGATTCGCCGCTGGCCAATGCCTATGTCCTTTCCAAGACATTGGCGGAAAGACGCGCCTGGGCGATAGCGGACGCGGCAGGCCGCAGGAACGATCTGACCACGGTCAACCCGTCCGGCATCTACGGGCCGCTACTCGACGAGGATCCCGGCACGTCCGCCTTGCTGCTGATACGGCTGTTTCGCGGCGACATGCCCGGCGTGCCGCGCATGACCATCCCCGCCATCGACGCGCGCGACGTGGCGGCGGTGCATGTCGCGGCCATGCGCGACGGCGGCAACAGCGGCGGCAAGCGCCTGCCCATGGCGGCGGGCGGCCTCTCGATGCTGGAAATGGCGCAGGTGTTGCGCGAGGCCTTTCCCGAACACGCCCGAAAACTGCCGAAACTGCAATTGCCGGACTGGTTCGTCCGCTTCTATGCGCTTTTCGACAAGGATGTTCGCGACAATCTGGCGGAACTGGGTCCGGAACGGCGGATTGACGCGAGTGGCGCCCGCGCGCTGCTCGGCCGCGATTTCGTACCGCCAAAGGAAACCGTGCTGGCCATGGCCAAATCCGTCATCGACCAGAAGCTCGTCTGACGTCTGCGTTTCGCCGAGTACGATTGACAGAAGGGCGCGCATGCCGCAGTCGTCTCTGCGACAAGGCGGAGGCTGGAAAGCGTGCACGAATCCGACACGACGGAAGAAGAAACCAACGCGGAACTTCTGGCCGCCGGCCAGGCGTTGTTCGCACGCGAATGGACGTTCCTGCGCGGCGTCGTTGCGATGACCGGCCTGCCGGAGGCCGGGCCTGTGGAGATCGCCTTTGCCGGGCGCTCAAACGTCGGNNCGCTGATCAACGCGCTGACCGGCCAGAAGGGGCTGGCGCGAACCTCGAACACGCCGGGGCGCACGCAGGAACTCAACATCTTCATCCCGAAAGGCCATGCGGGCGGCATGGACGATCTGCCGCCGCTCGCCATTGTCGACATGCCCGGCTACGGCTTCGCCAAGGCGCCGAAGGACAAGGTCGACGCGTGGACCCGGCTCGTCTTCAATTATCTGCGCGGCCGCTCGACGCTAAAGCGCGTCTATGTACTGATCGACGCGCGCCACGGCCTCAAGGCGAACGACGAGAAGGTTCTCGACCTGCTCGACAAGGCCGCCGTCTCCTACCAGATCGTGCTGACCAAGGCCGACAAGATCAAGCCGCCGGCGGTCATCAAGCTGATCGAACAAACCCTGAAAGCCATCGCCAGGAGGCCGGCTGCCTATCCGACGGTGCTCGCCACGTCGTCGGAAAAGCGCGAGGGCATCGACGAATTGCGCGCCGCGATCGCGCTGGCGGTCGCGAGTTGAACCCAGGAGCCAGCGGGCGGCCCTTTGTCGGGCCGCCCGTCGGTCACGGGGCTCAGGAAGCCGGCAGGAGAACGGTATCGATGACGTGGATGACGCCGTTCAACTGCCTGACGTCGGCGATCGTCACCGTCGCCACATTGCCCTGACCGTCCTTGAGCATGATCTTGCCGTCCTTCTCCATCGCGGTGAAGGTGCAACCGCCCACGGTCTTGACCGGATGTTCGCCGCCATCGTCGGCGATCATCTTGTTGATCGCGTCCGACATGGCGTTGGCCGAGACAACATGGCAGGTCAGGATCTTGGTGAGCTGATCCTTGTTCTCGGGCTTGAGAAGGGTCTCGACCGTACCCGCGGGCAGCTTCTCGAAGGCTGCGTTGGTGGGTGCGAAGACGGTGAAGGGACCCTCGCCCGACAGCGTATCGACGAGGCCCGCTTCCTTGACGGCGGCGACAAGAGTGGTGTGGTCGGCAGAATTGACCGCATTCTCGACGATGTTCTTCGATTCATACATCGCCGCGCCACCGACCATCGGGTTCGCGGCGAAGGCGAAGGCGGAAGAGGTAATGACCAATGCGGCGGCAAGAGCGGTTTTCTTTCCAAGCATGAACGGATTTCCTTTCCTGTTGATCCGTCCCTCTCAGGGGGACGACACCAGCAGGTACGGGGGCCCGAACGAAAAGGTTTCACAAAGTCGGAAAAAAAGTGTCGGGATGGGCGCAGCCGTCAGATCGGGTTGGCCTTGCCAAGTGCAACCACAGGTCCGGTCGCCACGCCGGTCGGCGAACCGCCCTCCGGCTCCAGGCTGATGGCAAGCGCCGTGCCGGCATGGAACCTGTCGGCGAGCGCCGGCGGCAACGAGATTTCGGCGACGCCGGATTTGGGCAGGACGCCAAGCGAGACCGGCGCGGTATCCCCCTCGATCAGCCAGAGTTCGAAGTCCTTGCCGATTCCTGCCTCTCCGGAAACCGGGCTCAGACGCATCGCGCCGCTGTCAGGCCTGTAGAGCGCCACGAAATTGACGGGACTGGCCTCTACCGACTGCAGGGAGACGACCAGGCTGCCGCCCTGCCCCGGCGTTTCCCAGCGATAGAGATTGATACCGAGCGAGACGACAAGCAGGAGGCTGGCGGCCAGCGCGAACGGCCGCCAGAAGGCGAGCGAATGCCAAAACCCCGTTGCAGCCTGCGGTGCGCCGAACAGCCGCGCCTCGATCGCCGATTTCGCGGCGACAGGCGGCGGAACGGGTTCGTAACCCTCGGCAAGCGGCGCCAGCCGCTCCTGCCATTGTTCGACAAGCGCGGCAAAGGCGGGCTCGGCCGCAGCGAGGCGCTCCGCCTCGCGGCGTTCGGCGAGGTCGAGCGTGCCAAGGGCGAATTGCGCGGCCAGCAGGTCGCGCGCTTCCTCGTCCCTTTCCTTTCGCTCAGCCATGAAAATCGGCCTTCCTCATGGTCTTTCCAGACAATCGCGCAAGCTCAGCAATCCGCGTCTGATCCAGGTCTTCATCGTATTGAGCGGCACCGAATGACGTTCGGCAAGCTCGTTATAGCTGTAGCCCTCGACATAGGCCGAGCGCACGGCGTCGGCGCGTTCGGGCTTGAGTTCGTCGAGGCAGGCATCGATGCGCGCCCCGGTCTGGGCGGATGCGGCGGCGCGTTCCGGATCGGGGCGCTCGTCGGCCAGTTCGGTGACTGCGTCAATCGCCTCGCCCTGCGGAATGCGGGCGCGCAACATGTCGATCGACTGGTTGCGCGCGATGGAGATCAGCCAGGTCATGCCCGAGGCGCGGCCGGTGCTGAACGTGGCGGCGTTGCGCCACACCTTGACGTAGATTTCCTGCAAGGCATCCTCCGCCTGCATCCTTTCACGCAAGATACGCAGGCAGACGCCGAAAAGTTTCGCGGAGGTGCGATCATAGAGGCGCGAAAAGGCACGCCGATCGCCCAACGCCGTGTGCGCGATCAATTCGCCGATCTCGTCGGGCGCCGGTGCCAATCCGCCTACTCCATCTCCCAATGGCGGTCCGGCCGGCTGCCCCTGCCGATCCGACCACTCGCCTTTCCTGCTATGTTGGGCGCAGGCCTTCTTGCGTCAACCCGCATTGCCCGCTACGACCCATCCAGACATTGGAGACCAAGACATGTCCGAGACGGACAGCGAACTATCGAGAAGCGAACGGCAGGCAAGGCTGCTGTCGCAGGCGCTGCCCTACATGCAGCGCTACGAGAACAAGACCGTGGTGGTGAAGTATGGCGGCAACGCCATGGGCGACGCCTCGCTCGGCCAAGCCTTCGCGCAGGATATCGCGCTGTTGAAGCAGTCCGGCGTCAATCCGGTGGTCATCCACGGCGGCGGGCCGCAGATCGGCGCGATGCTGAAGAAAATGGGCATCGAGTCGAAATTCGAGGGCGGGTTGCGCGTCACCGACCGGGCGACCGTCGAGATCGTCGAGATGGTTCTGGCCGGTTCGATCAACAAGGAAATCGTCGCGATGATCAACGCGGCGGGCGAATGGGCGATCGGCCTTTGCGGCAAGGACGGCAACATGGT
>JAGRLL010000247.1:0-55022 GCA_020441855.1 Nitratireductor sp.
CTTTGCCCATCATGGCCTCCTTGCCTCAATATTAGGGAAGAAGGCGTCTACGAATCCAGGGGCTGTTCACGCGAACCTTGTCGACCGCCAACAGCTCAATATTGTTCCTGCATCCCTCAGTCATATCGGTATTCCCCTGGAATGAGGGACCAAATCAACAAATTTGATGGAGATCAATTTTCACGATATTTATTTTCCGTCAATATAAAATGCGCAGCGCGATTCGAGACAATGTGTAGTCCGCGCGAGGATTTCTCTGCGACAAAAACCATAAGGGAAAACCGCCGGTCGACATGATGAAAAAGAAACGGGGCCGGTCACGAGGACCAGCCCGGTTTTCATGTGTCTCGGGCGGTTACCTGCTGGCCGTCCGCTTGAGGAGGACCTGCTGCGCCCTCTTCTTGGCTTTCGTCTCGATCGTCGCGATGGTGCCGCGCGGGATCGAAATCGACGCTGAGGTCTGGTTTTTGCAGAGCTCCACGCCGACATTGTAGCAGCCCCAGAAGTCGGCATCATCGACACACTGGAACGTGATATCGAGGATGCAGTCGTCCAGGTCGCTGGCAGCAGCATGGCTGAGGCTGGCCGACGAGCATGCGATGAAGAACAGGCTGGCGGTCGTGACGACAACCCGCTGCACATTGCTTTTCAGAGACATGATAGGTTCCTTTTTCAATGTTCGTCACCAGGATTGGCGACGTTCACAGGATCACATGCCGCTGTTTCAACCGGATTTCGTCCAAGCCGGTTTTTTGTTTCAATTGTTTCAGCGCTCAGGGTGCAACGCGCTCAGGGCAGCCAGTATTTCAGCGGGCCGCAATGGTTTCTCGAGCACCTGGCGGCCCGTCAGCACCAGATCGCTGGCCCGCGAACTCAGCGCATCGCCTGTGATGAAGACGACGCGGTCAGCCAGCAAAGGCTTCGTTGCGCTCACCCACTGGTAGAACGAGTGCCCGTCCATGTCCGGCATGCGCAGATCGCAGATGATCGCGTCGAAGTCGCCGTCACGCGCCATGATCCGATCGCGGCCCTGCCTGCCGTTGGAGACGGTCTCGGTGAGATAGCCCGCACGACCAAGGGTCTCGGAAAGCAGTTCGGCGATCTCGGTCTCGTCGTCGATGACCAACACCCGGCCTGTGGTTGCGGCCTTGCCTGAGAGGCCGGATGCATCGGCGGCAACGTCAATGAGGCGCGCCTTCGGCAGGCAAAGCCGGAAATGCGCACCCGAGGTCGCGCCATCGACCAGCACCAATTGCCCGCCTTGTGCCTCGGCCAGCCCGCGCGAAACGGACAGTCCTATGCCCGTGCCCGAGCCTTGCGGTTTGGTCGTGTAGAACGGATCGAAGATCCGTTTGCCGATCGCTGCCGGCACGCCCGGGCCATTATCCTCGACGTCGATGACAACCGTTTCGCCCGTATTTACCGAGACCCTGATCCGACGCTGCGAGTGTATCGTCTCCAGTGCATGACAGGCGTTGACGAGTAGGTTGACGATGATTTGCTGGACCTGGTCTGGGTCGGCATAGGCGGCAATGTGGTCGCCAGCATAGGCCCGGTCGACCGTGATGCCGTTGCTCTGGATTGCGTAGCTGATGAGTTCGATCGAAGCCTCGATCAGTTGCGCGATCTCGACATTCTCGCGTTTCGACTTGCGTTGCCGTGCTATCGCAAGAAACGACCGCACGATGCGGGCGCAGCGTTCGGCAGCCTTTTCGATACGCTCCGCACGGTATGCTACAGATCCCTGCGATGCGCCTTCGACTTCTTCCCGCAGCATCGTTGCCTGTCCGAGCACGATGGACAACGGATTGTTCAGTTCGTGGGCGACCCCCGCAAGCAGCGAGCCGAAGGCCGCCAGTTTTTCCGTCTGGTTGAGCGCCTCGCGATGGCGGTCGATCTCGGCGGCGGCGAGTTGCTTCTGCGATAGATCGCGGATGTTTGCGGTGAAAAACCGGCCGGATTGCGTGCGCACTTCCTGGATGGCGAGTTCGACGGGGATGAGGTTGCCGTCCCTGTGCATGCCCTCCATCTCGATCGGGCGACCCAGAACGCGGCCCTCGCCCGTGGCAAGGTAGCGGGCCATTCCTGCGGCATGTGCACTGCGCAGATGATGTGGGACGATCAGCGCGGCGATATCGCAGCCGACCGCTTCCTCGCCGGAGTAACCGAACATCGCGATCGCGGCGTTGTTTAGTGTGACAACGAGCCCGGCCTCGTCGACGACGATGACTGCATCGAGCGCGGATTGCACGACTGCCGTATATACGGCAGCCAGATCCTCTGCAGTCGTCAGCGCCGGCATTTCACTCGACTCAGTGAAGCGACGTCTGGGGAACGAACATGTACCCGGCGCTTCGCACCGTCTTGATGATCTGGGGCTTGGCGGGGTTCTGTTCGATCTTCTTGCGAATCCTGTTGACCCTGATGTCGATCGCCCGGTCGAAGGATTCGCAGTCGCGGCCCGGCGCCACGTCGAGCAAATGGTCGCGCGAAAGGACCCGGTTGGGATTCCTTGCGAACGCGAGGAGCAGGTCGAACTCGGTCGCGGTCAGGTGAATTTCGGAACCGTCCGCACTCAACAATTCCCGCGACTGCAGGTCGAGACAATAGCTGCCGATGTTCACGCGTTGGCATTGCCGTTCGCCATCGGAGTCAGGCAGTCGCCCGGGACGCCGCAACACCGCCCGCACCCGGGCACGCAGTTCGCGCAGATCGAAAGGCTTGGCGACGTAATCGTCCGCACCGACTTCGAGGCCGACAATGCGGTCGACGACATCATCCAGCGCCGTCAGCATGATAATTCCGAGACGCGAATTGGCGCGAAGCCGTCGCGCGATGGAGAGGCCGTCTTCGCCGGGCATAGTGATGTCGAGAATGACTGCGTCGGCCGGGGAACTTTCCAGCGCCGCATTCAGCTCTTCAGCACCACTGCAGGCGCAAAGTTCGTAGCCATCTTTCGAGAGAAAATCGCAGATGAGATGGCGAATGTCGGCTTCGTCGTCCACGACAAGAATTCTTTGTGCTTGCGAAGTGGGCATTGCGCCAACCCTTTTGCGTAACAGTGCCCCTTGACGAAACAGGTTTAGTGGATATCATATTTCACGAAATTAACGCTCTGTCAATTTGGAATCCTCATGGCCCGTAAATACGGAATGCGCAAAAGAGCGGAGGAGTTGGAAAAAACCCGCGATCGCATCATGGCCGCCACCATGCAGTTGCATGACGAGAAGGGTGTGGCGCGAACGTCGTTCGCCGATATCGCGCAACGTGCCGAAGTCGGCCAGGCGACGGTGCACCGCCACTTCCCGACGCTCGGCGACCTCGTCAGAAGCTGCGGCATGCATGTCTGGCAGGAAATGCGCCCGCCGGTTCCCGAGGATGTTCCCGCGATATTTCTGCACGCCGGGTCGGAAGTGGAACGCATCGAACGCATGGTTGCCCATCTCGACGACTTCTATGTGCGCGGCGAACTGCGACTGGGCCTCGCCGGACGCGACCGCGATCTCATACCCGAACTCGAACAGTTCCTGTCGATAGTGGAGGCCGGCGTCCGGGCAGTCGTAGCCGGCGGATTGAAGCGCGACGCGGGAGACCTGACAACGAAACTTGTCGCCGCAGTTCTTAGTTTTGGGTCGTGGTCCGAGATACGGAAACTGGATCTGGATATTGGAGAACGGCGGAAGATTCTCAAAGGTCTCGTCAAGTGCAGCATCAAGGCAGCCAACGGGATCCGTGAGTAACCTCATCTGACTGGTTCAAATTGAATGTTGGCGCATGCCCGGCCTCTGCGCCATCGGGATGATGGTTTCGGGTGCCGGTGGCCTGTATCCCAGGGCGCTGTGCGGCCGGTTCGTGTTGTAATGCCTTCGCCAGCTTTCGATGATGATCTGGGCTTCCCTCAGCGAGCAGAAGATCTCGCCATCGAGCGACTCATCCCTGAAGCGCGCGTTGAAGCTCTCGCGATAGCCGTTCTCCCGGGGTGAGCCGGATTCAATGTAAACGGTCCTCGCACCGACCGCACCGATCCAATCGCGGACGTCCTTTGCCACAAACTCCGGGCCGCCATCCGACCTGATGTAGGCAGGTAGTCCACGCAGGATGGACAGGTCAGTTAGCACATCGATGACGTCGGCGGAACTCAGCTTCCGTCTTACCCGGATCCCCAGGTATTCCCGACTGAACTCATCCCGGATGTTAAGCGTACGGAATGCCTTGCCATCATCGGTTCGGCATTGGACAAAGTCGTAGAACCAGACGTGGCTATGTGAACCTTGCGGATCGCATCCACGCGAGCCATCCCTTGCCCCACCAGCACGTCAGTTCCAGCATAATTCGAAGGGGCTCGTCACCTGAACCAGCGAGCTGCGCCTTGGCTGGCGCAGATGAGCGCCTCCCATCGGAACTGCAAGAAATCGATGTGCTGCTGGGTGTTGTTGGCGGCCTGGGAGAAGCAGGTGAGAGCGAAATACCCACAAGTCCCCTTAAAGGCCACGGAGGCGCTAACCGATTTGCCCATCGGCAAACTGAAACCGAACAACTGCAATCTCATCCCGCGTCTTGGCAATTCCATCCCGAGTAACGACAATCAGAATTCCCTGAGGCAACCCGGAACCCGTGCGGGATCTCCCCTCGATCCGGTTTACTTGGGACCGGACATCGAAATACGATGCCTGAAAAACGCGGTGCCACATGGATTCCATCCTGGTAGTTGACGATCATCTGGAAGCGCAGCATCGGATGCGGGGAGTCCTGGGCGACGTGTTTCCTTCGGCGGATATTTGCTGCGCGTCGTCGTTGAAGTCGGCACGCGCCGAAATCGAAACACACAACTTCGAACTGGTCATTCTCGACTTGTCGCTTCCCGACGGAAGAGGAGAGACGCTGCTTGAGCAATTGCGTTTAAAAAACCCGGACTGCCTGGTGGTCGTATGGTCCATGCACGATCAGACTTCCCGCCTGATCGAAGCCCTCGCCTCCGGTGCGAACGGCTACCTGCTCAAGGATCAAGGCACCGACGAACTGCGCGCCGCACTTGAGCGCCTTCCATTCGGCGACCCACCGCTGTCGGCCTCGGTGGCCCGTCGCGTCATCGAGTACATTCAGGCATTGAAGGAAAACGGTTCCGCAGCGACGCAAAAGGCCGAACGCCCCGCGAACTCCGGATCAGGCGCAGAATCCGCGCTCGATGTCCTGACCGAACGCGAAAAGGAAATTCTCAGATTGCTGGCAAAGGGATTCAACCGGCCTGACATCGCAGGCATTCTGAACATCTCGAAAAGCACGGTTGCGACCCACTCGGCCAACATCTATTCAAAGTTGAATATCACCTCCCGGATAGAGGCGGCCGACATGGCGCGCGAACTCGGTCTGCTCTGATCCCGCCTGACGCATCAGTTCGTCAGGGGGAGTTCCAGTTCGACAGCGAAAAGCTCTCCGGGCTCTTCTTCCCCGAAAACCCGGATCAGCGCACCGATTTCCCCGGCACGCGATTTCATGTTGTGCATGCCGCGCCCTCCCGAAGGAAAGGCGCCGGCGATATCGTCCACATGGTTCTCCACACGGATACACAGGGTTCCGTCCTTCAGGATCGAAGCGGAACAAAGAACGGGTTTGCCGCGGTCGCCATACTTGATTGCATTCGAGACCAGTTCTTCGAGAATGTTCTTTAGGTTCACGAAGGTTCGGCTATCGACAATTCTCGACAGGTTGAAGCTGGTCTCGCACAAAAACGAAAAACCGCCCGCACTAAGCCGCTTTTCCTGCTCGGACCAGATCAGCTTGAGGCAGGTCTCCAGGTCAAGAACCTCGCTGTCCTCCAGGACCATGATGGATTCTTTCAATGCATCGATGGCTGATGACGTGGCTGATCGGATCGGACTGTCTTCCGGCGCCGCAAACAACAGGTTCAGGAGTCTGGCACCGAGGTGGTCATGCAGGTCCCGGGCTATCCGGTTGCGGTCGTCGAGGCGGCGAGCGTCCTGATGCTGGCGTTGCTCATACATGCGCCGGGCCATCTTGTACAAAAGCCTCAAGACCTTCGCGTCATTCGGCGTGAACAGCCGGTGCCCATTCGTGCGCCCCCGCAGGATGACCGACCCTTCACGGGTGATCGCGGGATAGCGCAGCGACAGCCCCCGATCCTGAATGCGGACATCGTTCTCTGCCACTGCACCGTGAATTTCTGCACTTTCCGTTTTGAAAAGCGACTGAACAAATCTCAGAAACCGCCCGTCCATTTCCTCGGGCTCGTCCATCGAGCCGACCATGTCCACGAACTGGAGTGCCACCTCGTCGCTCTGAACGAGATTGCGGCGCCAAAGATGATCGAGGAAAAGCCCTTTCAGTGGAAACAGCATCCAGCTCGTCAGAACCGCGGCAATGGTGAAGGCCTGGATATTGCCCAGCCCGAAAAGCACGATGAGCAGAACATCGGCTACCGCGAAAATGCCCACGAGCGACAACCACAACATCGTGGTGAACCAGACAGCCTGTATCGAGAACAGTCGGTAGCGGAGGGTGCCGAAAACAAATCCGCCCCAGGTAAGCAGCAGCAAGATAACGCCACCTTCCACGGGGATGAGCGGAGCAAGGTTGAACGCCCGGGGCATCAGAACGAGAAACAGATATGGCAGGCCGCCTGCCAGTAAGGAAAGCGTAAACCAGGATACGGTTGCCCGGTCGACTGGGTCATTGCGTGCCCTGACAATCTGCATTCCCAGAAGCAGCAAACCGACGGCGTTCGCGGCCAGCATTGGGAAGATGAACGGATTGAACGGAAACGTGACCAGCGAGAAATGATTGCTGACGAAAACGAAGGTCGCCGTCAGCAACCAGAGAGTGGCGAAGGGAGTCCGCGCAAGCGGCCTCGGCGTGTGCCAGATCATCGCCGTCACGGTGAACGTGTAGATCACCGCCCCAAACGCGCCGAGGAAATATAGCATGTCCAGCAACAGGGGCGGCACCGCGAACCGGATGGACGAAATGAGCGCCTGGTAGAGCAGTATCCCCGACAGGAACATTCCGGCGATTGCGGCCAGCATCGAACCTGTCGCCGGTGGTGCGAAGGCGAGAATCCCGGCTGAGACTGCCAGTATCGCCAGGCTCAATGTCGCCATCAGAAAATAGCGCAACGGCAGATCATTGAAGCCCACGAGCCGGTTGGCGCTCATGAGGATTTTCGTTCCGTCCGCTTTGACGAGCCACAGATCCTCGCGCTGAAAGCTCCACAACTCCGCTTTGTCGGACAGCACCTGTTCCCACTCGGCATATGTTTTCGCTTCTGCGCGGTACTTCATTAGGACGCTTGGCGTGATGTCGAGCCGTTTGTTGTCGCGCGAACGGATGAGCGCGACAAATCGGTCGCCAGGCGCAATGCCCGCAATGTCGGCCTCTCCGCCGACCCAAATCCTGGATGCAACGATTTCGTTTGGGCGCTCGGAGGCGTGAAACGTGACCCCCCAGTTCGGAATTCGAAAAAGTTCGGTTGTTCCAATCGCAATAAGGAGCCCCCAGACACAGAATGCGACCAGGAAGGCGAAGAAAGGAAATCGCTCCATCAGCCATCGCCCCGACTTCAGGCGTGCACCACCATCGGCCTGGTCGGATGGCGTTCCGGAAGAAGTCATCGAGTCACGCCGTGAATTTGGTTTAACCCGGGAAATGGAACCGGGGTGTTTTCGATGTGCAGAGGCCTCCCGAGTCCCTAGCCAAATCCTGTCTGTCTAGCCGGAGTAATTTTATTAGAGAATAGTCCAACAGGTCTAGTACACTCGACCGATTCCCATACGTAAGCAGCGCGAGCTAACTTCCCGGTCAATCGGGAAGATGGAATCGTGATGTTCGAAGATTCTGCTGACTATTTCGGATTTCTCGCAGCCAGCTGCGTGCTGATCTCGACTATTACGCCGTCAATCAGATGGATCCGCGTGGCCGCTCTGTTCTCGAACATTTTCTTTGTTGCCTATGGACTGATGCACAACCTGCCGCCGGTGCTTGCCTTGCACACCATCTTGCTGCCGATCAATCTGTGGCACGTCCTGAAAGGCATGATCGAACAATATTCCCCCGGCAGAACCGGCCGCGTGGTACCGTTCAGGAATAGACCTCACAGGCATTCAATCGGACTCTAGGATGCCTGGCGTGACTTGCGCGAGGCCGGCACAGCCGTTGACGGGTGTACTCTGGCCTCAACCGGACGGATGAGCCGTCGTTCAACCAGAGCCGCCCATTTTTGTTTTGGTGGCACTTTCAGCCCCTCCCGCCGCTGTAGCCGTTCGATGCGGCCACCACTGACCTGCCAGCCCGCGTCCCTCAGCACGACCGCGACACGCCGGTATGGTCGACGGGTTCGTTGGCTAATGTTGCTGTGGTCTGCTGCGCCTGCAGCGGACCACAGCACCAATGGTCAGGGATCGCCACCGGCTGTGAAGATGTTTGATTTTCGACCGCTTTTGGGAAGCGTACGACGATCCCAGGACGACAGAAACAAGGGCGCAATGCAGACGTTGTCCTCAACGCTAACCAAGACGGTTTGCAGCATGAGTGCCGAGGTGACGCACCATCCCTGGTAACACTCAACGAATTCCCCAGAACTGACTGGACTTCCTCCCCACAGCGAGCGAGCAGTTCCAGCGCCTGATGGCCGATCACGGCATTGCCTGTTCGATGAGCCGGTCAGGCAACGTCTGGGACAATGCTGCGATGGAGAGCTTCTTCTCGTCCCTGAAAACCGAGCGCACAGCCGGCAGGGTCTACAGGACGAGAGATGATGTCCGGGCGGATGTGTTCGATTACATCGAGCGCTTCTACAACCCTCGGCGAAGGCACTCGACACTGGGCCATCTGAGCCCTGTCGGGTTCGAGGAGCAAGTTATGTTAGCTTAACCGGGTGTCCGAAAAACCGGCAGCAGGCCAACCACCTGGAATTGTCCCACGTTGACCAAGCTGTCGATCTGCCAGTCCGGGAAGTGCGCGAAGGGCGTCAACGATTGTGTCGAACTCTTCCTCCGTTGAAAGATAGCTCAGATTGAAGCGGACGAAGCCGGGTTTTCCTGTCAGATCGCCGGAGAGAATTAACGCACGCAGGCCCGCCGAGCGCGCTTCGTCTATGCCCAGCAGATGATGACCATATGGACCTGCACACGCACAACCGCCCCGCATCTGGATGCCGAATCTGTCGCTGAGCAGTCTTGTCGCGAACTGCGGCTCGACGGGTCCGTTTGGCCCATCCTCGATCAGGAACGAGAAGATCGGCAATCGTAGACAGTCAGTCTTGCCGAGCAGCCGGATACGCGCCATGCCAGCCATTTCTTTCAGCATCCGGCGCGACAGATCGGCATTGATAGCGTCTATTCTCTCCTGACCCACGACATCCTTGACGATCATTGCCAACGCTGCGCGAATATCACCGACGGAATTGGGTGTGCCCGCTTCCTCTCTGTCGGCGATGTCCAGCGAATAATCATGGAAGGTTGAGGAAACAAACCGAACGGTACCGCCTCCAGGTGAGGTGGGGACCGATGTCCTGATAGCATCCTTGCGAACGATAAGAATGCCCGACGCGCCGGGCCCACCGACGAATTTGTGAGGTGAAAGGACGAGTGCATCGATCGGCGCGTCCTTCGCCGGGTCCATGGCGATGGGAAGGTAAGGTCCGCCACCTGCATAATCCCAGACAGCAAGCGCACCTGCAGCCTTCAACATTCGCGTCACGGCAGTTACATCGGTCACGATACCGGAAACATTGGATGCCGCGGAAAAGGATCCGACGACGAGACCTTGCACGGCTTTGAGCCTGTCGGACAATACGGAGAGATCCGGCCCGCCTTCGGCCGCCTCCGGAATTTCAACTACCTCGGCGCCGCTTTCGCGCCAGGGCAGGATATTGGAATGATGTTCGTATGGTCCGATCAGCACCGTTGCGCCCCGCCCGTCCCGAACGGCTTGCGAAACGCCAAGCAGATGGACCAGCCGGTTAAGCCCCGCCGTGGCGCCCGAGCCTGCGAAAATCACGTCATGGCGGTCATCCGCACCGCAGAGTTCGGCAATGACCGCACGGGCCTCGCGCCGCAAACCGGTGATAAAGGCACCGCAATAGGAAGCTTCCGTATGGCTGTTGGCGTAGTAGGGCAGGACTTCATCGAGAATGAACGTCTCGATCTGGCGCAAGGCCCTCCCCGACGCGACATAGTCGGCATACAGCAACGGTTTCTGGCCGAACGGTCCATCGATCATGCAGCCCTTGCCGATGATCCCTTTTCGCAGCGCAGGTATGGGATCTGCAGCTTCGATTTGTTTGCGAAACGCATAAAGAAGGTGGCGTGGTGTGTTCATTCCCCGGACTCCAATGTCTATGGGATTCTGAACGGCTGAATGCGAAAATTGATTTGAAAAATTTGAGCAAAAGAGGATATTCATCGTTCAAATGAACGATAAACCAATGAAATTTGACAAGATTGACAACCTTCTGCTTTCGGCTTTGCAGGAAGATGCTGGACTGTCACAGCGCGCGCTTGGGGAACGCGTCGGCCTGACGCAGAACGCAGTCTGGCGGCGCGTACAGAATCTTTCAGAAGCGGGAATTCTGACTGGAACCATGGCGCGCATCGATCCGGCAGCGCTGGGACTGGATCTCACCGTCTTTGTCCTGGTTCGCACCCGTCACCACGATGCAAAATGGACGCTCAAACTCAAGCAGCGCGCCGAGTCGATTGCAGAGATCGTCGAGATGCACCGTGTGGGTGGCGAGTGGGATTATCTTCTCAAGGTCGTGACCACCGGCATGTCCGGCTACGATCGGGTCTACCAGGCGCTGACCAGCGATCTCGGCTTCGAGGCCGTCACGGGAATCTTCTCCATGGAAACCATGCTCGAAAACCGCCCGCTGCGAGCACCGCCTCGGACCTGAGACTTCAGTCCCGACACTAAGTGGTCACTGCGCCCATCAAATTCAGCCGCTTGCGTGCCAAAAAGACTCAAACAAATATCGTACAAACAGTGCACGAGATAACTTCGAGGGACTGCTTCTTCGCAGGCCTGCGCTTGATGCTTCATCCCATTAACGTTTTTGGGCGGACGTTAGATTGGAGTATTACAATAGATTGCTTGATGTTGACCCAGAGCGATTTACAATACAATAACTCTATACGTTGCATCGTACCATAATATCTTGAGTATTCAGCGCCCAAGATTGTAGAATTCTTCATTCGGACGCATGTTTGCAACATTGGCAAGTCGGTTCGACATTCCGAAAAATGACGAAATCGCAGCAATATCCCAAACGTCCTCCTCACTGAAGCCATGTACTCGGAGGGCCTCAATGTCGTTATCGCTGACCAAGTAAGCGTGTTGCGAGACCTTTACGGCAAAGTCGATCATTGATTTCTGGCGCAGAGAAATATCGGCCTTGCGGTAGTTGACCGCGATCTGATCAGCAATCAGCGGATTTTTGGTCCGAATTCTGAGAATGGCCCCATGCGCCACGACACAATACAGGCATTGGTTCAGGCTACTTGTTGCCACGACGATCATCTCGCGCTCGGCTTTCGTCAGGTTGCCTGCCTTTTCCATCAATGCATCGTGATAGGCAAAAAATGCCCGGAACTCATCCACGCGATGTGCCAGCATCAAGAAGACGTTAGGGACGAAGCCAGATTTCTCCTGCACCGCAAGAATTTTCTCGCGGATGTCTTCAGGCATATCGTCGATGTCCGAAATTCCAAAGCGACTGATCGCGGAATTGACAGTACACACGCGGATATCTCCAGACCAATAAACGGGTTGATTGAGCGGGCCCAAAAAAGCAAATGAAAGACACAGGCTGGACGCCCAAATGTACGTCAAGTCGCCCCTGACAATTTCTCCAAGTTGGGATACCCGCGGATCGGCCAAGAATACCAAGATGGTTCGCATGGCTGCTCTCCGTTTACCGAACGGACATGACCTTCCAGGCGAACTGCGGGCCTGTAATCGAAACCGTGGCAGGGCAACCGTACGAATAATTCAGATGAAATCTCGTCTTCGGTTTGTGTATCGAATAACCATTCCCTGTCGACTAGATGTACTTTCCGTGGAAATGACTAGATAGACTGCTCCAACATTAGGCTGGGCAAGTCGTTCTAATGGCAACCTGCTCTTCACCAAGCACCAGCAAATCCACTGAAAGGTCTTCCAGGACGAACGAAAACGGTTGCTTCGCGACTTCCAGAACTATTGCCAGACAACCCGCACAATTTCGACCGCGAGCATCCCCTTCAAATATTCCGGTAATCCAGTGTATTCGGTGCATGGGTGAACCGCTCATGACCGGTATCAGTGATGACAAAAGAATCCTCGGTGTTGAAGCCGCCAACAGCCGGCGCTCCTTCAGCGGCAAAATATGAGAGTTCGTAGCTGATCACCATTCCCGGCTCGAACTCAAGTTTGCAGTTTTTCGAAATTGGCGGATACTCCTCAAGCATCGGGCCGACACCAATGGAATGGCCCATATGACCGCGTCCATAGTAGGGAATGACACCGGAATTTTCGACCAGGGAGCGCACCTCAGCGTAGAGATCGCATAAACGCACACCCGGCTTGATCATCTCCATTCCCCGCTCGAATGCATAATAGAGCGCATCAAAAACCCTTCGTGTCGCATCATCCGGTTCACCACCGACAACACAGGTTCTTGCAAGATCCGAAGTGTAGCCCAGCTGGAAAAAGCCGCCATCGACCTTGACCACATCGCCCTTGCGCAGTCTGAAATGTCGAGGCGTGCCCGAAAGCGAATAGTACGGCCCGTGGGCGAAAACGAACAACTGATCGGTAATCATGTGATCGACATCGGCGGCGCGGCCGATCTCGAAGATCCGGTTCTCGACGAACGAGGGATACATTCCCGGCTCGATTTCCGAGGCGAGTTTGTGCATGGCCCGCTCGGTGAACTGGGCGGAATGACGCATCATGCCGATTTCCCAGGGCGTTTTGATCCTGCGGCTTTCCATGATGGCCGCATAGCCGTTCTTCAGAGTCATTTCACCGCTGTTTTCCGTCAGATATTTCCACATCGGCGCGGTGATGTAGTCCGCCTCGATGCCTATGACTGCATCTGGCTTGCTTGAACGGATGATCTCCAGCGCGAGTTCGGATGCAGCGAAGGGCAGAACATCGGAAGCGCCTTCCCGACGGGAAGCCTCCGAGCCGTCATCGATGAAAACCCAGCTTGGAAAGTCGACCACCGAAACGGAGTCAGGTGTGAGCGCGGTTGCGGCATGCCGTTCCAGAGAACTCGTAATGAGATGGCAGGTTCCGTCCGAGGCCAGCACGGCCATTGTCACGCCAGCAGGGATACCGGAAAAATAGGCCAGGGCCGATTGGTAACCAGTTGCGTACAGGACGTTCTCGCCACGGGCGAGGATAAGTGCGTCCAGACCGTGGGCGGCCATGGCGTTGCGCAGTTTCGACTGGATAAGGTCGTGCTCGCGTTCTGCCAGCCTGGGGTGAACGATGTTCGTTATGTTGCTAGCGCCGGTCATTGGTCTTTCCTCTCCAGTACATCAGTACATCTTCTTGATAAGCTTGGCCTTGTTGGTCGCGCCGTATTCCATCTCCATCTCATCCTCCGCAAACAGCGTGACATTTGCGGAAAATCGCAGGACACGCTTGATCTCGGATTCGAGTCTGGCCTTGATCTCGTCCTGCTCTGTTTTGGAGGGCTTGCCCGCGCATTCGGCCCACAATTCCAATGGCGGTTCGACCACCGGGCCGTCCGAATATTTCAGGATACGGATATTACCGGTTAGTTTCGGCTTGTGTTTGAGTACACACGTCTGGATTGCCGTGGGGTACACGTTGACCCCTTTGACCAGCATCATATCATCCACTCGGCCGACGACCTTTATGCGCCATCCCGGACGGCCACACGAGCATGGCGCCGTCTTCACATGCATGAGGTCGCCGTCACAAAAACGGACAAGGGGGCTGCATTCCCGATCGAAACCGGTATACACGAACTCGCCTTCTGCCCCGTCCTCAATCGGAATCATCTTTCCCGTCGCCGGATCTCGCATTTCGATGTAGGCATGGTCGGGCGCGATGAAGTGCAGACCGTCTTCCGCTTCGCAGGAGATGAAGATCGGATTCATGCACCCGGTACCGCCCATGAGGTCGTAGACCTGAGCGCCGCCGAACCCTTTCGACAGCTCTGAAATTACTTCGGGCAGACTTCCACCAGGCTCCCCATAGACCAATATCTTCTCGATCCCGACCGACGTCAGATCGATATCAGTTTCAGCGCGCGCCTTTCTCAGGACATGGCGGAGAAAGGACGGCGTACCAATGATTAGTCTCGGCCGTGTCAGCCGCGCCATTTCTGCAACCTTGAGGCTACCCACGAGGGCGCCGAGAGGAATGGTGTTGATCCCGTAGCTGAGCATGCCGTCGAGCGTGGGCAAGCCCGCAACCCACATGCTGATCACACCGGCAAAAAGCCCCCTGTCTCCCGGCTTGAGTCCGAGGCGCGCAAACATTCGCGCATAATTCTCATTGTGAATCTTGCGATCGTTTGCCGTGTGCCCCTGGAAACTGGGCACACCGGTCGTGCCGGACGAAGCGCTCATACGATTTACCGCGCTTATGTCGCATGTGATGTGCTTCCCAAGCGGATGACCATCTTCCTCCAGGGAACGAGCCTGACTCTCGCGTTCCTCATTCTTGGTAAAGAACGGATAGTCCAGATATTGTTCCAGGGAAGTGAAGTTGTGCGGATTAACGCCAGCCTTGTCGAATTTGTCCCTGTAGTAAGGCGACTTTTCGTAGACGCGCACGAGCAGACTCTTGAGCTTCGCAAGCTGGAGTTCCTCCAGCTCCTTACCTTCAAGACTTTCGCCCAACTCGTTCCACAGCGGCAGGGACATCGGTTCTTGTCTTGTCATGATCGCGCTCCACCCCCGGCGCTCCGCGAGCCACCGGCAATCGCCTCGACATAGTCGACATCAATCTTGGATCGGACCCGCAAGGCCATGCCAGCGGTGACGATGTCGGAAAAACTGGAATACTGGCTCATGTACCCGATCCTGCGCGTGGCATAAATGACCGCCGGGTCCATTGCGGCAATGGCGCGCGCATAGGCCATGGCGGTGTCGTGCAGTGCATCCATCGGGACAAGCTCGTTGACGACGCCCGCATCGAGCGCCCACTGAGCACTCCGCATTTCACCCGTCAGCAACAGGTCCATCGCGCGCGCCAACCCGGCCATCTTCACCATACGCAGATTGCCATGGATACTGGCGATCCCGAGCTTGACTTCCGGCAGGCAGAATTTCGCGTCATTTGCCGCAATGCGAATATCGCAGGCCAGAGACGAGGTCATCCCGAAACCTACACACTGCCCCTGGATCGCCGCGATGATGGGTTTTTCGCAGAACTCGACCTCTTCGAAATCGATGGTGAAATTCTTTACCGCCTCGCCCTGGGCATCGGCAGGTGCCTCATTGAAAGCGGCGCGCATGTCGACCACATCCGCACCACCCGAGAACGACCTGCCCCGCGCCTTGTAGACCGCGACACGCAGCGATTTGCTGTCGAAGAACTCTCTGAAAACGGCGTTTATCTCCGTGGCCATCTGGCGATTGAGCGCATTCAGCTTTTCTGGCCGATTCAGGGTTATGATCGCCACGCCATCGTCTTCTTCGAATTCAACGAACTGCAACATAGTGCTCCTAGCTGGACTGGACTTGTCGAAGTCATACCGCCAAGGTTTTGGAGTTATCTAGTCGAAAAAACGCATGTATTTAAATATAATAGCGGTTTTCTTCTAATTTTTTCCATTTATTGATGTTTTTCCATTCGAACGCAGACACTATGAGCCGAACAAATCTGTCGCGCGTAAAAGGTGACATCCAAGCGCGATCAGGTCAGTCATCAAAGCTGCGCTAGACAGAGCTGGTTACGCCCGAACTTCGCCAGATATGCGGGCTCGGGGACACCATTTTTTCGAACTGGCATAGGAAGTTAGGGCGAATTGACGTCTGGGATATCAAACCGCTGATGGGCTCGATGACCAGAACAAGACGCCAATGCAGCTTCTTGCGGTATCGATGATGGATGTATCGACGTTCAGCCAAGCGCCCGCAATGGAAACCGAACCATGCGATGGAGCGGCATTGCAACAAGCCGGCCGCCAATGCAGAACGGTTCGATGGTTTCGATCAACGGCCGATAGAGGGATGAGTGCCTCGATAGGCAGCTTTTGCGAAGCGATCGCCACCTCGGACCGATCATTGATGAACTGGGATGAGTTGGAAGGACGATCACACGTGGGATAGACCCCGTGGCGGGATGACCCGGATGTTTCGAACCGCCGGCGAAACAGCCCCAGGCAAGCACACAACTTACATAGCGACGCCGGCAAGGTGGGAGACAGACCAATGGCAGCCGCGCCAGCAACAGTCCTGCACACCGACGCAAATCACATTTCTGCCGACATCAAAAGGTTATGATGTCCGGCAGAAATGTAACGATACGCGGCATGGCAATGATCAAGCCGATCAGCGCAAGCAATATCAGCCAATAGGGCAATGCCGCCACGGCCGCCTCGCCCAGCTTGACCTCTCCCTTGGCCACGCCGACAAGAACAAAGATGTTCATGCCCACCGGCGGCGTCAGCATGCCGATTTCGATGAGTATGGTGATCAGTACGCCGAGCCAGATCGCATCGTAGCCGAGACCGGTGAGCAGCGGAAACACGATGGGCAGGGTCATGATCATCATCGAGAGCCCGTCGAAGATCGCTCCCATGGCGACATACAACAGCACAACGATCATGATCAGGCCGAGCGGAGAAATGCCCAAGCCGTTCACCTGGCTCAACAATTGCTGGGGCAAGCCCAGCACGCTGATGGATTGAGCGAGAACGACGGCACCCAGGAACACCATCGAGATGACAGAGAAAGTCACCACGGTACTGAATAACGCTTCTATGATGCCCTTGAGATTCAGCTCGCCAAAAACATAACCGATCAGGATCGCTGCGGCGACACCTATGCCGGCGGATTCGGTGGGCGTGGCCAGTCCGGCGAATAGACTTCCAAGCACGGCACCGATCAGCGCCAGCAGTGGCCAGATATTCAGCAAGCCCTTCAGAGTCGGATAGAAGCCGACCTTCTCTTTGCTGGCGGGCGCGACCGATGGCGTTCGCAGCGACATGACAACGATCCACACCATGAACATCAACGCCGCAAGGACACCAGGAATAATCCCGGCAACGAACAGCTTGCCGATGGATGTTTCGGTAAAGGCGCCGTAGATCAGCAGGCTCAGGCTCGGCGGAAACATCAGCCCCAGCGTTCCGCCACCCGCAAGACTGCCCACAACGGCAGGTCTGGAATATCCGCGTGCCTTGAGTTCCGGGTAGGATACGGCCCCGACGGCGGCGGCGACAGCCATCGAGGAACCGCTGACTGCGCCAAAAAGCCCGCACACCGCAATGTTCGTGTGCAAAAGACCGCCCGGCAGTCGAGCGAAAACCGGTGACAGGGCCTGATAGACGTCGCGCGCCAGGCGGCTCTTCACCAACAATTCCCCGAGGAGGATAAAGAGGGGAATGGCCGTTAGGGTGAACTTGTTGAAGGTGTTCCAGACCGCCTGCACACCCAGGCTGGTGGCGCCGTCGGAGAAGAAGTGGAGTATCACGAACCCGGTAAGCCCCAGTGCCGAACCAAGAATCGCCCCGCTCAGTACCGTGCCAAGCAAGGTTCCCCCCATAACCAGCCAAACCATCTAATGCCCCCCTTCCGGCATTTCGTATGAGGTAGTTTGCACCGGCAATGGCCGGAAGATCTGCCACAATGCGATAAGACCGGACAGCGCGACACCGGCCGCCATGCACGAAACGAACGGCAGTAGCGTGATCCGCGCGACTTCGGTCCGAAGCCCCAGCATTGCGGTGAATTTCACGTCTTCCCAGGCATTGACGAAGAACACCAGGGCGAAAGCGACGAAAACCAATTGCCCGATCGCGAACGCGATCCTTCGAGCCGTTCTGCCGAAGGATTCAACCGCCAGTTCGACGCGAATATGCTGATTGATGACGATCACATAAGGCAGCGTGAGAAAGACGCAGCTGACCAGCATCAGCGCCGAAAGTTCCTCGGTGAAGGCGAATGGAGATCCAAGGGCATAGCGCATCACGACCGCAAGGGAAATCAGCGCGGCCATCCCGGCCACGCTGACAACTCCAAGAAATGCGAACATGCGGCTGATCAGGAAGATTGCACGATCAATACGATCCGCAACCGCGCCCCAACCTTTCGACGAGGGATCCATCTTCCTGTCAGCCTGCATTTATTCGTTGCCCTTCAACAAGCCGAGGATCATCTTGTGGGTGGCCAGTGCGTCCGGTCCTGCCGCCTCGGCCAGCTGGCCCCAGACTTGGTTGGAAGCTTCGCGAATGGCCTCGACATCCTCTTGCGAGAAATCGTCGAACCAGGTCACGCCCGCAGTTTCCGTCAAATCCTTGCGCGCTGCGACTTCGGCCTCGGCGCCACCTTCGAACTTGAACGAATCTTCCTGAAGCACGGCGATCGCCTTATCCAGAGCCGCACGGTTTTCCGGCGAAAGCCGTGCCAGCTTGGCCTTGTTCGCCATTACTACGTACGGAACCGGATTGTAGGGAAAACCCGTATAGACGGCGTATTTCGTGACTTCCTGCAGCGAGATGAACTTCGCATATTTCGCAGGATAAAGCGCACAGTCGACGACACCGGTTTGCAGCGCGGTATACAGCTCTTCCTGAGGAATCGTTTGAGCCGAAACACCTAAAGCTTCAAACACCTTGATCTGTGCCAGATTCCCGACACGAACCTTCTTGCCCTTGAGGTCTGCCAGCGTCTTTACCGGCTGACGACAAAAAAACGATTGCTCTACGAAAGGCAGGCCGATGAACCCGACAACAGAGATATTGAATTTGTCAAATCCATCGATAAGGGCAGATTTTATTTCCGGTATAACCCTCCAGTACTCGTCGAGATTTGATACCGAGCCAAAAATTAGCAGCTGTGCAATGGCGGGAGCATCCCGCGCGACAAATGCAACATTAACAAAGGCAATTTCGGGAGTTCCCGTCTGCATCCAACGCAGTGCGTCCGCATCCTTCAGATTCATGCCGCCACCTTCGATGACATCAATCTTGAAATCACCATTGGAGAACTTGGCAACGTTCTTTGCCAGGTCTCGGATGTATGCGGACTCGGGTCTCGTTGGCGGGAAGTTGTTATTGAAGCGCCAATTAACGGTTTCCGAAAAGGCAGTTCCGACACCAAAGACAATTGTCAAAACTGCAGCACATATTACGTGCTTAACACCGAACATTTGTTCACTCCTCTACCATGTTTATATTTAGATAAGCTTTGTTCGTCAGCTTCGCCTCGAACATTAAGGTTACCTAGTCTTCCCTACGGAAGGCGCGCTAGCGTAAACCTGGCTATGCCTTCGCTCGGCTTCCGGCAACCATCCACCGAAATCTCAAACGCAGTCGGCTCCTTAATGCGTGCAAACGCTAGCTCTCACTGCCGAGCCATTTCTAGCTGTTTTTTCACAAGATACAAAAAAGTTTGGTTGAAAAACGCCATCAATTAGCCATACCATAGCCAATATCAATCAAACCGGCGACTGCGGTACCAGTTGTATCCAGCGGAAGAGATGGCTTTCATGGAACTCGACAATATAGATCGACGAATTCTTTCCGCATTGCTGGAGGACGGACGCGCAAGCGTCGAGACGGTTGCGAAGAAGGTTGGCCTGTCTCCCACGCCGATCCGGCGGCGTATCAAGCAGCTTGAAAACGAAGGGGTGATCAAGGGCTACTCAGCCAATATCGACCAAGCCCTTTGCGGCCTATCGCTGACGCTGCACGTTTCAATCAACCTCAAGTCCCTCGACCAGTTCATAAGGGGAGATTTCGAGAAACGTATCAAGTCGATGCCCGAAGTTCAGCGTTGTCATCTTGTGACAGGCAGTTCAGCATATTTTGTTGTCTTGAAACTCAAAGATATAAACTATTACAATCATTACCTGAGAACCGTAATAGCACAATTGCCGGGCGTTTCTGGCATAACCACGCAAGTTGTTATTGATACAATAAAAGATAAAATTGAAATTCAATAGTCATTCATATGTATTGTTTGAACTTGTAAAAGAAGCCAATTACGCGGATCAGGGAACGACGGGAAAAATGATGCGGCAATCCCGGTGCCGTGTGCCCGCCGCTCCCCCTGTGAACCAACCAATTTTGATCATCCCGCAGCTAACGTGACAATGCCATCCGGAGAGCTTATCGCCCCACGAACACCGGAGACCGCTTTTCCAGAACAGCACGCGCTGCCTCCCGGGCATCCTCGGTTGCCATCAGGCGGGTAGAATAGCGTTGCTCATGTGCGTAGCCGTCTTCGACGGAAAGAAATTCGGTCTCATTGAGCGCTGCCTTTCCCATGCGCAGTCCAAGAGGCGCCTTTGATGCGATGCGACCGGCGAGTTCGAGCGCAGCCGGCATGAGTTCCTCCAACGGAACGACCCGGTCAACGAAGCTGTGCTGTTGCGCCTCGACCGCACTGATCGGTTCGCCCGTGAAAAACATGCGCCGCAATACAGCTTGCGGTATGTGGCGCGCCATGTGCGCGGTGCCGCCACAGCGTCCGACATTGACTTCAGTCAGGCCAAACCTCGCGTTTTCGGAGGCAAGCCGAATGTCGCATACTGAAGCGAGCACACATCCCGCGCCGATCGCGGGGCCGTTGATCGCTCCGATGACGGGTATGGAGCAGTTCCTGATCGACGAGAAGCAATTGCGCACCACTGCGGCACGGGCCGGATCATCTTCGATCCTGGCGCTGGTGAACTCGACGAGATCGAGCCCGGCACAGAACGCGCGACTGCCGGCGGCCGTGAAGACCGCGCAATGCACATCCTCGCGCATCCCGATCGCGTAGAACGTGTCGGCAATGCCCTGATAGGTTTCCAGCAGCAGGGTATTGACCGGCGGCCGGTCCAGCGTGACGACGACGACCTTGCCCTTCGTTTCAGTCTTGATGTCCATTATCTCATTGCTTTCCGTGTGTCTGGATTACGTTGTGGTGCGTCGTCTGCAGCGGTCGCACCGTCAGGATTCAGTGGCCTCGCCGAGCCCGAATTCGGCGGACAATTCTGCGGTGTGTTCGCCCAGCAATGGCGGTGGCCTGTCGAAGGACAGCGGATTTTTGGTGAACTTCATCGGACTGGCGATGGTGCGAACCGTGCCCGCTGTCGGGTGGGACTGAGTGACCATCATCTTCCGGGCGAGGAACTGGTTGTCCTCGAACAGCATGGGGATCGTATTGATGGGTCCGGAAGGAACACCGTGTTTGGCGCATGCCTCCAGGAAGTCCTTCATCGGATGGTTGCCAAGCAGTTCCGAAAGCAGCGGCCGCAATTCCTTCACATTGCGCACACGCTCGGCATTGGTTGCAAAACGCGGGTCCGAAGCGAGTTCCGGACGGCCCAGAAGATCCGCCAGCCGTGCGAACTGAAGGTCGTTTCCGACGACGAGCACGACATGGCCGTCTTTCACCGGATACACGTCCTGGGGCTGGATGTTCGGATGCGCGTTACCGTTGCGTCGCGGCGGCCTGCCCGACACGAGATAGTTCATGGCCTGATTGGCCAGGAAGGATGCCTGCACATCGAGCATCGCGATATCGACATATTCGCCCTTGCCGGTCTGCTTGCGGTTGGAGAGCGCGGCGAGCACGGCGATGACAGCGTACATGCCCGTCATGATGTCCGCGATCGGGATGCCAACCTTCTGCGGACCGCCACCGGGCGCGCCATCCGGTTCGCCTGTAACGCTCATCAGGCCGCCCATGGCCTGAATGAGGAAATCGTATGCCGGTTCGGCCCTGCGCGGTCCGGTCTGGCCGAAGCCGGTGATCGAGCAGTAGATGATGTCGGGTTTCACCCTGGTCAGCGAGGCGTAGTCGAGACCGTAGCGCTCCAGGGTGCCGAACTTGAAATTCTCCAGCACGATATCGCTGCGGGCGGCGAGCCGGCGAATGGTTTCCTGTCCCTCCTCGGTATCCAGCTCGACTTCGATGGAGCGCTTGCCGCGATTGACGGCGAGATAATAGCCGGCATCCGGGGTTTCGTTGCCGTCCGTGTCTTTCAGAAAGGGAGGCCCCCAACTTCGTGTATCGTCGCCCTTGCCGGGTCGTTCAACCTTGATGACGTCGGCACCAAGGTCGGCCAGTATCTGGCCGGCCCAGGGTCCGGCCATGATGCGGCTGAGATCGAGAACACGGATATCCTTCAAAGGACCCATCGGTCAGTCACCTTCATTGTCGGGAACAAACTTGTCGAAGCCGCCATGGCTCGGCCAGCGGCGCTACTTCACCTTCATTTCCATGTGGACCATGTCGCCCCGATAAAGACCATCGGCGACGAGAAGGATCGTTCCGTTCTTGTCGACGGCGACGCGCTGGACCAGTGCCACGGGATCGTTGAGGGGCATGCCGAGAAGGGTCGCCGCCTCAAGATCGGCGGTATCGATCGTCAGTGTCTGGTAGACATCGGTGATCTCGACACCGGGAATGTCGGCCACCATCTTGACAGCGGTCTTCGTGACGAGGTCTTCCTGGCTGATGGCGTCCGCAATCCGCTCGTCGATAAACAGGTCGGCGAGCAGGAACGATTTTCCGTTGCGCGAATGCAGCCGCCGGACCAGCCGGTACTCCGGCGCGGGAATTCCTTCCTCGCCTTCATAGGTGCGCAGCATTTGGCCCCGGGCAGTACCGATTACCTCGATGGTCGCGTTGCGCGGCCCGACCATGACACCGATCCAGTCGGTCTGCAGTTTGACCGACAGATCGCGCTTCGGCTTGGCGATGACGAAGGTTCCCTTGGCGCGTGCCCGCGAGATAAGTCCCTCCGCCTCGAGATCGCCCAGCGCCTGACGGATGGTCATGCGCGCGACATGACATTCCTCCGCCAGTTCGCCGACGGTCGGAATTTGCTGGCCGACAGGCCACTCCCCGTTGACAATCCGCTTGCGAAACAGCGTCGCAAGTTGAAGATAGCGTGCCACTGCGCTCTGATTGAGGTCGATGAGGGTTTTCGACAACGTCGCCCCTCCTGCCCCGTCCTTGAGTAGCGCATCCTTCGTTTCGCTCATCCACCAGCCTCCCCTGGGCCTGCACGCTGTGGCGTGTAATGCGATCTTATTCATTCTCCACCGGCGGTGAACGCCACGACTGAATTCGGTTGTGGACATGGACCAGACCGAATCCCTGAGGCATCGCCCATTTTCCGGGCGATCGCCCGAAACTTCAATGCGCCGCCAGCGGTGTCATGGCCCTTCATCGGCCATCACCCGCCGCGATCTGTTCGGCGCCGGCAACCTCCTTCGGCCCTTCGGTGTCACCGTGCCGCCGATTGAGGAAGCCAATGCCGTAGACAAGGCCAAGTGCCATCAGCCCCAGGAAATCGGTATTGTGGCCGGGAACCAGAAGGGAGAACGAACCGGCCACCAGCACCATGACTTCCCACAGGCGCGCGGGCCGCGAGAGGAAATAGAGGTAGCGCTCAAGCGCCGCCGCTAGCATGACGACGGCGAGCACCGCGGTCGCGACCGAAAGCAGGGAATTGATCAGATCTCCCTGGAGTATCAGTTCCGGATTGAGAACGAATATGAAGGGCAGGATGAACAGAACCGAGCCCAACCGCATTGCGGTCAAACCGACGCTCATCGCCGGCGCCTTGCCGATCGTCGCCGCCGCGACGGCGGCCATCGCCACGGGCGGCGTGATGTAGGAAAGCATCGCCCAATAGAGAATGAAAAGATGGCTGGCCATCTCGTTGAAGCCGCCCCGCACCATTGCCGGCGCCAGGACAACAGCCAGGAAGATGTAGCAGGCCGACACGGTCATGCCCATTCCCAGAACGAAGCTCGTCAGCGCACCGAGAAGCAGGAGAAGATAGACATTCGATCCCGCGTATTGAAGCAGTTCACGGCTGAACGCATTGCCGACCCCGGTCATCGACAGAGCGCCGACGACCATGCCCACGCCGGCCAGCACCCCAACGAGCGTGCCGATGCTCTGCCCGCTGCTCATGACGAGGTTGATGATCGGCACCAGGGGTTTCCTGCGATATTTCAGCAGCAGCGCGGTCGCGACCAGGAACAGCGTCACATAGAAAGGCGCCTTGGACTCGATGTTCTGGACGAGCAGCATGAACACGAGTGCACCCAGACTGAGCAGGAACATCCAACCGGACCGCAACACCGGCCAAATCGCCGGAATCTGGTCTTCCGGCAATCCGCGCAGCCCCTCGCGCGCTGCATAGCAGTCGGTCTGGACCAGCAGGATAAGGTAGAACAATACGGCAGGAACCAGCGCCGCGACCATGATCTGCGAGTACGGAACGTTCATGAAGGAGGCCATCACGAAGGCGACGGACCCCATGACAGGCGGCATGAGGGCTCCGCCCGTGGACGCGCAAGATTCCACGGCGCTTGCATAGGTTGGCGAATAACCGCATCGCTTCATGGTAGGGATCGTCATCGAACCCGTCGAGATGACATTGGAAATGACGCTCCCCGAAAGGCTTCCGAAAAAGCCGCTCGAAAGCACCGCGACCTTGGCCGGCCCGCCGCGCGCACGTCCCATGAGTGCACTCGCAAGATCCATGAAGAAGACGCCGCCACCAGAAATGGTCAGCGCAACGCCGAAGACGATGAATCCGATAAGCAGATCCGCGATGACGCGCACCGGTATGCCGATGATGCTTTCGACGCCAAGCGCATGTCCCAGCATGGTCTCGCTGAGCGTCATCTGGGCGCCCCACAGAAACCCGGGCAGGGATCCCGTGTACATCGGAAAGGTCGCGAAGACGCAGCATACGATGAAAAGCGGCAACCCGGCGCATCTGCGCACGCCCTCCAGGGCGAACAGAACGAGCAAGACCGACAGGACGACGACGTGATCGGGCGCCGCGATATCCCACCCGCGATTGAGGATGTCCTCGGCGTGCGCCGCGAAATACATGCAGGTCCCGAAAATCGCGGTGCACAGCACCCAGTCATACCAGGGCACCTTGCCGGCGTCGGCTTCACGCATGGGCAGCGCCAACATGGCGACCGGCATGAAGAGCCCGACGATGATGTAATAATAGGCCGTGCTTATCGGGGCGAAACCGAATGCATGCAGATTGAAAATCTGGTTGACGATGATCGCCAGCCCGGTCGCCGAAAGGCCAAAGCTTGTGAACCAGGCCGCACCCGAGACGCGCACGCCCTCAACCAGCCACGGCCGCTGCTCGTCCGTTCCGAATTCGTCTTGCTGCAACATGGTAATACCCGAATGGCAATTGGACCTGCGGCCCACCTACCAGCAGCGCTCCGCACATTCGTGCAAAGCGCCGCCGGCCGGATTGAAGTGAGCCGGGACTTGAAATTCTATTTGAGGTTCTCGGTGCGATAGGCCTCCCAGAAAGCCGGCCAGTCAGCGCCCGAAACCTTTTCCGCATCGGCCTTTTCCACCGCCGCATCCCAGGCTGCCTGGACATTCTTCATCCGCTCGAGCCGGGCCTGGTTCCAGGCCTCATCCTCGTCCGTCCACACACCAACTTCCTTCAGGTAGCGAACGGCGCCGGGATGATAGGGCGCATTGCTCGGCGTCTTGCCGGCAAGGCTTACTTTCCAGCGCGGCATGACCTTGTTGACGTCCTTGAACAGGTCATAGGACAGATCGATGGCCTTGACCATGTTGTAGACCTCTTCCTCGTCAGCGTCCGCATAGACGCTGATCATCGGGTAGCGATAGCCGATGATCTCGACAGGCTTGTCTTCCGAAATGCTCACGCCGACGGTCTCTGTTGCCGGTGCATAGAAACTGGCAAATTTGCGCACCCGGTCCCATCCCTCGGTATCGGCCGCCGGCAATTGCAGCCAACGCACACCGCGTCCGCTTTCGGCCTGGCGCAGCAGGCTCGATGTCGGAACCGCCGTAATGGCGTCGACCTGGCCTTCGATGAAGGCGGTCAGGGCGGCGTTGTAGGAGGGATAGACGACCTGTTCGATGTCATCGGGGGCGAGACCACCAAATGCCAGCACAGCCTCGAAGTTCATTCTGGTCGAGGGATTGGCCTGAACATAGGCGATCTTCTTGCCCTTCAGATCGGCCGGCGACTCGATGTCGGTATCCAGGCCGGCAACCGTGCCAACGGTCGCGGGGCGGCCGAGCAGCGTGCGAAGGTCCTGCGGGCCCCATTCGCGCGCCGAGAATTCGAAGATGCCTTCGGATGCGAAGTTCAGTTCATTTCCAAGCCAGCCATAGCTTGCCTTGCCGGTCTTCAGCGGCAGCAGGCGCCCGATAGAAGTGCCCGAGGGCATGATACGCACTTTGCTGCCGAATTTCCGGTCGATCGCATCCGCCGCCCCGGAGACCTCGACATAGCCCGCCGATCCGACGTCGTAGGCCGTCCATATCATCGTGCTCGGAAGCTTCACATCTTCCTGTGCAACCGCCGGTCCGGCAGCAGCGGACATGGCGAGCGCCATGGCAATCCCGGCAGCGAAAAGGCCGCCCGTTCTTCCGACTGACTTGAGCATTATATCTCCTCCAATGAGCACACTCTTCATTTCCCGCACGATACCAGCGAGCGTCGAGGCCGGTAGCTTCCAGAACCTCTCTTGAACCATTAATCCATATTTATGATCTTTGTCAATTCACCAATCTGCAGACCCTGTTTCCAGGCACCCTATGAGTCATGAAGCTGTGTCGTGACATGACAAAACGCGAACGGCCGATGCTGACGCATCGGCCGTTCGCAGCGCCGACTCGCAATATTGCAATCATGCCGCCCTGTCGGCATCCGGCAGGATGCGCAGATAGACCTGACAGCCTTCGATCCAGCCGGGTACGCCACCGCCGAGGATCGATGCCGTCATTGCATCTAGCAATTCCTCATGGGTGGCGCCGCAGGCCAGCGCTGCCTTGGCGTGGATCTCGACACCCGTCTGGTAGCGCTCGGCCGTATTGAGCGAGACAAGCATGAGCTCCTTGAATTTCTGCGGCAGGATGTCGTCCTTGAGGTTCTCGCTGCGCAGCTTGAAATAGCCCTGCAGCAGCGTCGTTTTCTCCTCCGCGAGCATGCTGACGAAGGGCGGCACGGCCCCCATCGCGTTGCGGAAATATTCCAGGATATCCTGCGTGGAGGGGATCGGCGCATTGCTTGCGGCAACCTGCGCATCCCCCGGCTTCAGCCCCACGAGCTCGGATCCTTGGCGGTACATCTGAGCGCCACGGGAAGGCACGAACACCATCAGGACCTCGTGCCATTCCATCTTGGTGGCACCCGCCTTGTTGGCGGCTTCGGCATGCAGGCGCGCCATGCTTTCCAGGCCCTTGGCCAGCGCGATGATGAACAGCATGAAGTGCTTGATCTTGGGGCTCAGCGGCCCTTCGTTGAGGATGCCCTCGCTCAGCAGGGCCAGACCGCGGATTTGTTCGGGCCCGAGCGCATGCATGGTCTCGATCCATTCCTCCCGTCCAAACAGCTCTGCAAGGGCGGCCTTGGATTCTTCGTGATTCACTTGATTTTCCTTTGGGTAATTATGGAATGCTCGGAATGTCCGCGAACTTTGCTTCATGGTTCTGAACGATGATGTCGGCCACGCTCTTCACCTTGAGCATGCTGTCATAGGCGACGAAGACGTCGTGATGCAGCCCCGGGACAATGACCTCGAGTTTGCTGTTTGCCTTCTCTGGGTGGAAATTGTCTTCGATGCAGCAAAAGCCTGTCACGACGACGTTTCCAGCCTCCGATTCCAAAATAACCGACTGGCCGCCAACGGTATGGCCAGGCGTCAGCATCACCCGAATATGGGAGGTGATCTGCGCATCGCCATCGAGGATCTCCATATCGAGCCCCTCCACAGCCGAGAAATCATAGAAGCGGTCCATCGGATGCGGATTCTTGGCAAATTCCACTTCCACCTTCTGGACCAGGATTCGCGCGTTGGGGAACTCCCGGACATAGGCGATGTGATCCAGATGAAGGTGCGTCAGAATAAGGATATCGATCTCTTCCGGCTTGACGCCAAGCTTTGCCAGCCCTTCGGGCAGTGTCTGTATGTGCGTGACGGTTTCCGGCGGACGACCGAAGCCCAGAGCCATCTCAGCTGTTCCGCCCGCATCGATGAGGATCTTCTTCCCGTCATCCTCGACATACCAGGCATAATAGCCAAAGCGTACATCCTCCCCCTGAAAGGTCATGTGCGTAAATTTCGACTTCTCGCCGCGACCAACCAGTGCCACCAGCGGAATCGGGTAGATTGTTCGTTCCTTCACCATCGGCTCCTCGCCTTCATCCATTACTCTTCGCCGAGGCACGGGCGTCGGCATGTTCCTCGAAATTCTCTCGAAACAGGCGAAACTCGATGTCGATCTCCTGCACCTCGACCGTCAGTCCGACCGGGGAATTGCAGTGGACGGGCTCGAGCACCCCCCAGATATGTTCAAAAACCGCGCGCACGAGCCTGTGTTTCTGTTCGGCGCTGCGCCCGGGACGAATCCTTATCTCGACATGAACGAATGCATTCGCGGGATCGCCGTCACCAACCACGAAAACATCGCGGCGAACCGCACGGCTGCGAATTGAATTCGGCGCGAAACAGCCCACATCGAAAGCGGCCTCATGTGCACTGCGCAACAGCGCCGCGAAATCGATCCGGGGCTCCAGATTCCCCGAATACTCAACCTTTAAGTGAGGCATGTCAGCGGATTGCCACCTTTGTTCGTGCCCTGTCACGTTCGCCGAATATCGGTTCACAGGCACACTTATGTCAATAAGTTAGTTCTATATATTTTTATACTGACGTGCTAGGTGATCAAATTGCCGGAAGTCGGCCTTTGTCCCACCTGGGATGCACGTCGACTCTGATTCCATTGTCAATTGGCGTGCAAAGCTGACCCCATATCGGCGTCCAATTTTGACCCCCGTGGTGGGCTTTTTCACGTTAATCACCCCAGGCCAACCACTCGGCCGGGTAGGCTCGCTTGCGAGGCTACGGCTTCCCGCCATCTTGCGAAGGCTTCGGAACGAAGAGCCTTCATCGTTCTGCGGGAAACAAGGTGACGCTGGGTGTTGAATTGGTTGCAGTTGGCGGCATGTTCGGTTGATGGGAAACCTCCGCTCGATTGTTCAAGCGGCCGCCCATTTCATGGCGATTACCCAAGCCAAGGTCTCTTCGGGACGCGCCGTACGAACTCGGTCGGTCGGTCACTATGACTTCCGGCACGAAGCGTTGTCGCTTCAGTAGCTTCCGCATTAACTTGAGCGCCGCTCGCCAATCCCGTTTGGACTGCATGAGAACATCGAGGACCTCTCCGTCATCGTCGACGGCGCGCCACAGGTAGTGCGACTTCCCGCCGATGCGAACGAAGACTTCATCCAGGTGCCAGCTTCTGGAGGCGCGTGGACGCCTTGGACGAATCCGTCTGGGTAGGCACGGCCGAACTTGTACGTCCAACGGCGGATGGTCTCGTACGAAACGTCGATACCTCGTTCGGCGAGCAGATCCTCGACGTCGCGCAAGCTGAGTTCAAACCGATAATACAACCAGACCGAATTTTGGATAATCTCGGGCGGGAAGCGGTGGCGGACGCAGCTGATCTGGCTCAAGCAGTTAGGATAACAGCCGGTGACCCCAGCATCAGCGCATCAACGTGACAATGCCATATCGAGACGCGAAAGCTTATTCGCTAGCCGGGGAACGCGGTATCGTCCCGACCGGCACATTACTCGTGCCATATCGCCGCGATTGTCTCCTTCAAACGTTTGGACACGAATCCGCCCCTACAGAGACGGGTCTCCGAATTCCGGCAAATTCCGCCTGAAACCCGGCCTCATATCCAAACGTTTGCCAACCATTGTCCGTAAGCCACGGAAATGTCGGCGCTATTCAGAGTCGGTCGTAAACTGCCCGAAACAGGCAGACTGAGTGGTGGTGTGCGCAGTCTCGCGAGAACCAGTCTCTACCCTGTTTTCCCTGCTTTTCAGGGAATTAACAGGGAAATTACGTCAATTGCTGCTGAATCTGGCGGTTTTAATGTCAGATAGCGACGTTATTTCAGTGAGTTGGGAGTGAATTCCCTGCTCGGTCGGATCAGGGAATTATTTCGGCCGAACAGGGAAAGAATTCGTCATATCAGGGAAACCGCCGGCGCTTTCGGGTGCAGCGGGGCCAGGCGGTTCTCGACCGTGTTTCGGTGCGTTCGCTCGCCTGGTGGTCGTGCTCGACACGATTGCCCTGTCCTCGCTATCCCCAGCCTATCGTCACCTAAGGAGTAATTTTGGTCTTTCGGTCTTTGAAACGGCAGAACAAAGCAAGTACATTATTGATGCGATTCCGGATGGAGCCGCGTCGAGTGAAGCAAGAACCATGGGAGGGAATGGAAACAAACAAGGAGCACTGCCATGTCAGCCGAACTGCAGATCGAATACATTTCCATTGCCGAATTGAAGCCCTGGCCGAAAAATGCGCGCACGCATTCGAGGAAACAGGTCAGGCAGATTGCCGACAGCATCACGACCTTCGGCTTCACCAATCCCGTTCTCATTGACGACGATGACATGATCCTCGCAGGCCATGGCCGGATCGATGCCGCGAAGCTCATCGGCATGGACAAGGTACCCTGTGTGCGACTGTCGTCGATGACGGCAGCGCAGAAACGGGCCTATGTGCTGGCCGACAACAAGCTGGCTTTGAATGCCGGCTGGGACGAGGAGGTCCTGGCGGGCGAACTGCAGGCCCTGCTCGACATCGAGCTCGACTTCGATGTCGAGATCACCGGCTTCAGTGTCGCCGAGATCGACGGCCTGATCGAAGGCGTGGGGCCAGAGGAGGATGGCGATCCTGCCGACGATGCGTTGCCGCAGGACGGGAAGATTGCTGCTCGCTGTCGCCCCGGGGACGTGTGGCAGCTTGGCGGCCACCGTCTGGTCTGTGGCGATGCGCTGGATGCAGGAACCGTCGCCCTGCTGATGGATGGCGGGAAGGCCCGCATGGTCTTCACCGATCCGCCCTACAATGTTCCGATCGATGGGCATGTCGGCGGATCGGGCAAGACCAAGCATCGCGAGTTCGCGTTTGCATCGGGCGAGATGAGCTCGAGCGAATTCGCCTCCTTCCTAAAGGCGAGCTTCGTCAACCTCGCCGACCACAGCGAGGACGGTTCCATCCACTTCATCTGCATGGACTGGCGCCACATGGACGAGATGCTTGATGCCGGACACTCGGTCTATGACGAACTGAAGAACCTGATCGTCTGGGTCAAGGACAATGGCGGCATGGGTACTTTCTACCGCTCGCGCCATGAACTGGTCTTCGCCTTCAAGAAGGGAACGGCACCCCATATCAACTCCTTCGAACTCGGCCAGCACGGACGTTACCGAACCAATGTCTGGCAGTACCGGGGTGTGAACACGCTGAAGAGCGGAAGGATGGACGAGCTTGCGCTTCATCCGACCGTCAAACCGGTGCAGATGATTGCCGATGCCATCAAGGACTGCTCCGGGTGCGGCGACATCGTCCTCGACCTGTTCGGTGGTTCCGGCTCGACCCTGATCGCCGCCCACAAGACCGGTCGGCGCGGATATCTCTGCGAATACGATCCCGTCTACTGCGATCGTATCATCGCGCGCTGGGAGAACTTCGCGAAGGACGAGGCAGTGCAGCTTGCCTGCGGCATCGAGAGCCGGACCGACGCAGCGGCAAGTCAGGCAGCATCCGACACCCCTGCAGCGGGAAGGGAGGCGGCGGAATGAGCGATCACGATGACGGACCCAGGAAGTCGAAGGAGGTCGTGCCGTCGCGCTATTACCACGTTGGTTATGGCAAACCGCCTGTGCACAGCCGCTTCGCCAAAGGCAAATCCGGCAATCCAAAGGGAAGGCCAAAGGGTTCGGGCAGTCTGGCGAGCCGGCTCCAGAAGATGTTGGGAGAGGAGATCGCCGTCCAGCAGGCGGGCAACTCCCGACGCATGAAGAAGGGCGATGCCGTGCTGGCAGCGCTCATCGCGCGTGCTGCCCGTGGCGACACCGCCGCAGCCAGGCTGATCCTCAATACCAGTCGCGATTACGAAGAGACCATGCTTCCCTCCAGGCCGACCGGCCAACTCGAGCCGATCGATGTCTATCAGCTGAGCGACGAGGAATTGATAAGGTACATGCAGAAGCTCAATCGTGAAATCGCAAAAGTTGACCCCGAGCTGGCCGCGCGACTCAGGGAAGAGGCGGACGATGATTGACCAGAACGAGAAACCGGAACCTTACTCACGCCAACCGGACTACGAGGTCGGCTATCGAAAGCCTCCGAAGTCGACGCGATTCCGCAAGGGCAAATCGGGAAACCCAAAAGGTCGCCCCAAGGGGTCGCGTTCGATCAACGCGCTCCTCGAAAGGGCACTTGATGCCCCTGTCACCATCACCGAGGCCGGGCGTATTCGAGCGAAGAGAAGATCAGGATCGTGCTCGCCGGCCTTCGCGGCGAGGAGAGCATGCTGCCCTTTGCCGGCGCAAGACGCTTGCTGGCGGGAGGACTCAGTTGGCTTTCCCGCTACTGCCCTGCGCTTCTCTCGGGCAGCCATGTGACGATGTCGGGGAACATGATCAGGACCAACACGACAACGATGGCGGTCAGCGCGAAAGGCATCACGCCGAGGAACACCGTACCGAGTCTGATTTCTCGCCCCAGATTCGCCTGCGGGTCGGACGCGATGCGGTGAACGATGAAGCTCAGGATCCCGAGCGGCGGGGTCAGCAGGCCGACCTCGGCCATGACCACCAGGAATACGCCGAACCACAGCGGGTCGACCCCCACGGCCTTCAGCGGCGTGAGTAGCACCGGAATGGTCAACAGCATCATTGCCAGCGTGTCCATGAACATGCCGAGGATGAGATAGGCAACGATCAGGATCAGCAGCAGTTCGACACGGCCCAGCCCCAGATCGACCACCTCGCTAGCGATGAAGTTCGGGACCTGGCTCAGCGCCATGGCGCGGGTCAGCACGGCGACGCCGATGATCAGCAGGAAAACCGACGCCGTGCTGGTCAGCGTGCCGATCAGCGAATCGCGGATCATCGCGCCGATCGTGCGGAGCGGCGTACGCGCGGCAAGCTGGTGCAGCATGCCGAAGATCAGCGCCGCGATCATGCCGTAGACCCCGGCCTCTGTCGCGGTGAAGACGCCGGCGAAAAGCCCGCCGATGACGATCAGCACGACGATGCCGATCGGAATGACGCCGAGCAGCGAGCGCCAACGCATGCCCCAGCTCACCGACCGCATGTCGGCCCGGGGCGCAAGCGCCGGGAAGGCTATGGCGTAGCCGACAATCATCACGGCGAAGGCAAGCGCCAGAAGAAGGCCGGGAACGACTCCGGCCAGAAGCTGCTGTCCCACGGGCAGCGACGCCGCGCCGGCATAGATGACAAGCAGGAGGCTGGGCGGGATGATCTGCCCGAGCGTTCCGGCGGCGGCAACGCTGCCGACCGCCAACTGCGGATGATATCCCGACTTCAGCATCTCCGGAATCGATACGCGGCCAAGCGCGTAGGTGATGCCGATCGTGCTGCCGCTGCTCGCCGCCAGCGCGGCTCCGGCAAAATTGGTCGCCACTGCGAGCCCGCCAGGCATCCAACCCAGCCAGCGGCGCGCCGCCTCGAAGGCGGTGCTCGTCAGATCGGTCTTCCACATGATCATGCCCATCAGGATGAACATGGGAATGACGCTGAGCGACCATGACGCAGTGGCGTCATAGGCGACGCTCTCCATCGTGGAGGCCACCACCCGCATCCCCGAGAGGCCGTAGAGCCCGAGCAGCGCCGCGCCCAGCATGGCGATTCCGACCGGGATTCCCATCAGCAGAAGCACGATCGAAAGAACAACGATCAGCAGCCCGATAGCCTGTTTGGGCAGGCCGCCCCAAAGTATCGCGGAACATGCCGCAATTGCCACAACCAGTCCCGCGACAAAGATCGCGACCGCGATCGCGTGTCTGCGGCCGGCCGCCTCGCGCGCGGCATCCGAGGCCATGCTCATATCGCCTCGCCCTCATGGGTTTCGCTCGGCGCCAGCGGCAGAGGCTTGGTGAAATGGCGCCAAGCCGTTGCCGCCGACTGCATCGCAAGTGCGACGACGCCGGCGACCGCGACGAACTTGAAGGGCCAGATCGCCACCGGCGGCAAGGAGGAAGTGGTTTCCCCGTACCGGAAGCTGTCCATCGCTTCGTCAAACGCGTACCAGGCCAGTCCGATCAGCAGCGCGATCGCAATCAGGCCAAAGCAGCCTTCGATCGTCCGGCGCATGGCAAGCGGCAGCGCATCGAGAAGGATCGTGACCTTGATATGCTCCTGCCGCTTTTCGGTATAGGCAAAGGCCAGCAGGGTGAGCGTCGGCATCCACCATTGCGCGGTCATTTCGAGCGTCCCGGGAAGCGGGGTCTTGAGGAAGGCGCGCCCCAGAACGTCGATAAAGACATTGAGCGCGAGCAGGACGAGCGCGCAGGCGGCGAGCAGCGTCAGGCCGAAAGACAGCATGTCGACGGCACGAAGGAGCGCCGGTTCCTTTCGGGTCACGGAGGACTGGTCTGTCTTCACTTGATCCGCCATCGGGCTGGGGTACCGGGCCGCCCATTGTAGCCGCAACGGCCCGCCCCGGCCAACCAGGGCGGGCCCGCTCGCTACTTCATCAGTCCGGGCGTGACCTCGGCGTTGAACTTTTCGAAGAAGCCCGACAGATCGACGTCGCGCAATCCGGCAAAGGCCTTCATGATGGCGTCCGGCGTTCGCTCGGCGACGGGATAGCCCTGGTCTTCAAGTACCTTGGTCCAGTAGCCGATACGCTCCTGGTATTTGGCAACGAAGTCCTGTGCATTCTCGACGCCAGCGGGCGCGGTATCCGGCAGCGCCTTGATGAACTCGGCACGCTGCGCGGCCGCGACCGGCTCGAGCGCGGAGATATCGTTGGTGTGGATCTGCTTGCCTTCCGCGATCAGGTCGCCGGCCTTGGCCTCAATCTGCAGGTAACCATTCCAGATGGCATAGGCCGCCTTGACGTTCTGATCGGTGATGAAGTTGCGCAATTCGGTCGGGAAGCCGTCCCACACCTCCTTGTTCATCACCCAGGTGGAGGCCTGCAGCTGTGCCATGGTCACCGGCACGTATTCCGGTGCCACGTCCTTCAGGACCAAGCCGTCGGCATACTGGTTCGGGTTGATGACCATGCAGTCGAAAACGCCGCGCTGCAGGCCTTCATAGGCCTCGCCCCAGGCGATGCTGACCGGGGTCATGCCGAGCGCTTCAACCGTGGTGGACCACACGGCGCCGATGGCTCGGGCACGCTTGCCTTTCGCGTCATCGAGCGACGCGATCGGCTTGTTGCACAGCAGATTGTAGGCCGGCGTCGCCGTCGCCTGCAGCACGACGACATTGTGCTGGGCGTATTCCTGGGTCACCGGAGCGTAGGTCAGCAGCGTTTCCAGCGCGGTGGCACCGCCCGCCGCCACGTCGTGGACGGTCGAGCCGGAAAGTGCCGCACCCATGCCAAACATCCAGGAAGCAATGGGCAGCTTCTGCGGCATGTAGGACGGGATGATCAGGCCGATGTCCGCCACCCCGTCGCCGACGCCGCCCAGCGTGTCAAGCGCACCGAGCAGCGAGGAGGACCAGTAGTTCTCAAAGGTGATCTTGCCCTTGGTGTATTCGGTGATCGCCTCTTCCCAGGCGACCATGGCCTTGCCGAAATTGGCATCCTGATTGCCGGAGAAATCGGCGAGCTTCAGCGTTCGGGGTTGCAGGTCATCCAGCCAGTCTGCCTTCGCCGCGGGTGCAGAACCCAGGCCGGCGGCAGCCACAACGACCACGGCTGAAAGCCGCGTCCAAAATCCGATTGAGTGCATCAATTCCTCCCATTGCCTTTGACAGCAAATTCATTCGGCCCGGCATCTGGCGGCCGGACTGCCTGAAAAGCTATCACATCCTACTTTGTGGGACAACAAAATCTCGGCAAATTCGCTTGGACCGGGCGAAGCATTCCGATCATATCCGGGTGAAATCCCGAAAGGAAACAACCAAAATGTCAATTTTTCATGTAAAATGAATAAGATAGAGCAAAGGAACTGCGGCACCGCATCTCAATTGGGATCAATGTGGATTTGCATGAATAGTCCATATTGTGGGATGGCATTCCGGTAACTGAGATATCGATCTCACCACATGGTCATCCGGTCGGGGTCCAGTTTCACATCGATCAGAAAGGGGCGGGTCCGGTCGCGCGCCTCGATCGCTACCGGCAGCGCATCAAGATCGGCCTCCGTGCGGATGGCCATGCCCGCCCCGCCGAGCGCCTCGGCCACGACAGCGAACTCGGGCCAGCTAAAGAGTGCGATCGCCGGGTCGAGCTGCTTGTCGCGAAACTGGATGTGCTCGGCACCGTAGCTGCCGTCGTCGAAGACGACGCAGATGATGTCCATGCGCTCGCGAACCGCCGTGTTGAACTCGGTGAGGTTGCCGAGCATGAAGCCGCCGTCTCCGCAGAACAGGATGGCGGGGCGGTCGGGCCGCATGGCGGCAGCACCGATGGCGGTTGCCATGCCGAGCCCTATGGAGCCGAAGCTGGCCGAGGTCACGTGGTCGCGAGGCCCCGGCGCGGTCAGAAGACCATAGCTGCGCACCATCCACCGCCCGGCATCGGTGACGAGCGTGCGCTCCTGCGGCAGCACGGCATTGAGCCGGTCGAGCGTCGTCAGGAAGTCGACGCAGCCCTCGCGGGTCGCCCCGGCGTTTTTCACCTCCGGCCGGTCGAGCCCCTGCGCCGGCAGTTCACGGGTGAAACCCGAGGCGGGGATCTCCGCCTCGTCGAGCCAGTGGCAGAATGTCTCCGCCACATCCGCGGGCCGGCCGAGAATGGCGACGTTTGCGACTGCCGCGACTCCCAGGTCTTGCGCCCTGTCGGCGATCTGGATCACCCGCTTGCCCTCGACGAAGGAGCCTTGCGCGGTGGTATGGAAGTTCAGGGATGCCCCGAACGCGATCAGGCAGTCGGCCTTCATAATTGCATCGCTCGCGGCCGATGTGCTCACGGTGCCGTAGACGCCCAGCGCATGGTCCTCGCCGCGAAACAGGTTCTTCGCCCGCATCGTCGTGGCGACCGGCGCCTCCAGCCGCCGCGCGAGTTTCAGCAGCGCGGCGCGGCTTGCCGCGTCGATGGCGCCACGGCCGGCAAGAACCACCGGGCGGCGGGCGGCGGCGATGATGCCGATCGCATTGTCGAGCGACTCGCCCTCGATGCGGGTCTCCGGTAGCGCCGGGACTTCCCATGAAACGAGCACATAGTCGACATCCGACCATTGCATCTCGGCCGGCATGTTGAAGGCAACCGGACGCCGCTCGCTGCGGGCACGTCTCACCGCGCGCGCAAGATCCGCCAGCGCGGTTTCGGGGGAACGCATCTGCTCGAAGCCGGCGCCGGACGATAGGATCACCGCCTTCTGGTCGATGTTCTGCAGATTCTCGCGGTCATTCGCGGGGGTATCCCCGCACAGCAGCACGATCGGGGTATTCGACTTCACGCCTTCGGCCAGCGCGGTCACGCAATTTGTCAGCGCTGGCCCGTGTGTCACCGTCGCAAAGCCTGTACCGCCGCTCACCATCGCCGCGCCGATGGCCATCAGCACGGCACCGTTCTCGTTCGCGGCCGCGATGTAGCGTCCTTCACCCGAGCGCGCATAGACGTCGACCATGTAGGCGTTGGCGTCCCCGACGACGCCGAACAGTCGGCTCGCGCCACCATCCGCGAGAGCCTTGGCAAGGGCGGCATGCAGCTTCATCGGACGAGAACTCCCGGTACCACGCACGCGTCCGGCACGGACGCGAAAGCTAGGTTGCTTGTTAATTGGTTATTGAAATGCACATTGGCACGCAATCGCCGGCCGCTTCATCCCTCCCTCGCCTTCGCCGCCTTGCGCAGATAGGCGAGATACCCGATGGCGATCCGGCTGCCGCCATTGACGGGGATCGTGATGCCTGAGACCCACGCGGCCTCATCGCTCGCCAGATAGACGCAAGCCGAGGCGATGTCGTGCGGTTGCCCGAGACGGCCAAGCGGTACCGTATCGATCTGCTTCTGTGACCGATCGCCGGTGAGCACGGCCATCGTCTCTTCCGTCACCACCACGCCGGGCGCGACCGCGTTCACCCGGATGCCCATGTGACCCCACTCCACCCCCATGGTCATGGTCAGGTTCTCCACGCCGGCCTTCGCCGCGCCGTACTGGCCGGTCATCGGGTTTGGATGCGAGCCGGATCGCGAGGTGATGTTGATGATGGACCCGCCGCCTCGCCCGCGCATGGCCCGCGCCGCCGCCTGCGCACCGAAAAAGGCGGACTTCATGTTGAGGTCCACCACCCGGTCCCACTGTCCCTCGTTGAGGTCGATCAGTGCGCCCACGTCTTCACGCGCCGCACTTCCGGCATTGTTGACCCAGACGTCGAGACGGCCAAATTCGGCCAGCGCGCGCTCGGCCAGCGATCCCGGAACCGCCATGTCGGTAATGTCCGCCGGCATGGCCACGGCACGTCCGCCCGCCGCCCTGATCTGCGCTACCGTCGCCTCCAGCATCGCCGAGGAACGTCCGGTGACGAACAGATCGGCCCCCGCGGCGGCAAGCGCCAGGCTTATTCCCCGCCCGATACCGCGCCCGCCACCGGTCACCACGGCACATTTCCCCGTCAGGTCGAACATGTTTCCCCTCCAAGTCTCTTTACTTTGGCTTGCTCGCTGGTTAGCGTCCGAAAATCGCTTGCTAGCCAGTTAGCGAAAAAATCGTATCGAAGGCAATCGCGCAAAACACGATTTCCGGGGCGCGATGTCCAAGGGAGGACTAAATGAAACATTCACGCACCAGCCTCGGGCTGGCGGTTGGCGCCATCATGTCCGCCGGCCTCGCCCTCTCCACCTCGCTGCCTGGCAATGCGGCGGCCAAGGAGTTGCGCATCGCAACCGGAACGGCGTCGAAAAACGGCCTCAATAGCGGCGTGGTTGTCTTCGCCGATGAACTGAAGAAACTCACCGGCGGCAAATACACCTCGGAGGTCTATCCCGGCACGCTGCTCAAATTCGCCGAGATGACCAACGGCATACGCGACGGCATCGTTGACATCGGCTACACGATACCCGCCTACAGTCGCGCCGAATTCCCCTACACGAACATGGTGACCGATGTGGTGACCGCATCCCCCAACGTGGTGGTGATGACCGGCGTGATCAGCGACTACATCCTGAACCAGTGCGATCCCTGCCGCGCCGAGTTCAAGGCGCTCAACCAGCTCAATCTTGGCTTCAGCGCGGTTGGCCCCTACTATCTGATGTCGAAGACCAGGATCGCATCCAAGGCGGACTTCGCCGGCAAGACGATCCGCGGCGTCGGCGCCTTTGGCCGCTACGTCGAGGCGATGGGTGCCAAGGCCGTCGTCATCCCCTCGGGCGACATTTATGAATCGCTCAATCAGGGCACGCTCGACGGCAACACCCAGGGTCTCGATACGCTGAAGAGCCTGTCCTACGGCGACGTGGTGGACTATGTGCTCGACGTGCCGATCGGACTTTATCTCGGCTCCTCGGTATTCACGGTGAACCGCGATCTCTGGAACGAGATGAGCGACGGCGACAAGCGTGCCACGCTGCAGGCCGCCGCCAAGGGCCACGCCCATGTGACCGTCACCTACTATGGCGAGAACCAGGCGTTCCTGAAGAATCCGTCGATGGGCGGCGTCGAGGTGGTGGAGCCGGACGCGGAACTCGCCACCGCGACCGATGCCTTCTACAAGACGGAGATCGACACCGTCGCCAAGATCGCCGTGGAGAAATACGGTCAGACGGACGCACCCGAGCGGATCGCCGCCATCGTCGCACTGGTGGACAAGTGGAAGAAGGCCTTCGAAGGTGTGGACACCACCGATGTCGATGCCGTAGCCAAGGTCTATTACGATGAGTTCTACAGCAAGATCGACCCGAGCTCGCTCTGAGTGCCCGAATTCGCTCTGAGTGAATGACATGCGCCTGCTTGGACGGATCCTAAACCGACTCGCCATGGGCTTTGCCCTCATCGGCGCGGCCTGTGTCGTGCTCATGATGGTTCAGGTGACCCTGGACGTGGTTCTGAAGAACCTCCTCACGATCCGCGTCCCGTTCACCCAGGCGCTCGTAACACGCTGGTACATGGTCGCCGCAGCCTTCATGCCGCTCGGCTTGACTGAAATCCTCGACCGTCACATCTCGGTCGAGGTGCTCTACCAGATGCTCGGGCCCCGGCTGCGCCGCCTTCTCGGCGGCGCGGTCTGCCTGTTTGCCGCGATTATCGCGGCGATCATCACCGGACCGCTCCTCGACGAGGCGATGAAGAAATACCACGCCGGCGCCTTCGTGACGGAGAACGGCGAGGACATCGCGATCTGGGGCGGCTACTTTTTCCTGCCCGCCGGCTTCGCCCTGATGACGACGATCCTGCTCTACCGCGTCATTGTCCTGTGCACTCCGCTGCAAAGTGGGATGGGCGAGGTTCCGTTGGACCGTGCGGACGACGTTCGCGACGCCATGCGCGAAGGGGTGTAGCCGGCCATGGAACGCGAAATCATCGGTTTGATCGGCCTTGGCCTGATGCTCGGCCTGCTGGTCCTCAGGGTCCATATCGGCATCGCCCTGATCTCCGTATCGTTTGCCGGAATCTACTATCTGATCGGACCGCGGCCGGCACTGGGAATGCTATCCACCCTTCCCTACGATTTCTCTGCGAGCTGGACGCTGTCCTCGGTGCCGATGTTCCTGCTCATGGGCTACGTCTGCTACTACGCGGGGCTTACCCGAGGTTTGTTCCAAGTGGCGCGAAGTTGGCTCGCCTGGCTGCCCGGAGGGCTGGCCGTTGCGACCATCTGGGGCTCGGCCGGCTTTGCCGCGGTCACCGGCAGTTCCATTGCCTGTGCCGCCGCCATGGGCCGCATCGCCATTCCGGAGATGAAACGCGCGGGCTACGACATGAAGCTTGCGACCGGCTCCGTTGCAGCGGCGGGAACATTGGGCGCACTGATCCCGCCCTCGATCCTGCTGATCCTCTTCGGCGTCTTTGCCGAGGCGCCGATCGCCAAGCTGTTCATCGGCGGCATCGGTGCCGGTCTGACAACCGCTGTACTCTACATGGCCGTGGTCGTGGGCCTCGCCACCTTCCACCCGCATCTGGCGCCGCGCCTGCGCGAATTGCCGCCGATGGAAGAACGCCTGCGCGACCTGCGTGAAACCTGGCCGATCCTCGTCCTGCTCGTCGTCGTCATCGGCGGCATGTTCGGCGGCTTTTTCACCGCCACGGAAGCCGGCGCGATAGGTGCGCTCGCCTCGATCGCCATCGCCCTCGTCAAGCGTTCGCTCGACCGGCAAGGCCTGTGGGAATCGCTGAAGGAAACCCTGATCACCACTTCCTCGCTGTTTCTCATCGCCATCGGGGCGACGCTGCTGACGCGCTTCCTGACGCTGTCCGGCACCGGTCACCTCATTGCCGACGCGATCATGGCCATGCAGGCGAACAAGCTGACCCTGCTAATCGGCATCTCCGCCATCTATCTCGTACTCGGCATGTTCCTCGACCCACTCGGCGCGATGCTGCTGACCGTGCCGGTTCTGCTACCCATACTTGACGATGCCGGCATCGACCTCATCTGGTTTGGCGTTTTCCTCGTCAAGTTCCTCGAAATCGGCATGATCACACCGCCCATCGGCATGAACGTCTTCGTCATTAAGGGCGTGGTGGGCAACGAAGCGAGCCTGGCCACGATCTTCCGCGGCATTCTCCTCTTTCTCGTGGCCGATGCGATTGCGGTTTCCCTTTTCATCGCATTCCCGCAAATTATCCTCTTCTTGCCGGGACTGATGCAATGATCGCAGAACAGGAACCAGACGTGACCGCATCCGACGACACCGAACCAGTGCCGCTCCAGCTTGGCCCCAAGCAGAAGCGACGTGAGACCTCCGACCGCAGGATGCTGCGGGCGGCCACCTCGCTGATCGGGCGCAAGGGAACGGCGGGGGCGAATCTCGCCCAGATCGGCCTCGACGCGGGCTACAGCCGCGGCTTGCCGGTGCAGCGGTTCGGGACGAAATTCAACCTGCTGGAAGCCGTGCTCGACGCGATCCAGGACCGTTTCATGCGGCATGTGGAAAAGCGAGTCGGCGACAAGAAGGGTTGCGAGGCGCTGGTGGAACGCATCAGGCTCCAGCTCGAGGCCGTGCATGAAATGCCGGAAAGCGCCGTCGCGCTCTACCAGCTCATTGTCGATTCCACCGGCTCCATTCCCGAGCTGCGACCCCGTGTCGTGGCGCTTCACAAGGCCTACCGGGACAATTTGCGTGAATACATGCTGCAGGCAAGGGAGATGGGTCAGCTTCGGCCCGATGTCGACATCGAACAGAGCGTGCGCGCCATCTCGGGCGCGATCTCGGGCATGAGCATTCAGGCCATTGTCGACGGCACGACCGACCGGCTGGGCGAGGACGCGGGCTTCATCGCCGACCTCTTCGTATCCCGCGTGCGTGGCCAGACACAGCCGGCTTCGTCCGCAATATAAGGGATATCCGGCCTTCACACGGGACTTCTTCCAGTCACCATGCTGCCCCATGGCGCTGCAAGCCGCTTCCGGCGGGCGGAATCCTATTTCGCCTGTGTAACCAGTTGCCGCTGGGTGGCGGCGATCTCGTCGGTGATGATTTCCTTCCATTCGGCAATGCGCCGGTCGTCGACTTCCGAGGCATGCGCGGCGATGGAAAGGGCGATGTCGGGTTCGGCCGCGTGTACGCTGACCCCGATGCCGAGCCCGTAGATTGACTTGTAGGCGTGCCCATGGCTTTCCGCGTAACCGGTGCGCCGGGCTTCGGCCACCGCGTCGCGAATGCGCTCCGGCGACAGATCGGCATAGACGCCGAGTTCAGGTGTCACCGCCTCGATCACCCGTTCCACGGTGTCGTCGTGCAGTCCTGCCAACAGGGCTGTCGCGCCGGCACCCACGCCCAGATAGCGGCGCTGCCCGACTTCGACCGGGATCACTCGGATCACCGTGCGTCCCTCGGCCTTGTGGACACAGACCGCTTCCATGCCGGAGCGGCGCATCAGATAGGTCGTAACATTCGCCCGCCGCGCAACCCGGTCCACAGCGGCCGCCCATGGTGCCAGTTGCAGAACCCGGTCGGTCACGGCCAGACCCAACTCGTAGCTCAGCATGCCGATTTCGTAGCGGCGCGTCTGCGGATCGTAATGGGCGAGCCCGGTATCCGTCAGGCATTTGAGAATGCGATGCGCCGTCGAGCGCGACAGATCCACCGATTGCGAGATCCCGCGCAATGTTGCCGGTTCGTCGTCCGAGACATGCGCGATCCGCTGCAGAATCGCCGCCGCCCGCCGGATTGCCTGCGTGCCGTCCTGGTTCACCCCGTTCCTCTTTCGAGTGATGGCATCATGATCAGCATAATGGGAAGAATTGGTTCGCGCATCCCGAATTATGGGACTTTCGCCGTATCCTCAACCGCCGTCTTGAGCACGACGAGCCCGTCCACCGCAACACAGCGGTCCGGCAGGCAGATAAGCGGGTTGACGTCGAACTCGGCCAACCGGTCGGGAAAGTCCATGGCAATGCGCGACAGCGCCGCCACGGCCTCGGCCGCGGCGCGGAGGTCGACGGCGGGCATGCCCCGGAACCCGTCGAACAGACGCGCGCCGCGCAGCCGGCGCAACATCGCCTCGGCCTCGCAGGTTGATACGGGCGCGATGGCCGAGATGGTGTCGGCCAGCAATTCGGTCAGGACACCGCCCAGACCAACGGTCAGGACCGGTCCGAATCCGTCCGCATTGCGGAACCCGGCGATGATCTCGAGTCCCGGGGGGATCATTTCCTGCACCAGCACCCCGTTGATGCGCGCTTGCGGATGCGCCGCCCGGCATGCGGACAGCATCCGATCGAACGCCTCGCCGGCCGCACGGGGACCCTCGACGTTCAGCGCGACTCCGCCGGCGTCGCTCTTGTGCAGGATGTCCGGGCTGTCAATCTTCATCGCCAGAACCGTGCCGATTCCGTCGGCGGCGCCGGCAGCTTCTTGCGCGTTCGTCACCAGAATCTCGCGCGGCACCGCGATGCCATAGGCGGACAGAATCGACTTGGATGCCTTTTCGCCAAGCGCGCGACCCGTCTCGCCGGCGAGCATTGCCACCACCGCCTGTTTTCCGGAGGGTCCGGAGGCAACGCTTGCGCTTGCGGCCCTGCGCGCGGAACGTTCGGTCCACGCCTTCAACACCTCGAACACACGGCGCATGGAGCTGATCACGGCCACGTTCGGGTCGCGTTCCGCCTCGGCGCGACCCGGCCCCTCTATCAACTGCGTCAGCCAGACATAGATGATCGGCTTGCGGTGCCTGGCCGCGAGCGCGCTCAGATAGGGCTGGCGAACGGTCGCGGTTTCATAGGCATAGGCGTAGCCATAGATCAGCGCGCCATATTGCGGATCGCCCAGCAGCGCGTCGGCGCACGAGAGCAGCGTATCCATGTCGTTGATGACCCCCGCTGTCACGTCGCAGGGATTGCGGGCCGGCACGAAGGGCGGGATGAGTTCCTTCAACCGCGCGACGACTTCCGGAATGGGCTGGGGCATAGGAATGCCCACGATCTCCGCGAAGTCCGCCGACATGATCGCAGCCCCGCCCGAGCCCGACAGCATCGCCACGCCTTCGCCCTTCGGCGCCGGCGCCTTGGCGAAGAACCATGCGGTCTCGATCAGCGCGTCGAAATCGTGCACAGCGACGGCACCGCCCTTTTCGAACAGCGCTTCCCACAGCACCGCCGAACCGGCGAGCGAAGCGGTATGCGACATGGCCGCCGTGGCACCTTCTTCTCCGACCGCCATTTTGTAGACGATGAGCGGCTTGTCCGCCTGCCAGGCGACCCGGGCCGCCGCCAGGAATTTGAGCGGGTCCGAAACGCCCTCGAAGGCGCAGGCGATTGCCGTGCAGGACGGTTCCTCCGCCAGGGCCGAAACCCAGTCCGCCACGTCGACGTCGGAGGAATTGCCGCAGCTCACCACGTGGCTGAAGCCGACGCCGCGATCCATCGCCTGCGCCAACGCGAAGCCGAGCGCGCCGGACTGGCAGATGAGCCCGATCGCCGGCCCGCTGGACAGCCGCCCCTTCGGCGTCCCGGCAAAGGTTATCCGTGCGCCGCTCGTGTAGTTGAGCAATCCGACGCAGTTCGGCCCGAGCAAGCGCACGCCCGCCTGTACCGCCCGTTTCGCCATCCGAGCCTGCGCCGCCTGTCCTTCCTCCGTCGCGACCTCGGAGAAGCCCGAGGCATAAACCATCACAGCCGGAACGCCTGCCGCAATACAGTCTTCGAGCGATGCCTCGACACTGCCCGCCGGCGTGGTCAGGACTGCAAGGTCTGGCACCTGCGGCAAGGCAGCGAGCGAGGGATAGCAGCGGTGCCCGCCGATTTCATCGTACTTCTCGTTCACCGGGTAGACCGCGCCGTCGTAACCAGCGAGGTTCTCGATCGTACGTCCGCCGAACGAGCCCGAACGCGGCGACGCCCCGACGACCGCCACGCTCTTCGGCGCATAGAGGGGTAGGAGCTGTTCGCGGCGATAGGGCGCTCTGGTCAAGTTTCCGGTCTTTCGGATTTTGTTTCCCGCGAATTCGCGGGACGGATGTTGAACGCATCCACTGCTTCCGCATGCGCTTCGGAAACGATCAACCGCCCCTGCACGGCGGCTTCCCGGTCCAGCATCGTTGCATGATCGGCCGTCTCCGCCTGCCGCAACAGACGTTTCATGCCGGCACGCGCCTCGCCGGGCCAGCGGGCTATCTGTTCGGCAATCTTGAATGACTCCACCAGCAGCGCCTCTGCCGGATGAACGGCGGAGACGAGTCCGAGACGCTGCGCATCCGTCGCCGAAAGCACCCTGTCGGTGAAAATGACCTGCCGCGCCACAGCCGGACCCGCGAGCTGCGTCAGTTGGTAGGACAGGCCGAAATCGCTCACCAGTCCCTGTTTCAGGAATGCCGTGCCGAAGCGGGCGCCCTCGCCCGCCAGAACGATGTCGCAGGTAATCGCCATGGCGAAGCCGGCGCCATAGGCCGCGCCGTTGACCGCAGCCACCGCCACTTGCGGCATCTCGGCGATGACGCGCGGAATCCGGTGCATCAGCGCCAGGTCGTCCTTGCGCTCAGCCAGCGTCTTGCCCCGGTTCGCTTCCATTTCCTTGACGTCGCCTCCGGCACAGAAGCCCCGTCCGGCGCCGGTCAGCACGACTGCGCCTACGGAAGTGTCTTCGGCGACCCCTTCCAGCGTCGCCAGCACGTCGCGGGACACCGCCATGGACAGCGCATTCATGCGCTCCGGCCGGTCGAGCGTGACGCAGGCGACACCTTCCAGCGGGCGGGTGACTGTGACGAAGGACCCACGGGTCATGGCATCGGCACCAGTCCGGCCGCGATCTTGCGCAGTTCCGGTTTCTGGATCTTGCCGACGGAATTCGTCGGCAATGCGCCTACCACCTCGAGCCGCTCGGGGAATTTCTGCCGGGCGAAGCCGGCAGCTTCCAGATGCGCGGTCATCTCGGCCATGCCGAAATGGGTACCGGGCTTCGTCACGACGAAGGCCACGACCATTTCGCCACGCTCCGCGTCCGGTGCACCGACGATGGAAACCGTCTTCACCGCCGGATGACGCAGCAGCGAATTCTCGATCTCGAGCGGACTGATGTTTTCGCCCTTGCGGATGATGATGTCCTTGGTCCGTCCGGTGATGACGACGAAACGTTCCTCCACCAGGCGCCCGAGGTCCCCCATCAGGAAGAATCCGTCCTGCGTGAAGCTGCCCTTGTCGTCCTCCGGGTCGAGATAGCCCGCGAACACCTGCGGCCCGCGCACCGCGATTTCGCCTTCCGCCCCCGCTGCGACCTCCCGGCCGCGGGGTCCGAGCAGCCGCACATCCAGGGCTTTCTCGCCATCGGTGTCCGCCCGTGCCTCGGCTGTGGCCCGGTCCCAGATTCCGGGAAAGGCCAATGGCGCCTCGGTCGAACCGTAGGCCCGCGAGACCACCGCGTTCGGCAAGGCTCCGAGCGCGCGTCGGACGAGGTCCGGCGGCACGCTGGCGCCACCGCAGATGAAGTGGCGCAGGCAGGGAAGGCGCGAGCCGGCCGCCTCCGCCGCATCGAGCAGCCCCCGCAGGAACGGCGTAGCGCCCGCCATGAAGGTCACCTTCTCCCTGTCGATGCAGGCGACAGCGCGCGAAGGTTCCCAATGATCTTCGAGGATGGTGCGGCAACCCGTGATCCAGGGAAACTCGAAGGCATAGATCGACCCGCCGATATGCCCGATCGGCGAGGGCACGTAGAGCACGTCATCCTCGTCCAGGCCCCAATATTTGGCGGCGACCCGCACCGCCGAGTCGAGCGAGGCGTGGGTGTGGATCACCCCCTTGGGGCGGCCGGTGCTTCCCGAGGTGAAGAGGATGAGCTTGGCGTCGGCAACGGGCGCGATCTGCGGCGCGCCGGGTTCATGATCAAGAAGCGTCTCGAATCGGTCGGGATCGTTGCTGTCGCCCCTGACGGTGATGATCGCCGGCGGCACTTGATCGAGGCCTCTCACCAAGGCGGCGTGATCGATCTTCGGCGTTGCGGCGGGCACGAAGATCGCTTCCACCCCGCAGGCGGGCAGGATCGTGCCCAGTTCCGCCGCGCGGTAGATCGGCAGCAGCGGCACGATGCGCCAGCCGAACAGCGCCGCGGCCATGTTGACGACGCAGGCCTCCCACCAGTTGGGAAGTTGGAACGCCACGACGGAGCCTTTCTTCAGGCCTCGCGCCTGTAGCGCCCCGCCAAGCCTTTGTGCCAGTCCGACCAGGTCGCCGCGCGTCAGGTGGCACCCGCCCTGGCTGATCACCACACGATCCGGATCCTCCGCCGTCAGAGCCAGCGCAAGCGCGCCCAGTCCGGGCCATGGGGTTAAGCTGATCCGCCCCGCCTCCTGAAGCGTCTTGAGGCGGGCCGAGAGACCCTCCGCCGGGGTCATGGCTTCTTCCTGGTCCGCTGCACAAAGGCTTCGACGCGCTTGCGGTGCGCCTCCGAGCGGACGGTCTGCAATTCATAGGCCATTCCTGGCTCCATCAGCGCACCGGCGATGCGCTTGAGCTCGATGTTCACCGTTGCCTTGGTCCAGCGGATTGCCTGCTGCGCGCCCGCCAGCAGCCTGTCGCAGAAGGCGTCCACCGCCGCATCCAGCTCGGCCTCCGGCACAACATGGTTGACCAGCCCGATCTCGGCAGCGCGCGCCGCGCTCAAGATTTCACCCGTCATCAGGAACTCCTTCGCCCGATGGAAACCGATAAGCTGCGGCCAGATGACGGCACCGCCATCGCCGGCAGCCAGCCCGATCGTCACATGCGGATCGCCGATCTTGGCATTGTCCGAAGCGAAGCTCACGTCGCAGAACAGCGCGATCGTCGCCCCCAGCCCGACCGCCGGGCCGTTGATACGCGCCACCACCGGCTTTTCGATGTCGAGAAGCGTGAAGACCAGGCGCTTGGCGTCTTCCGCTTCTTCTTTGAAATCGTCGGGATGGTCGATAAAGTGCTGCATCCGGCCGATGTCACCGCCTGCCGAAAATGCCCGCCCCGCCCCCGTGACCACAACCACGTCGGAGTTGGCATCCGATCCGGCGAAGGCCAGCGCCTCGATGATTTCCTTGTGCAGCGCCGCGTCGAAGACGTTCAGCACCTGCGGCCGGTTCATCGTGACCGTCAGCCGCCGGCCGTCCCTTTCGAGCAGGACCGTTTCGAATACCGGCAGCGCGCTCATGCCGCACCCCATCTTTCGGTGGCGTAGGTGAGGTAGGCGCCCGCCGATCCGCCCATCTCTGCCTTCAGGAGCTTCGCCCGATAGGACCAGCGATGCAACGGATGCTCCAGCGTCATGCCCATCGCCCCCATGAACTGGTGCAGATCGTAGATGATCCGCGTGGCGATCGCCTGCGTGTAGCCGAGCGCTGCGGCGGCATCCTGCGCCGAACGGCTCTGTGCCGCCTTCAGCATTTGCAGTTTCGCCCCCTCGATCTCGACCGAGGCGGTGGCAAGCCGGTGCTGGACGCCCTGGAAGGCGCCAAGCGGCTGGCCAAACTGCTTGCGTTCGCGCACATGTTCGAGAACGGACTCCATTCCCGCCTTGAGTACGCCGGTCAGTTCCGCCGCCAGTGCGACCTGCCACAGGACCCGCATGTCTGCCGGGTCGACTGCGATCTCGCACCAGTCCGGGATGGTCATGTCGACCTCTCCCATCGGATAGGCGTAGAGGCTCTCGACCGGCCGCACGGCATTGTCGGGCAGGTCGGCATAGCGCACGCCTTCCGCAGAGATCGCCACCAGCCCCCTGGCCTGCGGCAGATAGCGGATCGCGCCGGGCGCGTCGTCAACGACCACGGCCAGCGGACGCGATACCTCGCCACCCAGGAAGGGCCGGACCAGGGCCGAGGCCGCGCATTCGATACAGACCGGCGCCTGCGCGACTTCATGGACCATGAGTGCCGCGGCGACCGTGCCGAGCTCGGCTTCCGGCGCCGCTTCGAAAAAGCCGTTCTCCTCCAGCCGGGCATCGAGCGCCGCGCCATAATCGTTACGTCCCCAGCCCTCGACCGTCTTGAAACCGGCCTCCGGCGATCCCAGCATCTGGCCCAGCACCGTCGCGAAGGTTGACTGGTCCTCATTCAGCCCGAACCGCATGTCAGGCCCCTTTCGGCAGGTTCAGATGGCGGCGTGCCACGAGATTGAGCTGAATCTCCGCCGCTCCGGCCGCGATGCCGGTGACGATGGCGCGCTCGTGATGCGACAACATCGACAGATGTTTCGAGCCGGAAAAGCAGTCCGGCAGGAAATCCATCCCGAAATCGGCCACCGCATGTTCCGCCGCGACGACGGCCAAACGTGCGAGATTGGACTCGTTGCCTGGCGCCAAGCCGCGCGCCCGCCCATCCACGACGCGGTAGACTTGCAGGCGCGCAGCCTCGCAGGCCGCCGCTGCGGCCGCCGCCCGGCTGCGTACCACACTGTCGGAGAACTGCCCGCGCCGCTGAAGTTCGCTCACCATGGCGTCCAGTTCGTGCGTGCCCATCTCGTATCGCGGAATGCCGACCCGTTCATTGGCGAGCGCATAGGAGATGATGGTCCAGCCCTCCCCTTCTTCGCCCAGGCGGCAGGAGGCCGGTACGCGCACGTCGGTGAAGAAGACCTCGTGGATGTCACCATGGCCGATCAGGCTCGGGATCGCCCTGACCTCGATCCCCGGCGTGTCCATGGGAACGAGGAAAATCGCGATGCCCGAACGCCCGCCCTGTGCGCCTGAAGTCTGCACCAGCAGGAAACAGGTCGTTGCAAGGCCGGCATAGGACGTCCAGATCTTCTGACCGTTGACGACGTAATCGTCGCCGTCGCGCACCGCCCGGGTCTGCAGCGACGCGAGGTCGGAGCCGGCATTCGGCTCGGAGAATCCCTGGCACCAGATCGCCTTGCCGGAGGCCATCTCGGGAATGTAGCGCTTCTTCTGCGCCTCGGACCCGTATTTCATCAAAACGGGACCGATCCAGTTCACATTCATGTATTGTGCACCGCGCGGTTCGCCCACGCGCCACATCTCCTCGCCGAGGATGAAGTGCTCCCAGGGCGGACGCGCAGCACCACCCCACTCCTCGGGCCAGTGCGGGACCAGAAGTCCTTCAGCCGCCAGCTTGGGGCAGAATTCGAGACTGAACTCCGTCTGTTCCGGGGAACCCGGCCCATGTCGCGCAATCTCGTCCCAATTGTCGGGCAACTCGCGGTCCAGAAAGTTCCGAACACGGGCGCGATAGGCCGCGTCCTCCGCGGTCCAGGTGAAGTCCATTCGCCTCTTACTCCCATATTGTGGTACGATACTACCATCAAGGCGCCGCAGAACATGGCTCCCGGATTGGCGCCTGTCAACCATGGAACGCTTGACTACATGGTTTTACGCTGTGTAACCTGCCAATAATGGAGGTTTACCTTGCGAGGAGGACGCCAAGGCATGGATTATATTCGTTCCAGAATGTGGTACATTGCGCAGGTGTTGGTTCACGCATGATGCTCGAACTCGCCCCGGAAGATGTCGCCTTTCGCCTGAACGCCCGCGACTGGCTTAAGGCGAACGTCCCTGCTGCACCGGCACCGCATGAAGGCCATCCCTCGCGTGAGTATGCCCTCGAATGGCTGGCAAGGCTTCACGCCAGCGGCTGGTCCGGCCTTGCGTGGCCGGCAGACTATGGCGGCCAGGGCCTGTCGCCGACCCGCATGATCCTCTGGTACGAGGAATATGTCCGAGCCCGCGCCCCGTCGGCCCTCGACTGCACCTTCGTCGCGCTCAATCACGCCGGACCGACGCTCATTGCCTGCGGGACGGAGCGCCAAAAGACATTCCACCTGCCCCGTATTCTCGAAGGCCGGTCGATCTGGTGCCAGGGCTTCTCTGAACCGGGTGCCGGCTCCGACCTCGCATCCTTGAAGACAACGGGTCGCGTGGACGGCGACCATATCGTCGTGAACGGCCAGAAGATCTGGTCCAGTTTCGCCCACATCGCCGATTACCAGGAACTGCTGATCCGCACCGAACCCGGCTCCGCCCGCAACAAGGGCCTCAGCTGGGTGATCTGCGACATGACGCTTCCCGGCATCACAATTCGTCCCATCTGCAACATGGCCGGGGTCAGCCACTTCGCCGAGGTCTTTTACGACGATGTGCGGATCCCGCTGAGCGAGATCGTCGGCGGGCTTCACAATGGCTGGAACACTGCCATGACGACGCTGGGCATCGAGCGGCGCACCGCTGCCATGACCTTGCAGCTCGAACTCTCGGTGAAGATCGAGGAACTCATCGATCTTGCCCGACCCGCACCCGGCACCGCGGCGGCCGAGATACTGTCCGACTTGCGGGCGGAGGCGGCCGCGGTCCGCGCAATGACCTATCGTACCGCGCTGCGCGAACCCGCTACGCCCTTCGACGGTTCGCTCGTCCGTCTGTCCTACGCGGAACTGGCGCAACGCATCCACCGGACAGCCGTTGACATTCTCGGGGCGGGAGCGCTTGCCGAGGGCCCCTGGGTGCACGACTATCTCGAAAGCTATTCCGAGACGATCGCGGGCGGCACTGCGGAGATCCAGCGCAACATCATCGCCGAACGCATTCTCGGCCTTCCGCGGGAGGCACGTGCATGAGCTATGACCTGACCCCCGGAGAAGAGCTGACGCATATCCTCTACGCGGCGCAGTCCTTGCTCGACGCCAACTACCCGCTCGACCGCCTGCGCGACTCGGCGCATGTCGATGGCATGGCGCCGCTAGCGGATTTCGGCGCCTTCCTCCTCTCCCTGCCGGAAGAATCGGGCGGCGCCGGCTTTTCAGCGCTGGAGGAAGCGCATCTGCACGCCGCGCTCGGGCGCCACCTGCTGGCCCCCACTGCTCTTGCCAGCACCCTTGCCGCCAGGATCGCGCTTGAAACCGGACGCGACGGACTGGCGCAGGCTATCGCCTCCGGAGAAACCAGGGTCTGCGCCGGCGTATCGACCCGCAACGACCATTTCCTTTTCGAACCGGACGGTGCCGCGATGGCCGTGATCCGCACCGATGATGGTCTGAATCTCGTCGGGCTCAAGGACGCGGAGATGGAGCCGGCAACCGCGATGGGTCACGGACGCCCTCTTTCCCGGCTGAAGGACGTGCGCTCTGTCGGGAATGGCTTCAAAGCCGATGAGGAGACGGCGCGTCTGCACGCCCTTCTAACCAGTGCCCAGCTTCTCGGTGTCGCCCGCGCGGCGCGAGACCTCGCCGTCGATTATGCAGGAACCCGCGAACAGTTCGGCCGTCCCATCGGAAGTTTCCAGGCGATCAAGCACCATTGCGCCAACATGGCCATCGGAGTCGAGATGGTTTCGGCGCAATTGGACATGGCCGCCATCGCGGTGCGTGACGGACGGGAGGACGCAGCCTTCCAGACCGCTGCACTCGCCCGGCTTGCCCCGCGTGTGGCGCTCCAGAACGCCCGGCTTTGCATCCAGATTCACGGCGGCATCGGATTTTCGGCTGAAGCCGACGTGCAGCTTTTCCTGAAACAGGCGCACCTGTTGAGGAACTATCTCGGTGCAACGGATTTCCTGTCCCTGCCCTCCCCGATGTTCCCGCTCGCAAAGGTGCCGGCATGACCGACCAACACGTTGCCATCATCACCGGAGCCTCCAGCGGCATCGGCCTCGCCACCACCCGAACGTTCCTGGAAAACGGTGTCGCGGTCGTCGGTGTCGCCCGGGATCCCAAAAAGCTCGCCCGAGCGGCCGAAAACCTGAAATGTCTCCCGGCACCTTTTTCCGTGATCGCGCTCGATGTCACCGCCGACGATGCCCCGGCCCGCGCGGTGACCCATGCGCTCGACACATTCGGCCGTCTCGACCATCTGGTGAACAATGCTGGCATCGGCAGCCCCCTGCCCGTGCACGAAACCGACGACGCCACGCTCGACAGGTTCCTCGGCATCATGCTGCGTGCGCCCTTCCGGTTGGCGCGCGAGGCACTGGCCGCATTCGGTGACGAGGCGACCATCGTCAACGTCTCCTCGACCTATTCGATTCTCGGCGGGCTGAGGGGCGGCGCCTATTCTGCCGCCAAGGCGGGACTCAACGGCCTGACCCTACACATGGCGGCGCAATACGGCTCCGCCGGCATCCGCTCGAACGCCGTGGCGCCCGGCGTCATTCCCACGCCTATGACCGAGCACCGGCTGAAATTGGAAGCCTTCCGCCGCTTGAATTACGACATGACTCCCGCCGCCCGCTGGGGCACGCCGCAGGATGTGGCGGCCGCCATCTGGTTCCTCTCCTCCCCCGCATCGGGCTGGATCAACGGGCAGGTACTGGCGGTCGACGGCGGTTGGACCTCGACGAAGTTCCTGACCGAAGAGGCGCTTAGCGCGCCGCGGGAGAAAATGGCGCCGGACTGGACGCATTCCGGCAGGCCGCCGAAGAAAAGCCCTTAGCGCTTCACTGATTGTCGCCTACGCCGCTGCTGGGCCAGCGACAATGAAACGATTTGGGCCTGACCGATTGAGGTGGATTTCAGGCTCATCGCGACAATTCAAGGAGCGATGATGAGACGGATATCGGAAACGACATGGAGTTGGTGAAAATGGGAACCCAGGCATTCGCCGGGTCACCCGCAAACACTGTTCGGCGCTGGAGAGTATCCGTATCGTGCTAGAAGGCCCAAGTGGCCAGGAGCTAGTTGCCGTGCTTGACCGTTGCACATGGAATCCCGACCGGGATCATGTCCAGTGTTGGGGGATGAGGCTTCAGAAAATCGGCGGCTGGATCATTTTCAACGTCGGACCGCACGAAATCATGACGATGAGCGGCCATCAACCAGGTTGCGGTTTACAAGTCTCGACAGCAGCGATGGTCATGCACTAAGACTGAAACCGGACCACCCTATAGGGGCAGGCCACAATCAATTTCCCGTAGGACGCGACTTGACCTGGGTCCCGGAAAGTAGTCCACGCTGATCGTTAGGATCTGGCTTAGTTCGAGCTCTTGAAGGAGATTAGAATGAGCCGGAAGAACTACAAACCCGAACAGATTATTGGAATGCTGCGAGAAGCGGAGATCAGGCTCAGCCAAGGCCAGACGGTCGGTGAGATCTGCCGCGGCTTCGGCGTGTCGGAGCAGAGTTACTATCGCTGGCGCCGCGAGTATGGCGGCATGGAAGTCAGCCAGGCCCATCGGCTGAAGGAACTGGAAAAGGAGAATGCCCGGCTTCGCAAGGCAGTCTCCGATCTGACACTCGACAAGCTGATCCTGAATGAGGCGCTGACGGGAAAGTACTAGGCCCTT